>CAYTVH010000015.1:0-25646 GCA_964441805.1 uncultured Oscillospiraceae bacterium | reverse complement strand
TTCGAAGATCTTCTGGTCTTTTTCACCGATCACGTTCTTGTACAGGTTCTTGCCGATTCTTTCTGAGTGACCCATCTTGCCCAATACTCTGCCGTCAGGTGATGTGATACCTTCGATGGCCATCACTGATCCGTTAGGGTTGAAGGCGATATCCATTGAAGGATTGCCGTCGAAGTCAACGTACTGGGTAGCAACCTGTCCATTTGCCATAAGCTGTGCTGCCAGCTCAGGGCTTGCGATGAAGCGGCCTTCACCGTGGGAAATAGGAATAGTGAATACTTCTCCCGGTTCCACGCCTGCCAGCCATGGTGACTTGACGGATGTTATACCTGTTCTCACCAGACTTGACTGGTGTCTGTTGATCTTGTTGTATGTGAGAGTTGGGCTGTCATCTTCCATGTCTCTGATTTCACCGTAAGGTACGAGACCCAGCTTGATGAGAGCCTGGAATCCGTTACAGATACCCAGCATCAGACCGTCTCTGTTTTCAAGAAGGTCAGTTACTGCTTCCTTGATGGCAGGGTTTCTGAATACTGCTGTGATGAACTTGGCTGATCCATCCGGTTCGTCTCCGCCTGAGAATCCGCCCGGGATCATGATGATCTGGCTTTCTCTGATCTTCTTTTCCAGTTCAGCGATGGATTCTTCCAGCTGAGCTGTGGTCAGGTTTCTGATGATGTGGATATCTGCTTCTGCGCCTGCCTTACGGAAAGCCCTCGCTGAATCCACTTCGCAGTTTGTTCCGGGGAATGCCGGGATAACTACCTTTGGCCTTGCGATCCGGATCTTAGGACCTGCGCTGTTTCTTTCTGTATATAAAGTTCTTTCTACAGGTGTCTTGTCCACCTTGTTCTTGTATTCTGCAGTTCTTACAGGGAATACGTTTTCGATAGGCTGCTGCCACTTAACTATGATAGCTGCCACATCTTCTCCTTCGCCGTTCACTGTCAGCTTGCCGTCTGCAGTGGTCGTACCGATCTGGGCATAAAGGGCACCTTCCATGATGCGGTCGATATCTTTATCTGCAGGGATCTCAACGAGAACTGATCCGTACATAGGAGAAAGGATATCTCCCTGTACGTTTACGTTGGCTCCGATGCCGTTACCTACAGCCATCTTCACCAGAGTCATGTAAAGTCCGCCTCTTCCGATGGTGTTGGCTGCCAGCAGTTTTCCTGTTGCTGCCAGTTCTCTCACCTTCAGCAGATTCTTTCTGTAAGCGTCGAAGTCGATTACTCCGTTCTTATCTATCGGTGTAGTCAGCACTACTAATTTACTGTCTGTCTTCTTGAATTCTGTTGACACTACTTCGCCTGCATCGATGGTGGTGATGGCGAATGATGCCAGTGTAGGAGGAACGTCGATGTCCATGAATGTTCCGGACATACTGTCCTTACCGCCGATGGATGGGATCTCCAGTTCCTTCTGTACTCTCAGTGCTCCCAGCAGTGCTGCCATTGGCTTGCCCCATCTTGCAGGGTTTTCACCCAGCTTTTCGAAGTATTCCTGGAATGTGAGCCTGATAGTCCTGTAATCTCCGCCCATTGCTGCGATCTTGGTAACTGAATCAACCACTGCATAAAGTGCTCCGTGGAAAGGACTCTTTGTTGCCAGCTCAGGGTCGAAGCCGTAAGCCATGATGGTTGCTGTATCGGTTTCGCCTGTAACCACAGGAAGTTTAGCTGCCATACCTGCTGCAGGTGAAAGCTGGTACTTACCGCCGAGCGGCATCAGTACTGTAGCAGCACCGATGGTGGAGTCGAATCTTTCGATGAGACCCTTCTTGCTGCAGCAGTTGAGGTCAACGAGAAGTTCTTCTTTGCTCTTGGTTTCCTTGAGGAGATCAGCAAGCCCTTCGCCAGCCGCCGGCTGAGCCTTTGCGTGAGCCTTAGCAAATTGCTGTGCGCCGTTTGTATTGAGGAAGTCTCTTGAAAGATCCAGGATGCATTTTCCTCTCCAGTACATCCTTACTCTGTTGGTATCTGTAACCTCAGCCACCTGAGTAGCTTCCAGGTTTTCTTCATAAGCATATCCCATGAATTCTTCAGCCTTGTCAGCTTCTACTACGACTGCCATTCTTTCCTGGGATTCTGAAATAGCCAGTTCCGTTCCATCGAGACCGTCGTACTTCTTAGGAACTTTGTCCAGATCGATCTCAAGGCCGTCAGCCAGTTCGCCGATGGCAACCGAAACGCCGCCTGCTCCGAAGTCGTTACATCTCTTGATGAGAGTCGCAACTTCTTTTCTTCTGAACATCCTCTGGATATTTCTTTCCACAGGAGGGTTGCCCTTCTGAACTTCAGCTCCGCACTGGTTGATGGAGTCTTCTGTATGTTCTTTGGATGAGCCTGTTGCTCCGCCGCATCCGTCACGGCCTGTTCTGCCGCCCACCAGGATGATAACGTCGCCTTTGGCAGGGACTTTACGGATAACGTGATCTGCAGGAGCAGCCCCTACAACAGCGCCGATTTCCATTCTCTTGGCAACGTAATTTTCATGGTAAACTTCATCTACCAGACCTGTAGCAAGACCGATCTGGTTTCCGTATGAGCTGTAGCCTGCAGCTGCTTCCTGAGTAATCTTTCTCTGAGGGAGCTTGCCTGCCAGTGTTTCTTCGATAGGCTTTCTAGGGTCAGCCGCACCTGTTACTCTCATGGCCTGATATACATAAACTCTGCCTGAGAGCGGGTCTCTGATGGCTCCGCCCAGACATGTGGCAGCACCGCCGAAAGGTTCGATCTCTGTAGGGTGGTTATGGGTTTCGTTCTTGAACATAACCAGC
Organism: uncultured Oscillospiraceae bacterium; assembly: GCA_964441805.1. GTDB lineage: Bacteria > Bacillota > Clostridia > Peptostreptococcales > Anaerovoracaceae > Lentihominibacter. The sequence continues at coordinate 22,864 of CAYTVH010000015.1, read as the reverse complement.
CAGTCTTCTTCCTTACCGTCGATCTTGGCTTTGACCTTGATGCTGCATGCGTTGATTTCTTCTGATTCATCCAGGTTATCTATCTTGTCATATTTTTTCAGATACTTGGTTCCGATGCATGCCATATCCATCAGGCACAAGTTCTTTTCTCTTTCTCCGTAAACATCAGCTCTCATGGCCATGTACTGATCGAAAGCGTCCTTTACCAGCTGTCCGTAAGGGCTGTCTTCGAAAGTAATTTCTTCGAGAGTTGTGTTGAATGTTGTATGTCTGCAGTGGTCTGACCAGTATGTGTCCACTACCTTCAGTTCTGTGAGGGTAGGATCTCTGTCTTCGTCTTCTCTGTAGTATTTTTGGATAAGGGCGATGTCTGCAGGACTCATGGCAAATCCCATTTCTTTTCTGTAAGTTTCAAGGGCATCTTCGTCCAGACTTCTGAAGCCCTCGATGATGGCAACGTCGTCAGGAACTGTAGTTTCCATTTCGAGGTTTTCAGGTTTTTCCATTGCTGCGATCTGGGAATCAACAGGATTTACGCAGTATCCTCTTACTGCTTCCACCTGCGCTTCACTGAGGCCGCCTTCCAGAACGATCACTCTTGCGAATTTTACAGTGGCGTCTGCTTCAGCATTCATCAGTTTGATACACTGTGCTGCAGAGTCTGCTCTCTGGTCATACTGTCCCGGCAGGTATTCCACTGCAAAAAAATTAGCAGAACACACATCCTCAGGCATGGTTTCTTCATACACCACGTCTATGGCAGGTTCTGCAAACACCGAAAACTTAGCCGCCTCATAAGTAGCGTCATCTATGCCGTCTACATCATAGCGGTTCAATATTCTTACTGCTGTCAGGGCATCAAGGTGGAGGTTTTCCTTAACATCATTAAAGAGAGATGCCGCTTCCACATCAAAGCCTTTTTTCTTTTCTACGTAGATTCTTCTTACCATGAATAATCGTCCTTTCTTATAGCTATATAAAAATGGTTCTAAGTGCACTAATATCTCAGCATAATGTTAGCACTTTTGCCATAAAATCGCAACAATTATCGTGGTAAAAACTTTGAAATTTGAACGTTTGACGAACTATTTTCAAATGCTTCTATTTTATTGTTCGTGTATTTTCTTGTGAGTACAGGTTTAGAGTCTTTGTTCTTCGTATTATCAAAAAATACTCAAATATCTCTCGCCTGTATCAGGCAGGATCACCACGATCCTCTTGCCGGCGTTTTCAGGTCTCGAAGCGATCTGTCCGGCCGCGTATACTGCAGCTCCCGACGATACTCCTACAAGAAGACCTTCTGTGTATGCCACTTCTTTCATGGTTTCGAGGGCTTCGTCATCACCCACAGTCACCACCTCGTCGATCACATTCTTATCCAGCACTTCCGGGATGAAGTTGGCTCCGATCCCCTGGATCTTATGAGGACCGGCCTTGCCTTCGGTGAGCAGCGGTGAAGCCGCCGGTTCTATGGCTATGATTTTGATGTCAGGATTTTTCTCTTTAAGGAATCTTCCTACGCCGGATACAGTGCCTCCTGTTCCGAAAGCGGCCACGAAGATATCGATCTGTCCATCAGTGTCTGCCCAGATCTCAGGACCTGTGGTTTCATAATGAGCCTGCGGGTTGGCAGGGTTAACAAACTGTCCTGCGATGATGCTGCCCGGAAGCTCTTTTGCCAGTTCTTCGGCTTTTTCCACGCTGCCCTGCATGCCGAGGGCTTTATCTGTCAGCACCAGCTCTGCCCCGAGGGCTTTCAGAAGCGTGCGCCTTTCCACGCTCATGCTTTCAGGCATTACCATTATGGCCTTGTAGCCCCTTGCCGCTGCAGTCATGGCGATGCCTACGCCCGTGTTGCCGCTGGTGGGTTCGATGATGGTCCCGCCCGGCTTCAGTTTGCCTGATTTTTCGGCTTCGATGACCATGTTGTACCCAACTCTGTCTTTGATGCTTCCTGCCGGATTGAAAAATTCAACTTTGGCGATTACCTCGGCACATGCACCGAACTTTTCTTCCATTTTGCGAAGTCTGAGCAGCGGTGTTCCGCCGATAAGTTCAGTTACTGTATTCTTGATATTCATGATTTATAGTCTGCTCCTTTCTGTTAAAACGGATCCGCTGCGACAACTGTACCGTCTTCCAGCGTCAGCATATATCCGTGACCGGGATCCGGGATCCACTTGTAAAAATTGTCCTTTTCTCCCGGGAATATGTTTTCCATAACTGCCGATATGGTCCCGCCGTGACACACTACGATAGAAAGAGCGTCTTCCTCCTTATGCCTCATGGAAAGGGCCTTCAGCACATGGCGGTTTTTAAGATCCTCGAACCCCGCCGAGATCCTGTCGTAAAAACTCCTGATACTCTCCCCGTTTGGCGGTGCCAAAGTGTCATCCTTGGGGTTTTTCAGCCATTCCTGATATTCATCCAGATCCTTCAATTCCTGATAACTCCTCATTTCGAAATCACCGAAATTTATTTCCTTAAGAGATGCCATCGGAGTGAATTCCCTGTCGCCATATATCAGCTTCAAAGTCTGATGCGTCCTCTTGAGATCTGTCGTATAAAAATCAGCTCCCTCGCCGTCAGGATAAAGACCCGATGCGACCTGTTCCCTCAATTCCTCCACACCTTCCGGCGCCAGATCGATGTCCGAATGTCCGTAATATAATTTTCTCTTATTTCCTTCAGTTATGCCATGTCTTATGAGACATATCTTCGACTTCATTATTTAACCTTCTTTCCTATCCCGCAAAATACTCTTATGACTTCATCGGCTTCACCGGCCAGGTACAGCATCAGCCTGCCGTTCATCTCGCGAAAAGCCCTCAGCTCTGCATCCATGGGAACTATCCCCTGGGAAACGTCTGTGAGGATCAGGACTTTGTCCTGCCATTTTTCTTTGTTTTCCTTGAAAAAGTCTGCCGCTTCCCGTCCTTCTCTTACGCACCTGAGCACAAACTTTTCCAAAGCGCACACTGCGTCTTTCCCAAAGTCCGGCTCGGTGCCCGCAAAGCCATCTCCCGCCTCAGGCGAAACGCCTGCTCCGCAGTCGTGGATCGTCTTTATATTATAATTGTTCTTAGCGTATTCCAGCTTTCCCTGGAATGCTCCGCCGAAAATCAATATCATGGTTTTCTCCTTATCGTTTTGGTTTGCCTTACCACAGGCATTCTTCACCTGCTGAAGTTAGGTCTCTTCTCGTGCTGCGGTTGGCTCTTTTTCGTTAATATCAAATCAGAAGTGCGGCCAATACAGCTGCAGTCAAGACCCCTGCCGTTTCACTCATAACTATCATATAACCGGCTATGTCACCGCTCATGCCGCCCAGCTGTTTTACGGCATAGGCTCCTGCAGCTGATGCCGCAGCCAGCACTATAACTGCTACAGGCGCGTAATAAAGCAAAAATGACGGCGAGCCGTTTCCCAGCGTAATGATCTGTGGTGTCATCAATATCACGAAGGCCATTATCAGTCCAATGATCGCACTTTCGCCGAATCCGAAAGCGTTTTGACTGTCACCGCTTTCGCCAACCATATCGGCATACTGACTGGTCTTCATCGGTGCTTTTCTTCCGACACTATCCGCCGCTGTGCTTCTTGATACTGTCATTATCACAAACAGTATACCCGCCCGAATCAGAGAAAAATCCTCAGCCAGTGTTATCATGGATGCTGCGAACACTAAGAACATCATTACCACGCTGATGACTGCGAAAGCCCCCACATCGGAAGCTTTAAGTATCCTCTGCCGTTCTTCCAGCTCCGGTCTTCTGGATAAAATAGCATCGCTGCAGTCCATAAATCCGTCCAGGTGTATGAATCCGCTGCAGCGGAAGTACACCACTGTGATCAATGCTCCCGTAAGAATTGGCGGCACACCTATCATATCCAGTATCCACCAGGCGATTATGGTTATGGCAGCCAGCATGATGCCAACCACAGGCAGCATGCAAAGCATGGCTTTTCTTGAGTTCTCATGCCATTTGTGATACGGACACGGCACTGCGCTGAAGTTGCCCCATGCCATCAGAAATCCTCTTATGTATTTCATTTCCATCTCTCCTCTGTGCCGTAGGCGATCTCGATCACTTCTTCACAAACTTCCGCCAGCGCTCTGTCGATGGAGGCCAGTCCTCGCCTGTAATCCTCCACCGTCCGGCTGTAAACATCCGCATCTCCATATATGTAATCCGAAACAAAAACCGTGTTCCCTGTCAATGATGCAAATTCGAGAACATCCGCCTTGACCTTTTCGGGCGCAGCTTCATCGATATTTCCCGTATCGTCGAACATCTCATTATCGAGAAGAGCCGTCACGCTGTCCATAAGGAACACGCCGTTTCTGTCGACTTCTTCGTTTTCCAAAGCCGCAGGCAGCGACTTCCCCTGCTCTATGGTTTCAAAACCCCAGCCGTCACGCTCTGCAATATGCCTTTTTATCCTGGCTCTGTCTTCATCGTCATGGGGTATCATGGTCGCGATGTAATAAAGAGGCACGCCAAGTTCCTCAGCCATTGCTTTCGCTCTGCGCTGAGCATAATACGACTTTCCATTTTTGCAGCCGCCGCTGATGAATATGTTCAACTGAATGCCTCCTTACTCACTTCCGTATCGATCGTATGCGTTATTATAATGCGCAAGCTTGTCGCCGCGCATTTCAATGAACGCTTCCTTGCGGCAACGCCGTATCGATCGTATGCGTTCATTATACCATACATTTTCTTTGTACTTTATACAAATTCTGCAATGTTATTTGTTACTTCCAACACTTGTAATCTTTTGGTAAAAAGCTATAATTATATTACGATCAACGATTCTGACCGGATCGCTATCCGGTTCTGAAAATGTTTTATACGAGGAGGATGAAAATGGCTTTTAAATTTGATGTTGAAGCTCTGCGTAAGGAATTCCCTGCATGCAAGCTGGAAATAAACGGCACACCTATCGCGTATCTGGATGGTCCCGGAGGCACACAAGTACCACAGAGCGTACTGGATGCTATCACAGGATATATGATCTATGACAACGCCAATGAAGACGGCAACTTCAGAGCAGGCCTCAAACAGGGAGATATCGAGATCGCCGCAAGACAGGCAGGCGCAGATTTCCTGGGCTGTGATGTTGACGAAGTTGGCTATAACTGTTCATCAACTCAGAACAACTACAATCTGGCAGCAAACATTTCCAAGGAATTCAAAGAAGGCGATGAGATCATCGTTACTCAGATCGACCACCAGTGCAATATCCAGCCATGGAGATCACTGGCAAGATACGGATGCGTCATCAAAGAAGTACGTCTTGACCCTGAAACTCAGCAGCTGGATTTCGAAGATTTCAAATCCAAACTCAGCAATAAGACTAAACTGGTTGCCGTAAACTGGGCAGCAAACGGAATCGGAACCATCACCGATGTCAAGAAGTTCATCGACGAAGCTCACAAAGTGGGAGCTTTCACAGTTATCGACGCAGTCCACTATGCTGCACATCTGCCTATCGACGTCAAAGCCATAGATACAGACTGCCTCGTATGCTCACCTTATAAGTGGTTCGGACCTCATATGGGTCTCATCTATCTGAAGAAGGAACATCTGGAAAGACTGGAAATCAACAACGCAGGCGCACCTGACATCGCCGAAGGTGCAAGACAGTTCCACATGGGTACACCTCAGTACGAACACCTCCGCGGATGCGAAGCTGCAGTAAACTTCATCGCTTCCATCGGCGAAAAATACATAGAATACTTTGAAGACGAAGTCAAGGGTCTGGAAGGCAGAAGAAAATATGTGGTTGCAGGCATGCTGGCTATCGATGCTTACGAAGAGCCTCTCGGAACTAAGCTGAGAATGGGTCTGAGAAGGATCCCCGGCGTAAACGTTTACGGTCCTGCTGAAGGTCAGCCAAGAACTCCTACCGTAGTATTCACAATGGATAACTACTCCAACGAATTCGTTGCAAAGGTTCTGGGCTCCAAAGCCATCAACTGCTGGAACGGAGACTTCTATGCCATCGAAACAATGAAAGCTCTGAACCTGCCTGACGGGGTAGTAAGACTGGGCCTTGCTCCTTACTGTACAGAAGGCGATATCGACAGAACTCTCAGCACCATCGCATCCATCGCAGCAGGCGAATATGACGGATACGAACCTGTTATCGACTAATAAATCAGGCGGCTGCTAAAAGCAGTCGCCTTTTCTTATTTCTTCCAGATAATCGTCGTTTATTTCAGCTTCTTCAAATGTGGCCATGTTCCTCATCACATCGCATGCACCTCTTATGATCTCAAAGGCTATAGGACATCCGCTTCCTTCCCCAAGCCTCATGTCAAGGGTCAGGAACGGTTTCAGCTCCAGCTTGTCGATGGCCAGAGAATAACCCTTTTCCCACGATTTGTGGGATGCGAACATATACTCCCTGCACTTTGGAGCAATGATATATGCCGCCAAAGCAGCCACTGCAGATATATATCCATCGATCACCACAGGCAGCTGGTTTACCGCCGCACCTATATAGGCTCCTGTCATGGCACATATATCGAATCCGCCCATGCGGGCAAGTATGTCGATCATATCGTCAGGATCTGCAGTCCCGCCTTTTGCGCGATACTCTGCAGATGCCTCGTCTACTATTTGTTTCTTTCGTGCGAAGGAGGCATCATTTATACCGCCGCCTTTACCGCAAGTCTCGTCGCTGTCCATGCCGGTGATGGCCGACAGCACCGCTGCGCTGGTGGTGGTGTTTCCGATCCCCATTTCACCGACACCCATGATGTCGTATCCGGCCTTGCGAACGGCACCTGCCATCTCTATGCCTGTCATGATACACTTAAGGGCTTCCTCTCTGCTCATGGCAGGACCATTGGCCAGATTATCGGTTCCCGGTCTTATGCGTCGGTCTATTATCTTTCTCGTATTCCACAGCGGGATCTTATCATAAAACTCAGCAGGTATTTGATGCTTCACTCCCATATCCACGATCAACAGCTCACTTCCGAAACTCTCCGCCAAAGCACCAACTCCTGTAAGCCTTCTCGTGAAATTCACTGTCTGGGCCATGGTCACGCTCTGCGGTGCAGAGGATACATTTTCTTCCGCAACACCGTTGTCTGCACAGAACACTGCTACGCATCCTCTGGCGATGTCATTGAAGACATTTCCGGTGATTCCCGCCATCTTCACAGAGATATCTTCAAGGGCTCCCAGACTCCCCGGAGGCTTTGCGAGAGACTGCTGCCTTTCCATGGCCGCCTCCATGGCTCTCTGATCAGGTTCTTCTATTCCATTTATTATCTCAAGCAGTTTTTCCATCTGCATTTTCACTCCTTGTATAAACATACACTCGTCTTCTCATCATTTGTGGGCTTAGAACCTCTAAAAACGTGTCTTTTTTCTACTTTTCCGACAGAAAAGCCACGTTTTCGTCCATCAACCAAAGCAGGCACCGTTAAAATCATCTATCCCAGATATCCGCGTTCCTTGAGCCATTCCATGGAGCTGAGACCTTCCAGGCTCTCGATGGTGAACGTCGTATCTGCAGGACACAGTTCGATGGCTTTATCGAGAAAAGCTTCCATATCCACTTCGCCGTCGAATATGGGTTTATGAAAATCGTAAGTGCCATCGTTGTTGTGCAGATGAATGTGTCCCAAATACGGCGCCATCGCTTCAAGCCATTCCATTACAGGCACCTTGCTGACACACGAAGCATGGCCAACATCGAAGCAGAGACGAACATTTGGATTTTTGATCCTTTCCATCATCTTCACTATCATGTACGGTTCATCATCCATGACGTTTTCGATCACGATCTGCAGACCATCTTTCCTGCCTGCCATCATTTCTTCCCAGAACTCTACGGATCTGTCTTCATGCCATTCCTTAAAGAACACCAGCGGCACATATCCTGAATGCACGATCATCTTCTTCGCTTTATACCGCACCGCAAAGCCGGCCGCCTGCTGCAGCCTTTCCATGGCTAGCTGCCTAGCCCTTGGGTCTATTGCTGCCGGGAAAATCTCACTGAAAGGCGCATGCAAAGTACACCTGCCGGCCAGCCCAATGAGCGCTTCTATCTCGGCACAAGCCTCTCCTTTCAAGGGCTCGTCCATCCTCTCTGCCTGGCAGAACTGATCCAGCTCCACGCCAACACCGTATTTTTCTATTATTTCTTCGTGCTCTGCACAAACCGTGGCTATATACAGCCTGTCTTTTATGTTTCTATCCATGAAGATATGATATCACACTAAAGAAAAAGAGTGAATCGAAATATTGGGTGAGGATTCGATCCACTCTTGATAATTATATGGGTTATACCTATGCGGCACCGTTATTAGTCAAACCTAGCTTGCAGTTTAATTTTACTATACTAACCACAAAATTCAATTGGATAATTCATAAAAATAGGGTAATATGTTTGTACAAAGTACAAGGAGGTGTCCATATGCCAACTGTAACCAACCTCATGTCAAAACCCCTGTTCAAAGATTTTCGCATCGTTTCAGGCAAGAGCGGCCTCAACAACAAGGTTACCAGTGCCGGTTTCTTCGAATGGGAGCAGGATCTTCAGATAACAAAATCCTTTGATAAGGGAGAGTTTGTCATAACTACTTTATCATCCTTCAAGGACGATCCCGAAGCTGTAGAAAAATCCTTAAAGCTGCTGATCAACAATCATGTATCTGCCATTGCCATAAAGGATGTTTATTACAAGGATCTTCCGGAAGATATCAAGGAGTACTCAAACGTCCATGGAGTGCCAATAATGTTTTTCACGGACACTTATATTGATGAGGTCTTATATTTGATCAAGAACGAAACCTTGAATAGTCTGTACACATCCTTTAATGAAATCCTTTTGGATTCCCTCATATCCAATGAAAACCTGGATATTTTGGAAAAGGAGAATCTTTTGAAAAAGATCAATCCTTTCTTTCATTCCGGGGCAATGATCTGTGCTTATATTTCCAACCGCACCGATACTTCAAACATCTCACAGGAATCATTGGAGCTGTACAACAGTGTTCTGATGGATAAGGGCATCGGCATACCCGATACCATAGATGATACCGAGTTCATATATTCCTTCGTCGCATATAAGCGCGGGATTTTCCTGATCGTATCAGCCAGTAAAGCAAATTCTGAGACGCTGGATAAATTCAAAAGCGCACTCATCTCCTGCTTCAGCAGCCAAAGCTCGCTGAACGAAACATGTGTAGGTTTGAGCAGTTTCATCATGGGTGTTGATGACATAAGCACCATACTGGTCGATGCTATCTTCGCCAACACCAGCGGGATTCTGGACGGCAGGACCATAGCCGAAATATCTACAGCACCCTTTGATCACATCATATTCAAAGACAGATATCTTCTGGGTCCCAGCCTTTACTATGAAGAAATGCTGGAGAAGCTCTCTGAGTCAGCATCACAACGCTCGCCGCTCCTTGAAACGCTCATCACATTGGTTTTATGTGACGGCAATGTTGATATGACTGCACAGAAGCTGTTCCAGCACAAAAACACAATAAGGTACAGACTCAACAAGCTCAAGTCGATTTTTGCCACAGACAGTGACATGGAATTCTACGGCAAGCTGTATATTTTCTCACGCATCCACTTTTCCAAGGAATTCCTTGATGTTTTTTTCCAAAACAAATAACACCTTTACGCTTTATATGTTTGGCAACAACTCTCTGATTTGATATAATGTTTGATAACATACGTATAAAAATGAAAGGAGATACCTGATGAAAGAAAAGATGAAAGGCAACCTGATGCTGCTCACCACCGCTATCATCTGGGGAACAGCATTCGTTGCACAGAAAGAAGGTATGGACCTCATCGGACCTATCGCTTTTAACGGTATCAGAACAGTTATAGGCGGAATCATACTGCTGCCTGTTATATGGTTTATGTCAAAGATAAATTCATCCAAGGCAGCACCTGATGATCGTTCTCCTGAAGAAATAGCGGCTGCCAAGAAGGCCGAAAACAAGCTCTTGCTGATCGGCGGCACAGTATGCGGGCTTGCTCTGATGTTGGCAGGCAATATCCAGCAGGTCGGACTTTTTTATACTACAGCCGGCAAGGCGGCATTCATCACACCGTTCTATGTGATGCTGGTACCATTGATCGGACTGATTTTCTTAAGAAAAAAAATACGTCCTGTGGTATGGGCCTGTGTGTTCGCAGCGATCGTTGGGCTTTATCTTCTCTGCATTCCTGCAGAAGGCGGTCTTGGCGGAGTAAACAAAGGCGATGCCATCATGCTGATCTGCGCTTTGTTCTTCGCATTACATATTCTGGCTGTTGACTATTTCTCACCAAAAGTAGACGGTGTCAAGCTGTCATGCATACAGTTCTTCGTGGCAGGGATCGTATCAATCATCCTCATTTTCCCTCTGGATCCGGCCCTCGGTTTTGACATTCCTACATGGGAAAACATCCTGGGATCCTGGTTCCCTCTCTGCTATGTGGGAATCATGAGCTGCGGCGTGGCATATACCTTCCAGGTTACAGGTCAGGCATATACCGATCCAACTTCAGCTTCAATGATACTTTCACTGGAATCAGTATTCGGTGTTATCGCAGGCATGATATTCCTGGGCGAAGTAATGGCCGTAAGGGAAGTGATCGGATGCATTATCATGTTTGCTGCCATCATAATCGCACAGCTGCCAAGCAAGGAGGAAAGACTGCAATGAAAACAAGAGAAGAAGCATTTGAACTTTTGAAGAAATACAATAAAGAAGATTTTCATATCTACCATGGCGAAACTGTAGAAGGAGTTATGCGTTACTTCGCAGAAAAACTCGGCTATGGTGACGAAGCAGACTTCTGGGGCATGGTCGGGCTGCTCCACGATATCGATTTTGAAATGTGGCCGGAAGAGCATTGCCTCAAAGCTCCGGAACTTCTTAAAGAAGCCGGTATCGATGACAGAATGATCAACGCCATCGTTTCACATGCCTGGGGCATGGACGGCATCGAAGTACAGCCTGAACATGAAATGGAAAAAGTGCTCTTTGCATGCGACGAACTCACAGGACTCATCGGGGCGGCTGCACTGATGCGCCCTTCAAAGAGCGTTCAGGACATGGAAGTCAAATCCGTAAAGAAAAAATTCAAGGACAAGAAATTCGCTGCAGGCTGCAGCAGAGATATCATAATCCAAGGTGCAGAAATGCTGGGATGGGAGCTGGAAAAGCTCTTTGAAGAAACCATCCTCGCTATGCGCACATGCGAGAAGTAATATCGTCAATCAGCGATAAGGGATGGGAGATCTGATATGACTTTAAATGATAAACTCCGGAAACTTGAAGGGACGTTAAAAGAATACGGTAGAATGCTTGTGGCACTGTCAGGAGGCGTAGACAGTGCCTTTCTGCTTGCTTTCGCAAGGAAAACCCTCGGGGCGGACGGTGTCGCTGCAGCAACTGCCTGCGGGCCTCACCTGGCTCAGGATGAAGTGGATTATGCCAAAGATCTATGCGAAGCCCTTGGAATCAACCATGCCGTGATCCCCATGGATCATGTGCTGCCACTGATCGAGCATAACCCTGTCGACAGGTGCTATCTTTGCAAAAAGGAAATATTCACTATGCTGAAAAACCGTGCCGAGGCAGAAGGGTGCATTCTTGCCGATGGGACTAACCTTGATGATATGGAAGATTACAGGCCGGGGCACAAAGCCCTTGCGGAGCTCCAGGTAGTCAGCCCATTGAAAGAAGCCGGTATGACTAAGGCTGATATTCGCGAGGCGCTGAAACTATTGGCCGAAGACGGTATTCCGGGTGATGATAACGGCAGCGGCAGAACTGCGCTCGCTTCTGCACTCACCCTTGAAAACGGTATGCCCCTTTGGGAAAAACCGGCATTCGCATGCCTTGCCTCAAGGATACCTTACGGAGAGGTCATCACAGTGGACAAGCTGGAAGCCATCTACAGAACCGAAGTTTTCCTCAGAGATCTCGGGTTCAAGCAGGTCAGAGTCCGCCATCACGGAAATCTGGCCAGGATAGAAGTACCGGCTGAAGACAGAAGCAAGTTTTATGATGACGATTTTATGGACAAAGTCAACGAAGGCATAAAGGACTGCGGATTCAAGTTCGTGACCCTGGATCTTGGAGGCTACAAGATGGGAGGAGGCTACAATGTCAGATAGAATGCCAGATAAGAAATACACTTACGATGATTTTATAGATATTATCGCTCAGCTGAGGGCTCCCGGCGGATGTCCGTGGGATCAAAAACAAACCCACGAAAGCCTGAAAGAGTGCCTTTTGGAAGAGTCCGGCGAAGTCATCGAAGCCATCGACAATAAAGACGACGAGAATCTCTGCGAGGAACTTGGAGATGTACTGCTGCAGGTAGTGATGCACGCTCAGATCGCAGCAGAAGAAGACCGTTTCACAATGGACGATGTGGTCCAGTGCGTTTCTGAAAAGATGGTCAGAAGGCACCCTCACGTTTTCGGAGATGTGAAAGTGAGCTCCGTCGAAGAGGGGCTGGACCTTTGGAACGCCATAAAAAAACAGGAAAAAGAAAGCAAAAAATAATGCTAAAAAGCGAGGAAATGATCCTCGCTTTTTGTGTGTTTAGTTATATCTCTATATTCCACAATTTCTCTTCATCAATGCCTATATCCACTACAAATATCTCTCCACAGTGCTTCTCGGAAAAGCTCTGCAGATGTACAGGTTTCTTGGCATGAAAAGTCACTGTGAAGTGTGCTGTGATGCTGTTTTGATCCAGCTCTTTTTCATTGATCACATCTCCGCCCATTCCTGACGGGATATCCAATGATGCCACCATGACAGGAGCTATCGCCCTGATGCCGTACTCACCTTTGGAATATCTGTTGATGTAGATGGCTGCCTTTAGACCGTTGCTCTTCAGTTCGCCCTTGAAGCCTGTTCCGTAAATGGCATCGATGATGATGTCCGGGTCACCCTCAAGCTCCAGAAGAGCACGATTATTCTCGGCCATGTCTATGATCTTGATGTTTCTGTTTTCCAAAAGTCCGAAGTTGGTTACTGCATCAGCAGTTTTTGGCTTGCCATCCACCAAAACTACAGTGACTTCATATCCCTTGTCGTGAAGCACGCGGGCAACCACGAAACCATCGCCGCCGTTATTGCCTTTGCCGCAGAAAATGTAAGCCCTCATGGATTTGACGGTTCTTAGGGTCCTATCGGTTGATGGCGGCAGTCCTTCCGCCTTGTATACGGCTTCCGCTGCAGCCAATATCGATGCGCCCCTTTGATTTTCTTCTCTGCCTGCGTTCCAATAAGCTGCATTATCCATGATAACAGCCGCCGCACCTGTTCCTGCGTTTTCCATCATCTGATAATAGGACAGCCCGTTTTCATCGGCCCTTCTTTCAAGAACTTTCATCTGTCCGCATGTGACGAAATGTTCACCATTTTTCTTCATCTGTTTCCTCCGTTTAGATGCCCGGTCTTTGCTACATCACCGAAAGATCCAGCTGATCGTATGCTTCCAGGAATCCTGCCATCACCTCTTTGATGGCAGCACATCCACCTTTCTTGTCTGCCGCCATATTCATAGGCAGGATAGGATCGTGGAGCGATTTTCTCAGCAAGCACCATCCGTCAGGGAAGTTTATCCTCACACCTTCATAGTTGGGTTCTTCCAGTGAAAGTTCAGGAGATGTTTTGACGAATTCTGCCAGATCCTCAAGCAGCTTATCTCCATATGCTCCAAAATCATTGCACAAGATAGGGATCCTGATTTCTTTTTCATCGGCAGGTTCCTGCAGGTCAGCGATAACGCTGTCAAGGCTCTTGCCTTCCTTCTTGAGGCGAGCTGCCTTGATAACGATCTTAACTGCCAGATATGCGCCATCATCCAGGAAGTAGTTTTCTTTCAGCGCTGCATGGCCTGATGTTTCTATGGCCAGCTGACTGTCGATGCCCTGTTCGTTCAGTTCCTTGGATTTATTGATAACGTTCTTATATCCTCTCTTGAACCTGAGATGTTTAAGTCCAAGCCTGTCTTCTATGAAACTTGTCAGCTGTCTGCTTGTGATGCTGTCTGTAACAACTGTGGTTCCCGGATGGTCTTCAGCCACCAGTGCCGCTGCCATGGCAACGATGCCGTTTCTTGCGATTTCGCGTCCTCTTCCGTCTACAGCCGCTGATCTGTCAACGTCAGTGTCGAAGATCAGGCCGAAGTCTGCTCCGCTTGAAAGAGTCCTCATGGAAACGGAATGCATCGCGTCCTTATTTTCAGGGTTAGGGGGATGATTAGGGAAAGTTCCGTCCGGATCCAGATACTGGCTGGCGCTTATATCGGCACCGAGAGGCGCCAATACATTTCTTGCGAAGAATCCGCCGCTGCCGTTTCCTGCATCCACAACGATCTTCATCCCTTCAAGAGGCTTGTCCCCTTCCTGTACGCCATCTATGATCAGCTTTCTCAAATGTGCACAGTACAGGCTCATCAGGTCTGCACTTTCTGCAGGGAATATCCTCTGTCCCAATCTATGGGTATATCCGTCCAGGTTGGTAGGCTCCCCTATAACATCAAGACCTGCCTTGTCGTCTTCTGCAAAGGCCAGGATCTCCTTGATGTCGGCTTTATCCAGACCGCCGTCTTCCGTAAAGAACTTGAATCCGTTTCTGTTATATGGCAGGTGGCTTGCTGTGATCATGATGCCGCCGTCACATTTGAATCCGGGGAACAATGTAGCCATGAACATGGCAGGTGTGGACGCCAGTCCGCAGTCGTAAGCAGTGATCCCATATGGGCCAAATCCCTCCATGAGTCCGTCAAGAAGTCTCTTGCCTGATACGCGAGGATCTCTTCCTATGGCGATCTTGATATCTTTGACTTCCTTGCCGGTTTTCTTGCAAAGCCAGATAAGAAATCCTCTGGCTATATCCCTTGCCTCATCTACAGTAAGGTTCTGGTTTTCTCCGGGAACTCCTGCTATCGCTACCCCTCTGATGTCGCTGCCGTTCTGAAGTTTCTTGTAGTTTTTCATGATGCCTCTCCTATTTCATCGTTCTTCTCATTCTTTTCTTTCTTCGCACTTCCGTTCCGATGGTCTGCTTCTGCTTCTCCTCGTCATCAGATACAGGTGCATCTGCTCCTGCTTTATTTGACAAAATACCAATGATTTTACCGGCGCTGAACACAAGGATCGCATAAACCAAATAGCTGATGGAACCTGTTATTACATACTGCACAGCTTCGGCCCACATACCGGCGAATGACATTCCGTATAATGCAACGTAATCATTGATATAAAGCACGTTGACTATGACCATGTACACGAAAAACACTGCCAGTATCACGGCGATGGTGTACATGGCTTTAACTAAACCTGTATTCTTTTTTCTATCAACCTTGCCTGTTGAATCGTTCATGTTTTTTATTCCTTTCGTCCTTCATCCTTTTCGATTATTCCTGTAAGTGAACTTGCAAGCCCTGCTATGCCCTGTATTTCAGAAGGGATTATTATCTTGGTAGCATTTCCTTTAGCGGCTTTTTCAAAGGCCTCAAGGCTCCTGAGAGTAAGGACTTCCTTGGTCGCATCAGCCTCGCTTAACATTCTGATACCATCTGCCGTTGCCTTCTGTACCATAAGGATAGCTTCCGCTTCACCTTCGGCAGCTTTTATGGCTGCCTGCTTAGCAGCTTCCGCTTCAAGTATAACAGCCTCTTTATTGCCTTCGGCAATAAGAATGGCAGATTTCTTTTCACCTTCTGCTCTCAGGATGGCTTCTCTTCTTTCTCTTTCTGCCCTCATCTGCTTTTCCATCGCCATCTGTATATCAGCAGGAGGATTGATGTTCTTTACTTCCACACGATTTATCTTGATTCCCCATGCATCGGTCGCTTCATCAAGAACCACACGGATCTTACCGTTGATATGTTCACGGCTTGTAAGGGTTCCATCCAGCTCCAGCTCACCGATGATGTTACGAAGTGTAGTCGCTGTCAGATTTTCTATTGCTGCCATCGGATTTTCTACACCGTAAGCATACAGCTTAGGATCTGTGATCTGAAAATACACCACTGTGTCGATCTCAATGGTAACATTATCCTTGGTGATAACTGGCTGCGGAGGGAAATCAATAACGTGCTCCTTCAGGGACACTTTTCTTGCGACCTTATCGATCAAAGGAATTTTGAAATGAAGCCCCACCTGCCATGTAACCTTATATGCGCCCAGTCTTTCAAGCACATATGCGTTTGCCTGGGGCACGATCCTTATACTCGTTACTATCAGTGCTAAAACAATGATCACCAATACGATTATCGAAATTACTCCTAACATTCTGAACCTCCAATCTCTTCTACCATAAGGGTAACACCTTTTATGGATTTTATAACAACAACGGTCCCTTTTTCCAGTTCACCGGAGCTGCAGACAGCTCTCCACACTTTGCCATCCGCCTTTACTTGTCCGGAAATCTCCGGAGTTATCTTTTCTTCCACTACTCCTGTCTGCCCGATAAGTGCATCTACATTTGTTTTCTCAGTCTTGTTGTTGAATCGTTTTTTAGCGATCGGTCTTGTAACTGCCACTAAAACAGCTGAAACTGCCAGGAAAACTATTATTTGCACAAGAGGTGATGCCCCAAACATCGCCGCTATCGCTGCACCTACTGCTCCGCCTGCGAACCATATGCATACAAGTCCCAATGTCAACGCTTCAATGAGAGCCAAGATCCCTGCAACTATGAACCAAATGGTCGCAGCACTTACTGTTATTCCCAATACTGTCATCTCTTCCTCCTTTCCCTAATTGCGCCTTCTTTTGCTTCTGTTTCTTTCATGCCTCGCAAGCATGTCTGCCATTTCTTCTTTCGTCAAAAGCCCGGACTTTCTCAGAGTCCTCAGGCTTTCCATATATCTTTCTTCAGAGCTCATCGCCTTTCTGGTGGAACTGCTGCCTGCCGGTATCGGTGCAGGCTTTGTTTTTTTCGTTCCCGCCGGCTTTTTCGTTCCCACCGGCTTTTCGCCCAAGAGACCGGACAGTTTCTTGACACCGGCGGCTATAATTCCCGGTATCGCTATCACCAGAGGCAGAGCCATCAAAAGAATATCGAATATCTCGGAAAAATCACTGCCTCCATTAAAGTATCCATCATCATAGTACCCATAATCATAGAAATTGTCAGATATATACTCCGCTGTTTTTTTCTCTCCCTCATCCAGAGGCGATCCGTCAGTATTATAAAACAGCAATATCCTGTGCACCATCGTCTGATTGTCATAGTTTTTAACACAGTCCATGTATACGGTATCACTGAAATCATCGCCGTAAATATCTACACCTTCTATGGGGATTTCCAGCATAGAAGTGAATTCTCCGCTAAAATACAAAGGTTCTCCGATGGCTGCCGATTCTATCCATTCCAACTCCGACAACAACGTTTCCAGTGTGATCCCACCGTACAGGTCAAAGTACTCCATTGCAGAGGCCTTTTCCGACATACCATAGTTTTCTTGTTCCCCTATGCTGTCATGCATGTAATAAAGATCCATAGACAGCAATGTTTTCCCCGAGTCATCGTAGGTTTCAGCAATCAGTTCATACGGCTCCCCTTCCGATGTTCCTGTGCTGATTTCATCACATTCCCAGCTGTCAGGAAGAATAAGTTCTATCTCATCATCCCTTAACCCATGATATGTATCTGCATATGCCGCCGCACCGCTAAATACCATAACCAGCAGTGCCACTGTCCATGCGGCAGTGCGCTTCAATATTTTTTTCATAGTACACCTCCTCGATATAGAGTCCGACTATTACTTTGGCAGCTGTTCATGCCTTCTCCTTTTCATTGATTTTACCACAACAAATATAATAAAAAAATAGTGCACGAACAAATATTACACTGCCAAAAAAAGAAAACAGCGCGCTCATATGAGCACGCTGCCTTTTCCCACCCCTATATTGTTGATTTGTGTTTTGTGTCGTTTGGGATAATCTTTTAATCGTCGTATCTGTCATCCCAATCGTCGTCATCGTCATGCTCGATTCTTTCGACATCCTTGCTGAGGATCTTGCCTGATGCAGCGGAGATCTCGAAGTCGTATTCATATCCGTTGTAACGGATCTCGATATCATATTCTTCGCGACCGTCGTCATAATCCTTATATGCCTTGGTGATATTGCTGCTTGATGCTCCGGATACCTGTGCCAGCGCGATGGACTTGGCTTTCGCAAGGCTGATTCCTGAAGATGAAGAGCTGCTTGAAGATGAACTGCTTGAAGATGAATTTGACTGATCCACTACCACAGTTTTATTTGATGAGCTTTGGTCTTGGCTTTCTTCACTTGCGGCTTCGCTCTTAACTGCAGCATCAGCTTTTTCTTTGCTTCTGTCAAAGATAGTTCCATCTTCAGCCGAGATCTCGAAATCGTATTCATATCCATCGTAAATGATCTCAACGTCGTATTCTACTCTGCCATTGTCTTTATCCTTCTGGAATTTTGTGATATGAGATGTATCCGCTCCTTTTACTTCCGCCAAAGCGATCTGCTTTGCTTCCGCCTCGCTTATACTCTCATTTGCCGATGCAGTGGTTGCATATATGGATACTCCTGCTATCACGATGGCCACTGCCGCTGCGATACCAAATTTTACTGATTTTTTCATTCCCTTTTTTTCCATACCATTATCCTCCTTTTATATCGTCTTTTATTATTTTCTCCTTGTTATGGCTATATAATAACTGCCATATATTAATCGAAAATTATTTCAACATTAAAAGTGGATTAATTTTGTGTACTTTGCGCGGAAATGTTAATCATCTATTTCCCACTTGAGGATGTTCCCTGTTTCGCCGTCAATCTCAAATTCATATTCATATCCGTCGTGATAGACGTTTCCTTCATATACTACCCTGCCGTCTTCATGGTCACGTTCCAATTCGTATATGCTGTCGGCAACAGCCCCCGGAACTTTTCCCAAAACGATCTCGGTTGCCTTCTCCGCACCTATATCACATGTACTGCTGCTTGAAGCTTCATGCCCATGCGACGAAGATCCTGTCGGAACCTGTGCAGTCCCATCGCTGCCGCATGCTGTCATGGTAAACAGTAATATGACTGCTGCAGTGATCAGTGCTGCTGCCTTATTTATCATCTTCATGTCTTCTCTCCTCTGTCATTTCCATTTCGTTTATCGGTAAAAATACTGTGAAACAGCTTCCTTCTCCCAATCGGCTGGCAACGGCCGTCTTGCCTCCATGGGCCTTCACGAGAGCATCCACCATGGAAAGTCCCAACCCGGAGCCTTCTTCACTTCTGGAAGAATCAACGCGGTAAAATCTTTCCCAGATCCTTTCCAGATCGTCCTCACTTATACCCATGCCGTCGTCCTTCACGCTGCATACGGCATAGCCGTTTTCCGCCGCCAAAGATAAGGTGACTTTTCCGCCTTCTCTGCCGTACTTGACAGCATTGTCCATCAAATTCAGGATCACCCTTATTATCATGGCCTCATCTCCCGTTACGGAAACACCCCGGGCCAGCTCCGTTTCTACAGTCATGTTTTTTTCCCGGGCTGCAGCTTCCTGCTGCTGTGCTATCATCTCGCACATTTCGGTCAAATCTATTTTTTCTTTTTCAAGGATGAGCCTGCCGGCATCGCTTCTGGATAATGTCAGCAATCTGCTTACCAGCCCTGACATTCGCTTGGCTTCTCTGTTGATGGTGTCAAGTGCCTTTTCCCTGTATTGTTCGTCTTCTTTAGCGTAATCGCTCTGGGATATTATCACCGCCAGCGGCGTTCTCAATTCATGGGAAACGTCAGACGTGAACTGTTTTTCCTGTTGGAATGCCTTTTCCAGTTTGTCGAACATACCGTTGAAAGTCCGGGCAAGTTTTCCTATCTCATCTCCGGGACTGTCTTCCCCATCGGAGGTCCTGACCCTTCTGCTGAGATCGCCGTCATCTGTTATTTCCTCTACAGTTGCGATGATGTCTCTGACCGGTCTGAATGCCCTTCTGGTTATTGTATATCCTCCGAGGGCAGCAACTAAGACAAGGACCGGAAAAGCAACTATCGCCAGCTTGAACAGGAATGAAAAGGTGCTCTGCTCTGCAAAATCCTTCACCATACCTCTCACCCAGACAAATTGATATCCCACCTCAAAAAGGCTGTCATACACATACCACACGTTTCCTGTACCGTCCCTCAGTTTCCTGATTTCTTTATCGTCAAGGTCCGGCAGTATCTGCGAAAGTTCTCCGGGGATCCGCCCTTCGATCAGTTCTCCGCCGCTGTCATATATGCTGATATATACGCCGTCCTCATAAAAGTTCAGCTTGTTATCTATAACGAAATTCTCACCAAATCGTTCTATCTCCTCACTGGCATCTGCCACCGAGTCCATAAGGACTGCTCTGGCCGTTTCGCTGGCACGGAGATTTCCCGTGTACACCAGCACACTCAGCACACATCCGGTGATGAGCACCATGAAGACCGTATACCATATGGTTATCTTCTTCGTTATGGAAAGTTTTTTCATATCTTCTGCCTTCCTGCTCTCTATTTGACCATGTAGCCCGCACCCTTAACGGTTATTATCTTCTTGTCTTCCCTGTCTCCGTCCACTTTCTTTCTAAGATGGTGGATATATACATCTATCACGTTGGAACCGCCGTCATAATCGTAATTCCAGATATGATTGGCAAGTTTGTCTCTGCTGAGGACACGGCCTTCGTTCTGCATGAGGTACTCAAGTATATCGAATTCTTTGGCCGTAAGATTTATCTCCTGCCCGGCGCGTTCAACTGTTCTGGATGCCGAATCCAGCGTCAGATCTCCTGACGATATGATACTGCTGGCTCTTTCTCCTCCGCGTCTTACGATAGCCCTCACTCTGGCCATCAATTCATCGAAGTCAAAAGGTTTCACCAGATAATCATCAGCGCCTGCATCGAGACCTGCCACCCTGTCTTCAACGGTTCCCAGAGCAGTGAGCAGCAGTACAGGGGTTTTATCACCTGAAGCACGCATTTCCTTCAGCACGCCTATCCCCGTGATCCCCGGCAGCATGATATCCAAAATGATACCGTCGTATTCGGCACATCTGATGAAATCAAGGGCTTCATCGCCTGTGTAACATGCATCTACCGTATAATGCTCGTTTGTCAGCTTTCTCACGATTATTTCATTGAGGTCCTTCTGGTCCTCTACCACTAATATTCTCATCTTTTCCTCCCTGTACAGAATATATTATGATTTTAACAGGCTAAAATTAAAAAGACATTAATTGATCAAAAAAAGTGCAGCAGGATCATTCCTTTGCTGCACTATATGCTATTACCGATACTCTTTCTCCGCTGACGTTCCCCGGAAAATGGGGCCCGTTTCCGGTGACATTTCCGCAATTCACTTCTTCCCGTATCTTCACCCCTGCGTCGTTC
This sequence comes from uncultured Oscillospiraceae bacterium, assembly GCA_964441805.1. Lineage (GTDB taxonomy): Bacteria > Bacillota > Clostridia > Peptostreptococcales > Anaerovoracaceae > Lentihominibacter. The sequence continues at coordinate 1,456 of CAYTVH010000015.1, read as the reverse complement.
ATGGCTCCTACCACTTTCTTCAGTTTCATTTCCTCCGGATCGAACCCGGTTTGTCTGTTCTTGAAGTTCTCAAGGCTTGCAGGTGCCATTGAATAATTGATAAACTGCCCTATCACCGGCGACTTGGACTTCATGAGAGGTCCTATGTTTTCGAAAAGGCTTTTGTTGTATACCAGAGAATAATTGTTGCTGGAAAAATCATCTATATACAGTTCTATGCTTTCCTTTTTTATGGGTATGTTTTCTATCTCTCCTGCGATATACAGCAGCTTCCTGTCGGCTCCATCAAGATACCGCTGCGTTTTTTCCAGCTTGTCGGTGGAAACATCCGTAATGATATACAGCGTGTCTTCCGGCAAGGCTTTTATGTATTTGGGAAGGAAGTTGTGGAACAAAGGTCCTGCCAATGCGTATTTGAACTTCTTTCCTTTGGTCGTCACTTTCTGATATACCCACAGCTGTGCCTTTTCTATCAGGGTACGAAGGATCGGGCTGAAATCTTCGGTGACCGTTTCTACCGAATTCACATTGTCAAATATCTTGAGAGGGCTTTCTGCACTCCTGCCTTCACATAATATCATCCCGTTGGCGATGGCGGCATGGTATCCACAGCTGCATCCCAATGTGCCTTTGGAGATCCCTCTGCCCTCGATATCTGCCGATTTGAGCTTCAGCCTTCGCTGACATGCCGGGCAAAACATAATGTCCAGAACTTCTATGGGCAAGAACCGCTGCACTTCCTTTTCGGCAGCTTCTGCCTCGGCTTCGTACTCCGCAACTTCGTTTTTGAGGTTTTTCTGTATTTCCTTAAGCTCGTCAATCTCCTTCTGTATATGCTTTTCCTTACGCCTGAAAATCTCTATCATCCTGCCTATTACACCTTTATCTCTGAAGCCTGCTGTCCCTTCGTAATACGACAGCAAATCTATATCCTCCAAAGAAAACCTGTATTTTTTGTACTGTAAAATACGCTCCATCTGCTCCATGCAGATCTTGTCAAACACATACTGGCCATTTTCTTTCTTAGGTGTTATAAGACTTTTTTCGATATAATATCTTACCGTGCTGGCATTGACATCATATTTTCGTGCAAATTCCCCTATTTTCATGGCATACCTCCATTTCCTAAATTATATTGACTTTTCTTGTTGATTTCAATAATTCTGTCCCCTTTAGTTATTCTCTAAAATCTGCCATATCGTAAAGCCGACTTTATCTTTTGGATAATTAGCATATTGCAGTCAAGCTGTCTTTCGCTGTTAAAATAATCTGGTAATTTATAATAAGTTACTTTAAAGTCATCATTATAAGGAGGTTTTAAAGACTATGGCTACTATTACACAAGTAGAAAGAAACGGGCTGTTTGAATTAACAGATGCGGCTCGTGCGGAACTTGTGTCTTCAAAGTACTACAATGAAGACCTGGCTCCAACATCAGTTTCACAGAGAAACTGGA
>CAYTVH010000014.1:0-32156 GCA_964441805.1 uncultured Oscillospiraceae bacterium | reverse complement strand
CATTTCCATAGCCCAGATGATAGTATCTCCTGCGGAGATAGTATCAAGACCCATATCGTCGGCAACCTGGTTGAACTTAACGATGGCATATGGATCTCTGATGCCTGCGTTTGGTCCTGCTACTGAAATAGTTTCGTATTCAGGTCCTTCACATACTGCATCGCCTATCTTCAGGAAGTTACCGCAGCCCAGTCCGCAGCTTCCGCAGCCACGCTTGCCTTCTCTGCTTTCCATGAGAACGTCACCGTTGTATTCGGTCCACTTTTCGTCTGTGGTGTCGGAGAAGTTCTTCCAAGGAAGGATCCCGCCGTCATTACATGCTTCCAGGAATGCAGTTGTACCTGCATCGTATACGAATGTATTGTCTTCCTGGAGAACGTCTTCGTGGAGGATTTCCAGGATCCTGTCTGTAGTCTTAACGATATCAGGAACCTTGACTCCGCCTGTTCCCTTAACCAGGATGGCCTTCATCTTCTTTGATCCCATTACAGCACCGATACCGCCTCTTCCTGCCTGTCTGTAGTAGTCAGAGTTGATACATGCCATGTTGCTGAGGTTTTCACCTGCAGGTCCGATGGAGAGGATGCTGAATTCTCTTCCGTATTCTTCTGCCAGCAGTGATTCAGCTTCGTGTGAACCCTTGCCCCAGAGATCGCCTGCAGGTTCAAACTTGATCTGGTCATCTTCGATGACAACGTATCCCGGTTCTTCCAGCTGACCTTCGAATATGATCATATCATATCCTGCGAACTTGATTCTGATGCCTGCATGTCCGCCGATGGAGCAGTCGTTCATAGTTCCCGTTGCAGGTGACTTGGCAGCTACTGAAAGCTTACCTGAACATGGTACAGGAGTTCCGGTGAAAGGACCTGTAGTCAGAAATAGCTTGTTATCAGGTCCCAGAGCATCGATCCCCGGCTCCAGCTCTTCGTACATGTATCTGATGACCAGCCCTTTGGAACCTACGTATTTTTCTGCAAAGTCCATTCTCAGCGGTTCTGTGGAGGCCTTCTTTTCAGTGAGGTTTATTCTTAAAACTTTGTTCTGATATCCTAACATTGTCATTTTTTCCGCCTCCTTTTTATTCAAATGTCAAAGCATTCTGAGGACATGTCTTGACGCACTTAGGGTCGCCTTTACATGTATCGCAGATGTATGCTTTGTCTTCTCTGATTCTAACTACCTTTTTAGGACATTTTTCTGCACAAAGTCCACATCCCATGCAAAGGTCCATATCAACTTCTATGTACTCTCCGATCTTGATGGCATCACAAGGACATGCCTTGGCGCAAAGACCACAGAGGATGCAGTAATGGTCTGCATACTTTAAATTTCCCTTGTCGTAATATGTCTCAATGGCAATTCTCGCCTTGGAAGGGATATACTCACCTTCCTTATATGCGGAACAGACCTGTGCACAGAGCTGGCATCCTATGCAGCTTGCTTTGTTGAATTTAAGTCTTTTCATTTGAAAATCTTCCTTTCCACTTTTTTCCGCAAAAAAATAGCAAAGCAGAACTGACCCCTTAATGAATAATGAGGTTAGCTTCTCCTTTGCGCAATGGCAGGCCATGAAATCGCTTTCATGACCCTGACGTTTTCACCGGCAACGTGTGTCATGTGAAAATCGGAGTTCTATTAAAATGTGTTTTGTTTGCTACTTTTGCTTATATCGGCATTATAGCATGAAGACCCACTGCTTTTCAACCTTCTATTGCTTATGCAGTTGCTATTGTCAACTCATATCTTTGTTATTTGTCCATTTATGATAGACAAAAAATTCTTTATGAGATATAATCTATTATAGACAAATTGAATATGGTTCTTCCGAGCATATACTGCTAAGGTCACTGTCAGCTATGTTGTATATGCCGATGGGCATCAGGAGAAATCCGGACGCCTCCCGTATTTGGAAAGGAATGATATTGGAACTGGTAATATTAAATTCTTCATTCCGAAGAATTTTTTTATTTTATATTACATTTCATATGTTTTGATGTTATAACTTTCTTTTTTTATACCATCATGCATAACAGCAAGTAAACTTATAGGAGGAAAACATGAAGAAAAGAATTTTATCACTGGTCATGGTATTAGCGATGGCATTATCCATGACCGTAGTTTTCACAGGCTGTGGAAACGAAGAAACTGTTGAAAGCAAAGGAACTATCATCCTGGCTACAACTACAAGCACTAAAGACAGCGGACTTCTCGACGCTATCCTGCCTGAATTCACTGCAGAAACAGGCTGGGAAGTTGACGTAGTATCCGTAGGTTCAGGTGAAGCTATGGAAATGGGAATGAACGGCGAAGCAGACGTTCTCCTGGTTCACTCACCTGCAGCAGAAGCTGAATATGTTGACGGCGGACACGCCGACGAAGACGGAAGAATGGACGTTATGTACAACGACTTCGTAGTAGTTGGACCTGAAGCAGATCCTGCAGGCGTAGCAGCAACTGCAGGTGACGATGCAATCGCTGCTTTCGCAGCTATCATGGACAACGAAGCAGTTTTCGTTTCAAGAGCAGACGACTCAGGTACTCACAAAAAGGAACTGTCCATCTGGGAAAAGGCTGAACTGACTCCTGCAGGAGATTGGTATGTTGAGGCTGCAGCAGGCATGGGCGATGTAATCACTATGACTGATGAGAAAGCCGGCTACACTCTGTCAGACAGAGCTACATGGCTCAACGTTGGCGGAAACACTGCTCTTCAGATCGTTTGTGAAAAGGACCCTAGCGGCGTTCTCAACAACCAGTACGGCGTTATCTGCGTAAATCCTGAAAAGAACGAAAACATCAACCACGAAGGTGCTAAGGCGTTCCAGCAGTGGATCGTTTCAGAAGCTACTCAGACTCTGATCGGTGAATACGGTGTCAGCGAATACGGCCAGGCACTGTTCATCCCTAACGCTAAATAGTTTAAACGCATAACGATTTATGCTATACTGAATATATGGATACTATAGGACAAGGATTTGTAGAAGCATTCCGCCTGATATTTGCCGGAGATGCTGAAATATTCGAAATCGTTGGCCTGTCTCTGTATGTCTCATTCTCCTCAGTGGTGATATCGACGATATTTGGTATCCCGCTGGGGATTTTATTAGGCACGAAGACTTTCAGAGGCAAGGGGGCCATCGTGAGGATCATATACACGCTTATGAGCTTACCGCCGGTCATCGCCGGCCTTGCGGTATTCCTTATTTTGATGCGAAGAGGACCTCTGGGAAGTCTTCAGCTGAATTATACCGTCCCTGCTATGATCATTGCTCAGATAGTTTTAGTGACTCCTATAATCATTGGGCTTACATATAACATCGTCAAGGAAAAAGCCCCGATAGTCAACAGCCTGGGTGTAACGCTTGGTGCGGGAAAGCTTCAGAGAATGTGGCTTCTTATATACGAAATGCGTGTCGGCATCACCACCTCCGTCATCTCAGGTTTTGGCAGAGCCATTTCCGAAGTGGGAGCCGTGATGATAGTAGGCGGAAACATCAAAGGCAAAACACAAGTAATGACCACTTACATATCTCAGCTCAAAGGCATGGGCAATTATGAGCGAGCAGTGGCAGTAGGTATAATCCTGCTATGCATATCTTTCGTAGTCACTGCACTGCTGTACCATTTCCAGGAAAGAGAAAGCAGGTGATTATCGATGGATGTGCGTTTTGAAAATCTGCAAAAATCTTATGACGGCAGAAAAGTTCTTGATATAGACACAGGAATAATAGAGAGCGGCAGTCGTACAGCTGTAATAGGTCCTAACGGAGCCGGAAAGAGCACTCTGCTGAGGATCCTGGCAGGCCTGGAAAAGGCAGACAGCGGCAGCATATTATATAACGGCAATACAGAATTCCCACAAATGGATGCCACAATGGTTTTCCAAAAACCATATCTCATATCGACTACCGTAGAAAAAAATATCGCCTATCCCATGAAGCTAAGAGGCTTCGGCGATGAAGAAATAGAAAAACGCGTCTTTGAGCTTACCGAGGAACTTGGACTCGCATCATTCAGAAAGCAAAAATCATGGAAGCTTTCCGGCGGCGAAACTCAGAAGGTGGCACTGGCGCGTGCACTTTCATTCAAGCCTAAACTTCTTCTTCTCGATGAACCTACAGCCAATGTGGACCCTTATACAACTGCAGAAATCGAGAAAATGCTCATCAAAGCAAGCGAATATTCCACAATAGTTCTCATCACTCACAATCTGGCTCAAGCCAAGCGTGTATGTGACGAAGCGATGATGCTGCACGATGGAAGGTTGATCGAATCAGGTCCGTGTGAGAAAGTCCTGCTTGCATCTTCTTCGGACAAAACTCGCAGATTCGTCGAAGGCGAACTGCTTCTTTGAGATAATACTTATGCTGCTGTTACAATTTGTGATTTACGGTTGACAAAAGCAGCGCTCTCAAAGTAAAATATGTGTGACCGCAGCGAAAGCTGCCGTAAAAAACTGAATATCTCCGATTCCCGAGCGACACTCGTATGCCGGCGGGAACGTTAGGGTAGCGAAAGCGATTTTGCTGCCTGCCATTGTGCGAAGGAGACTTGATCATAACGAATTTTATATTCTGTCAAGCCTGTCTGCGCACTTTTTTATTGTAATAAAACATTGCCTTTAAAAGTCCCGTTTGATTTTAATTGGTACACTGTTTACTTGCTGATCATTACATGGAAAAGTGCGCAGGCCGGCTTGTTGTTTTTTGAACATATAAATATGAGATTTACAGCAATTTAATCACTGTTTTACCCACCCCTTTATTGACACTTATGTACTAAAATTGTTAAAATATTATTACACATGTCCATGTGACATTTTAATCAGCAAGTAATTAGTTAAATCAATTAAAATCAAACGGAGGCAATTATGAATTTAATGAAAATGACTCTGAACATCAACGGTGCAGACCGTATGTTCATCTGTGATCCTGAGAAGGACACACTGGCGTCCGTACTTCGTCGTCTCGGTCTTACAGGAACAAAAGTAGGCTGCGGCACAGGTGTATGCGGAGCATGCTCAGTTATCCTCGATGGAAAAGTGATTCGTTCATGTACTAAAAAGATCAAGACAGTAAAAGAATACTCTTCCGTAATCACTATCGAAGGCATCGGTACAGTTATGCATCCTCATGCATTACAGTATGCATGGGTACACCTCGGAGCTGTACAGTGCGGATTCTGTGTACCTGGTTTCGTTGTATCTGCTTATCAGCTGCTGCTGGAAAACCCAGATCCTACTAGAGAAGAAGTAAGAGACTGGTTCCAGAAGCATAGAAACGTTTGCAGATGTACAGGATACAAGCAGATCGTTGACGCTGTAATGGAAGCTGCTGCTATCATGAGAGGCGAAAAGACTTTCGAAGACATCACTTACGACTGGTCAAAGGATATCGGAAACTTCTACGGTAAGCCGCTCATCAGACCTAACGCTATGGCTAAGGCTTGCGGCGTATGCGACTACGGTGATGACGTAGAACTTCACATGCCTGAAGAAACACTGAAGGTTGAACTGGTTCAGCCTAGAAAATACAGCCACGCTAAAATCATCAGCATCGATACAACTGAAGCTGAAAAGATGCCCGGCGTAGTAAGAATCATTACTGCTGAAGACGTAAAAGATGCTAACAAGCTGATGACTTATGCGTTCTCAGAAAGAACTGTAGAACTGCAGCAGTGCCATCACATTCTGGCAGAAGACAAGATCCTGTACTACGGTGACGTAGTTGCACTGGTATGCGCTGACACAAGAGCACATGCTAAGGCTGCAGCCGCTGCAGTAAAGGTTGAACTGGAACCGCTTCCTGAATATTTGAGCTACCTTGAAGCTGTTACACCTGACGCTGAAAAGATCCATGACTGGATGGCTGACACATACGGCGGCAACATCTATTCAGAACTCCCTGTTCTCAAGGGCGACCATGAAAACGTTCCTGACCTGATCGAAAATGCAGCACACTCTGTAGAAGGCTCATTCTACTCATCAAGAGAACCTCATATGTCCATCGAAGGCGACGTAATGCAGGCATACTATGATGAAGATGACAACCTCTGCATCCACTGCAAGACAATGACATTATACTTCGACAGAGACGATATGGCAGAAGCTATCGGCATCCCTGTTGAAAAGCTCAGAGTTATCGAAAACCCAACAGGCGGTTCATTCGGATGGGCAATGAGTGCACACACTTATTCCATGATCGGTATGGCAACTAAGATCACAGGAATGCCTTGTTCCCTGTCAATGGATTATTCACAGTTCATGGCAGTATCCGGTAAGCGTTCACCTGCTTATTTCAACGCAAGAGTTGCATGTGATGAAAACGGTAAGCTGGTTGCCGGCGAATTCGACGCAGGTCTGGACCACGGTCCATTCACAGAACTGGGTGACGACAAGCTGACTAAGATCTCAAGATTCATGTTCTACCCTTACTACATGCCAAATGCAGTGGGACTTTCAAGAGTATCATACACCAACCACTCATTCGGTACAGCTTACAGAGGATACGGTGCTCCACAGGCATTCACATGTTCAGAAGCACTGATCGACATGCTGGCTGAAGAAGCAGGAATCGATCCATTCGAATTCAGATACAAGAACATTGCAAGACCTGGACAGGACAACCTGAACCAGTATCCATTCCTCCACTATCCAATGGAAGAAATGATGGATAAATTAAAGCCTCATTATGATGAAGCAGTTGCTAAGGCAAAGGCTGAATCAACAGATGAAATCAAGAAGGGCGTAGGTATCGCATGGGGCGGATACAACGTAGGTCTCGGCGCAGTGGACGAAGCTCACGTAGCTCTCGAACTGATGCCTGGCGACAGACCTAAGTTCAGAAAGTATGACACATGGCAGGATCAGGGCCAGGGCGGAGACCAGGGTTCACTCATCTGTACACTGGAAGCTCTGAAGCCTTACTTCCCTGACGTAACTCCTGATGACATCAAGCTGATCCAGACAGACTCCAAGTACTGTCCAAACACAGGAGAATCCGCAGGTTCCAGATCCCACTACGCTAACGGTAAGGCATCCATCGTAGCAGCGAAGAACATCGCAGATGCTATGAGAAAGCCTGACGGCACTTACAGAACATACGATGAAATGATCGCAGAAGGTCTGCCTACAAGATATGACGGAGACTGGGCTACTGTAGACGAATACGACTACTTCTATGACCTGGACCCTAACAACGGAAGCGGCAACCCAACTTACACATACACTTATGCCCTCTTCATGGCAGAAGTTGATGTAGAAGTTGCTACAGGTAAGACAACTTGCACAGGCATCACTTGCGTATACTGGATCGGTAAGCCAGGAAACATCCAGGCTGTAGAAGGCCAGATCAACGGCGGTATTTCACACGCTATCGGTTTCGCACTCAGTGAAAACTACGACGATCTGAAGAAGCACTCCAACATGTACGGTGCAGGCGTACCTTACATCAAGGATGTACCTGACAAGCTGGTATCGATCGATGTTGGCGGACATGACCCAAGAGGACCTTTCGGTTCATCCGGAGCATCAGAAGCATTCCAGTCATCAGACCACATGGCAGTAATCAACGCTATCAACAACGCAGTAGGCGTAAGAGTTTACGAACTGCCTGCAACACCTGATAAGGTTAAGGCCGGTATTGAAGCACTCGCTAAGGGTGAACCTAATCCGAACAAACCTGAACCTTACTTCCTGGGATCAGACCTCTATGATGCCATCGAAGATATCAAAAACAACCCACTCACACCATCCAAGCCTGAAAACCTTGAATTCGGTTCCCTCGGTAAAGAAGGAGTTCAGTGGAAATAAAACAATCTATCCAGGAGCGTGCGAGAATTTGCACGCTCCCCTTTATAAGGAGAAACTATGCAACGTTACTATGAACAGTTTGATACATGCAGAGAGCACGATATTCCGACCTGCTCCGACGCATGTCCTTTTAAAATCGATATCCTCACCATCCAGGAAAGGATCGTAAACAATCGCTTCAATGCGGCATACAAGTCCTTTAGAGATGCTGTCGTTTTCCCTGACATCGTTTCCCGATTATGCCCTGCATATTGTGAGAGTGCATGCGTACGTTCATCCATAGATTCTCCGGTACAGATAAATTGTCTGGAAAGGTCAATCATTTCAAATGCAACACGCAAATCCCCCAACAAGTACAATCTTCCTGCAAGGAAGCAGCGCGTTGCGGTCATCGGAGCAGGCTTATCGGGTATGGGCTTTGCCTTTAGGATGGCATCAAAGAAATACGATGTTACAGTATTTGAAAGCTCCGATAAAATCGGCGGCCGCCTGGCTGATCTCATGGATGAGGCCACATACATGGCTGAGTTTTCCAGACAGTTTGAAAATGAAAAATACACCCTTGAACTCAACACCCCTGTCACTGACATCCGCAGTCTTTGCAGGAACCAAGATGATGGTTTTGATGTTATTTACATCGCCACAGGAAAGGGCGGGAATACTTTTGACGTCCCATTACCGGATGGGAATGAAAACGGCGGTTATATGCTGATAGGGACCACTGCCGTATTTATGGGCGGCGAGCTCTGCGGCAAAGACCTGATGTTTGGCCTTGCTGACGGGCTCGATCTGGCTGTATCAGCAGAAAAATTCCTCAAGACAGGAACCATTGAGCTGCCCAAATCACCTGATCCCACAAAGTGTGTTCACGATGCGGATAAGCTGATCTGCACTCCTGCAATAACACCTCAGTCAGCTGACATGACAGAGGAAGAATGCATCGCAGAAGCAAATCGTTGTATCCGCTGCCAATGCGATGCATGTATGCGTCAGTGTGATTTGGTCGATTATTATGAAAAGGTTCCCGTGAAAATGCGCGATGAGATCTTTCTTTCATGTAAGCCGGCAGGCTCTCTCGTCCACAAATCTCCGGCACGAAAATACGTCGCAGCCTGCACCATGTGCGGTATGATGGAAGAAACATGCCCGGAACACATCGACCTTTGCGGTATGGTCAAATACGCCAGACACAAAATGCATGAGGCCGATAAAGTCCCTGCCGCCTACAGACAGTACTTTATGCGGGATATGGCTTTCGCCAATGGTCAATTTGCAGCTTTGAAGCGCACCATCGGTAATGATGGCGGCCGCTATGCCTTTTTCCCCGGCTGCAATCTCGGAGCGTTGGATCCGGATTATGTCTTAAAGCCGTATAAATGGCTTCTGGAAAAGATGCCCGACACTTCGATATTGTTAAGATGCTGCAGTGTCCCTGTGGATTGGAATGGTGACACAACTCTGCACAATGAAGAAATCGAAAATCTAAAACAAGACTGGATAGATCTGGGCAGACCAATACTGATCACAGCTTGTATTTCCTGTCAGAAGCACTTGAAAGAATACCTTCCGGAAATCCAAACCATTTCCTTATATGAAATTCTTGATCAATGGGGCTTCGAATCAGATGAAAAACCCAACGATACCACAAAAGAAACCTTTGCTGTTTTCGATCCTTGCTCTGCCAGAAATGAAAGTCAGCTGCAGGATTCAGTGCGCCGGCTCATATCCGACGCAGGCGTAAATGCCACGGAACTTCCAAAGGGAGACCAGCACGGCTGCTGCGGATTCGGAGGCATGGGCAGTATAGCTGCTCCCGGATTTACAGAGTATGTGGCACAAAAAAGAAGTGAGCTTTGCGAATCACCTTATATCGTGTACTGCTCAAATTGCCGCGATATTTTCGCTGATACAAATAAAAAAGCTGTCCATCTGCTGGATATACTGTTTGACATAGACCCTGACGGTATCCGCCCTCAGCCCAATGTAACAGAACGCAGAAGAAACAGGATCACACTGAAAAAGCAATTACTGAAAGAAGTTTGGAAAGAAGACGCAGATATGACACCATATGAAAACCCATTCCCTCTGCTTATGAACAAAGAGGTTAGAGATAAAGTCAATAAATTGAAAATCCTAGAGGAAGATATCTGCACCGTGATCTTGAATGCACAAGCCACAGGAAGAAAGACCGTGGACCGGCAAACCGGCCATTTCATAGCATATAAAGAAATCGGACATATTACCTGCTGGGTCGAGTTCAGCCCTATGGAAGACGGCTATGAAATACACAATGCGTACACCCACAGGATGAAAATAGAATTGGAGGCTGTTTGGAATGGAAAAAAAACAGATACTGATATGTGATAGATGCCATGTGGAAATGCAGGAGCTTGACACGCAGTTCTCATATCTGGGAAAAAGCTTCCGCCATAAGGTTCACAGATGCCCTGAATGCGGGCAAGTATATCTTTCTGAAGATCTGGTCAACGGAAGAATGAAAGATGTGGAATCAATGATGGAGGATAAATAAAGTGAGTAACTTTTACGCCAGGATCTGCCCCAAAGGCCATGTGGATATCAGTTTCAAAAGAGCGAGCAACAGCCCGATATGCCCTACATGCGGCGAGGAACTCATTGACTCCTGCCCTGAATGCGGTTCACTGATAAAACAATGGCATTACTACGGCATGGTATATATTACACCTAAAAACTTGAAATTCGACAGACCTGATCTCTGTCCGAAATGCGGGTATGAATTCCCATGGAGCAAATAATCACAAAAATAAAAGAAGCAAGGAGAAACCAATGGAAAAGATCTTTTCAATAGCAGACATGAAGCAAGCCAACACAGAAGCTGCTTTGATAAGAAAAGCATATAACGAGGAAACATGGGAAGAGTTTGAAAAGTGCAGCTACGCATTCTTCCCGGGATGCAAACTTACAGGAGCGGAGCCTGAACTGGTGATCAAGGCTTACGACTCCATCAGATTCCAAAATCCCGACACAGGCATATTCTTATACTGCTGCGGTATTCCTGCCAAAGTCGAAGGCGACTCTGCTCTCCTCGACGAAACTCTTGCCGAAATAAAGGCCGGCTGGGAAAGTTTAGGCAAGCCGACACTGATCGTAGGATGTCTGGGATGCTACAACACCATCAAAGGCAAACTTCCTGAGATCCCTATGGTAACTGTTTTCAAGTTCCTTCAGGATATGGCCATCAGCGGCGGATGCAATTCTGTCGACTACTTTATCAAAACCCCTGCAGGTTCCGAAATCGCCGATGAGACTGCTGCTATCATGAGAGAACTGGCTGAAGATATGGGCGTCAAGCTCCATGAAGAGACCGAAGATGGAAACTACCCTTACCTGACTTGCTCCATCAAGGATCGTGATGCGCTGAAACGTCAAGGAAAAGATGCTGCCCACATTCTGGAGCTGATTTACGGCATGGGCGCATCCAACGTCCATCTGGAGCATGAGCATGACCATGATCACGAAGAAGGCTGCGACGGTATCTGCTCAAGCTGTTCATCTGCATGTGGTGCTTACGGAGGTCTTTCCATCCCCGCACTTCTTCCTACCATGGAAGAAAGTCAGCAGAACAGGATCGAACTGAAGAATGCAATGCTGGAATTCTTCTTCAACGAGTTTTAACGATCATCCGGATCATGAGCAAAATCAAGGATCAACGAATATATGAAAAACGAATATCTAAACAGCGTCGCCATGTCCGGACTTTTCAAGTACCTCGATGAGAAAGATTACTCCAAAGCATGGCAGGAACTTAATATGGCTCCCCATAACTATAACGACCAGCAGGTCATCTACGGACAAGGGCACATGGTCAAACGAGCCGGCATCGTCCATTCAGGACTTGTAAAGGGCGAGCGCCTCCATCCGGAAGGCACTGCCTCCTTGGCATATTTTTATGCAAAGGGCGAAGTCTTCGCTTTTGAGGGGGCCCTCTCAGGCAAGCAGACCTCTCCCCTTCAGATAACTGCTGACGACGATACCTGCGTGATATTTTTTGATGTGCAGAAGATCTTCGCAAGTTCATTGGAACGAGCTCTTACCAAAGGTCTTATGGAACTGCTGGCCAACGACGACATCAAGAAGCTCTATCGCATAGAAGTTCTGTCAAAAAAAGGGCTGCGTGACCGCATCTTGACTTATTTTCATATGATGGCCAATAAGAACGACGGTTGTTCTTTTACCTTAAATATGTCCAGACAGCAGCTGGCCAATTATCTATGTGTCAACCGTTCTGCCCTCTCCTATGAGCTCAATGAAATGAAGCGGGAAGGGTTGATCCATTTTACAGGTAAGAAATACATTATCCGATAACATTCATGTCTCTTATTGATTTTAAGACTTTTCGTTAAAAGTCCTTAGAAATGTTGGCAAGCCAACATTTCTTTTTTCAATATATGGTAATATTTATACATAACTCCGTTACGGAATTTTTGGGCCGGCCACCCATCGAAATCAGGAGGAAATAATGAAAAAAATATTATCTATCGCACTGGCTCTCATCCTTGCCATGTCTATGATCGTTATGACAGGATGCGGAAGCAGTGAAGAAGAAGCAACAGAAGTTACTGTACTGGCTGCTGCCAGCCTTACAGATGCTCTCGATGAGATCATCGCTGAATACGAAAATGATGCCGACGCCACTATCACAGTCAGCTATGCAGGCTCAGGAGATCTGGTTCAGCAGATCGAAGGCGGAGCTCCTTGCGACATCTTCATCTCGGCTTCCAAGGGCAACATGGACCAGTTGGAAGAAGGCGGTTATCTTGATAATGAAACAAGAGTCGATATGCTGATCAATACTCTTACTCTCATCTCAACAGTTGAGAAAAAAGATGTTGTTACTATGGATACTCTCACATCAGCAGAAGTTGGAACCATCGCTGTAGGCGAACCTGAAACAGTTCCTGCAGGCAAATACGCTACGCAGGCTCTGGACAATCTGGGAATCACTTCTCAGCTGACAGACAAGATCGTTTATGCTAAGGATGTTCGTGCAGTTTTAGACTATGTTGAAACAGGAAATGCCGACTGCGGATTTGTTTACAGAACAGATGCTCTGATGATGGATACTGAAAAGGGCGTTATCATCGGTGACGTTGACGGCAGCCTCCACGATGCTATCGTATATCCTGCAGCTATCTTAGCTGATGCTCCTGCCGGCGATGCCGCAGCTGACTTCTTCGAATTCCTTCAGGGCGACTTCGCCAAGAGCGTATTCGAAAAGTACGGATTCACTGTAAAATAACTTCGATAATCATTTAGTAAAATTTTAAACATGTTTGAACCTATTGTTTTATCAATAAAAGTTGCCACACTGGCAACCATAATTGCCTTTTTATTTGGGATGCTTTTCGCGTATCTCATGACCAGAAAAAACATACCGGGTAAAAGCATCTGGGAGACGCTGCTTACACTCCCACTGATTTTACCTCCATCTATAGTAGGTTACTTGCTGTTAAAAGTTTTCGGTAAGAGAGGCCCCATCGGGGCCTTTCTGCTGGACACTTTCGGGGTCCAGGTGGTATTTACATGGATCGCCTGTGTTATCGCTGCAACAGTAGTAGCTCTGCCTCTGATGTACCAGAATGCCAAGGGGGCTTTCCAGACCGTTGACAGCACTTATGAGCTGGCAGCAAGGACTTTGGGGAGCAGCCCTTTTAAGGTTTTTTTGACTGTAACCATACCTTTATCAAAGCCGGGAATAATCAGCGGTGTCATCCTCACATTCGCCCGTGCCATGGGTGAATTCGGCGCCACTCTCATGCTTGCCGGAAACATCCCGGGCAAGACTCAAACCATCCCAACAGCCATATACTATGCAACTGTTACCGGCAAGGACGATCAAGCCAACCTTTTGGTGTTTATCATGGTCATATTCTGTTTCGCCCTTGTTTTGGGGCTCAATGCATGGCTCAAGAAAAAGAACTACGGAGGGATCTACTAAATGGGAATATCATTTGACTTATACAAACAACTGGATCACTTCGCGCTCGATATTGAATTTTCAATGGGCAATGATTTTCTTGTTATAGAGGGGCCTTCCGGTGCCGGCAAAACTACGATCCTCAACTGCCTTTCAGGCATAATATCACCGGACGCCGGACGCATCACACTGGGCGGCGACACATTATTCGAAAAAGAAAGAAACTCCAAGGCGGCGAAGCCTGCTGTCAATATCCCCGTAGAGAAGCGAAACATAAGCTATCTGTTCCAAAACTACGCTCTGTTTCCGCACATGACGGTAAGGAACAATATCCTCTACGGGCTTAAGAACAAACCTGAATATAAGAATAAAGAAACACGAAAAGAACTGCTTGAATATGCAGATCATACGATGGAGATCCTGGGGATCTCCCATCTTGCAGGAAAGAATGCCACCGCCATATCCGGCGGAGAAAAGCAGCGTACTGCTCTGGCAAGGGCTATGGTGACAAAGCCATCATTGCTTCTTTTGGACGAGCCCTTTTCTGCCCTGGATGAAAACACTAAAGAAAAGATTTACGAAGAATTCAACGAGTTCAAATCAACCCTCAAGATCCCTACTGTCTTGATAACCCATAACCACCGCGAAACTGAACTCTTTGCAGATAAATATATACGATTGGAGAAAGGCAGGATAATATAATGATTGAAGTAACTGTAGAAAAAGCTGTAGGCACGGTGCTGGCCCACGACTTGACCCAGATAATCCCGGGAGAATACAAGGGTGCCAAGTTCAAGAAAGGCCACATAATAACTGAAGAAGACATCCCTGTCCTTCTCAGCATGGGAAAAAAACACCTCTATGTCCTTGAAAAGGACGATACAGACGTCCATGAAAATGAAGCGGCTCACAGGATCGCCTCCAAAGCTGCCGGCGAAGGTATACACCTGACTGATCCCCACGAAGGTAAGATCGAGCTCATCGCAGATGTGGACGGACTTCTTAAAATAGACCGTGAGAGATTATATGAACTGGTTTCCCAAGATGAGATCATGTTTGCTTCCATCCACGACAATATCGTGGTGAGAAAAGGCGAAAAACTGGCCGGAACAAGGATCATCCCCCTCTTTGTTGCCGAAGAGATCATGCAGAAGGCCGAGGCCATCCTTGCTGACGGTCCTATCATCAAGATCATTCCTCTCAAGAATATGAAGGTCGGTGTAGTTACCACAGGCAGTGAAGTATATTCAGGGCTCATCGAAGATGCCTTCGGTCCTGTTCTTGTTAAAAAATTCGGTGCTCTCGGGAGCACCGTCGAGAAGCAGCTCTTCGCAGACGATGATGATCAAATGATCGCTGACTGCATCAAACAGCTGGTAGATGAAGGAATGGATATCATAGGTATCACAGGCGGCATGTCCGTAGACCCTGATGACAGAACTCCTTCAGGCATAAGAAAAGCCGGCGGCGAGGTAATAAGCTACGGCGCTCCTGTCCTGCCGGGTGCCATGTTCATGTTATCGTATATCGGCGATGTACCTGTCGTAGGGCTCCCCGGCTGCGTAATGTACAGCCGTACAAGTATATTCGATCTTATCGTTCCAAGACTTCTCGCGGGCGAAAAGGTTACTAAGAAGGATATCAACAAACTGGCAGTAGGCGGCCTTTGCCTCAACTGCGAAACTTGTACATATCCGGTCTGCGGATTCGGTAAAGCGTAATTGAATATCTATTCATTTTCATTGACAATTTTCAGACAATACTGGCTTTCACCTCCTTAAAGTGCTATCATAGTGCTGTAAGGAGGTTTTATTATGGCTACAAAATATGGCGGCTACATGGGTAAGGTCCTGATGATCGATCTTACTACAGGCCAGACAAGCGAATACCCATGGTCCGATGAAGAGCGCAGACTTTTCTTAGGCGGCAAGACCATGGCTGCCAAAATAATCGGCGACAATCTGACTCCTGACACCAAGCCTCTATCAGAAGAAAACATGCTGGTAATAACGACGGGACCATTCACCGGTTCAGGGGCTCCAAGCTCCAGTCGCTTCAATATATCCACCCTCTCGCCGCAGACAGGCATCCTCACATCCTCCAACTGCGGCGGTAACTTCGGATATTACCTGAAAAAGGCCGGTCTGGATGCTCTCATCATCAAAGGTAAGAGTGAAAAGCCGGTATGGATACAAATACATAATGAAGAAATCACAGTCCATGATGCAGCTGACCTTTGGGGGACACTCACAGGTCATGCACAGGAACTTCTTGATGCAAAGCTCACTGCCGCAGGCGGCAAAGGGCTCAAAAACGGTAAGATAGTCATCGGTCCTGCCGGAGAAAATCTTGTCCGGTACGCATCTGTCGTCAGCAATGAAAGGCTTGCGGGACGAGGCGGCGTAGGTACCGTAATGGGCTGGAAGAACCTGAAGGCTGTAACGGTTTCCGGAAATCGCACCGTGCAATTATACAAGGAAGAAGCCTTTAAAAAGCTCAACAAAAGCTGGTTCAAATATCTCAAGGGCCATCCTCTCACCGGCGATCAGCTCCCTAGGCTGGGAACTGCCGGCTTGGTATCCACCATGCAGATGAGGGGACAGCTTAGTACCAAGAATTACAACTACGGACAGTACGATGATTATGAAATGGTCAACGGTGAGACTCTCGCCGAAGAATTCAACATCGTCAACAAGGGCTGCCTCACATGCCCTATCAAGTGTGCTCGTACCGTTGAAGTCAACGGCAGGCCTGTCAAGGGTCCTGAACTTGAGACTCTGGGACTTCTGGGCGGCGGTATCCTCAACAATGATCTGTCACTGATAAATAAGTGGAACTTCGAGCTGGATGAGCTTGGTATGGATACCATCTCTTCAGCCAGCACTCTGGCTTATGCCATGGAAGCCAATGAAAAAGGTCTGTGGGACAACGGTCTTGCTTTCGGAGAAACAGATAAGATCTCACAGATGTGGGAAGATATAGCTTATCGCCGCGGTATAGGCGATGAACTGGCCAACGGTTCCAAGTGGCTTTCGGAGAAATATGGAGGCAAAGAGTTCGCCATCCACTCCAAGGGTATGGAACTGGCGGCTTACGAGCCGAGACGTACTGTAGGCCTTGGCCTTGGATATGCCGTTTCCAATCGCGGCGGTTGCCATCTCAACGGCGGATATATGGTCCTCATCGAGGGTCTGAGCCTCAATGTAGACCAACAAAATCGCCACGGCAAACCTGACTTCACCGTAGTTTTCCAGGATCTGATGGAGGCAGTATCATCCTGCGGACAGTGTCTGTTCACAACGTACGCATTCTTCCCGCCTCCGATCATTTCAAGACCTAACAGCTGGTATACCAAAGTCTTCTGCAAGGTCGTACCATACATAGGCCCTGTACTTAGACTGCTGAACACCATACCGAGAGTCGTCTGCTTCCACCTGCCGGTAATATTCAACCAGTCTAAAGCACTCCATCTGATAACAGGAATGCCTGTGACCTTTGGTTCATTCCTCAAGGCCGGTAAGCGAGGCTATACCCTTGAAAGATATATAAATACCGGATTCGGGATCGGCCGCAAGGACGATTCCCTCCCTGCAAGACTTACGGACGTTCCTCAGGTAGCAGGAGATGATTCGACTCGCGTACCTTTGGAAAAAATGAAAAATGTCTACTATTCGGCACGCGGCTGGGATCAGAACGGCATCCCTAAGAAGAAAACTCTCCGCAAGCTGAATATCAAATAATCAAAGTGAGGTGAAGCATATGGTCACCATCAAATTATTCGGAACCATGAGGATAAAAACAGGCTGCAAAGGGCTCGAGGCTGATATTTCAGTTGCCAAAGATGCCTGCGATATCCTGGCGGAAACCACCGGGTTTCCGGTAAAAGAATTCAGAAGATGCATCATTACTGTCAATGGCAAACAGGTGAAGCTCAACGCTTCCCTTCAGGACGGAGACGAGCTGGCATTTTTCTCACCTTCAGGAGGTGGTTGATATGACTCATAAAATAACTGAGCTCTGCATCGGATGCACTGTATGTGCCAAACAGTGTCCCACAGGAGCCATCACCGGGGAGCTGAAATCTCTTCACAAAATAGATCCCGGAAATTGTATAGACTGCGGCCTTTGCGGCAAAGTCTGCCCGAAGAGCGCCATAGTGGACGATACGGGCAAAGCCGTTGAGAAAGTCCCTAAGAAAGACTGGCGAAAGCCTTATATAGACCGCGGCACATGCGTAGGCTGCAGCGTTTGCGTCGAAAACTGCCCTGTCGGATGTCTGGTCATAGAAGGTGCTAAGTTCCACGGAGACATAAATACTGTTGCTATAATGAACGAACCGGCAAAATGCATAGACTGCCGTATTTGCGCTGATGTATGCCCTATCGATGCTATCAGCTTTGACGGCCCTGCTGAGGCGGCTCAGAAAGGAGGATTCTCCATGTACAAATTATTCTGTCGTATCTATCAAGGGGTTTTCAAGATCGGTATGTACGTGATCCCTTGGGGCATGCCTGAAACACTGGAAGGGCCTGACTCCATCAGAAAGCTTCCTGCGTGGATACGCGAAAAAGGCTTCGACAACGTCCTTGTCGTTACAGATAAAGGCCTCATGGGTCTTGGTCTGCTGGACGGCATGTTTGAAGAAATGGATGCAGCAGGCGTCAAATATGTAGTATACGATGGCGTCCAGCCTAATCCTACAGATATCAACGTACGTGAAGGGCTCGAAATGTTCAAGGAAAACGGCTGTCAGGCCATCGTAGCCTTCGGCGGCGGCTCTCCTATGGACTGTGCCAAAGGTATCGGTGCCACTGCAGTCAAGAAAGGCAAGACTGTGGAACAGCTCCAGGGGCTCTTCAGAGTGCTCCACAGGATACCTCGCATATTCGCAGTTCCTACCACTGCCGGAACAGGTTCGGAAACTACTGTTGCCGCAGTAATAACCAACGCAGCTACTCACCATAAGGCATCCATGAACGATACTTCTCTCATGCCAAAGTATGCGGTTCTTGACCCTAAGCTGACTGCAGGACTTCCTCCTAAAGTTACATCAACCACAGGTATGGATGCACTCTGCCATGCAGTAGAGGCTTATACAAACAATACATATAACAGCAAACTTGAAAAAGATCTCTGCGAGAAAGCAGTCAAGCTGATCTACGAAAATCTCTACACCGCTTACTGTGACGGCTCAAATCTGGAAGCCCGCGCCAATATGCAAAAGGCGGCTTTCTACGCCGGAAGAGCGTTTACTCGCGGATGTGTAGGTTATGTACATGCCATGGGTCATACTCTAGGCGGTCTTTACGGGACTCCCCATGGACTGGCCATGTCGGTCATCCTTCCTCATGTTATGAGACAGTTCGGGCCTGCCGTTTATGATAAGCTGGCAAAGCTGGCTGACATCTGCGGTATGGAAGGCAGAAACAACGCCGAAAAGGCCGAAGCTTTCATCTCATGGATAGAAGAAATGAAGGAAAAAATGGAAATCCCTGAAAAGCTGGATGTCATCAAAGATAAAGATATCCCTCAGATCATTGCATGGGCCAAAAAAGAAGCAAACCCACTTTATCCCGTTCCTGTGATTTGGGGCGAAAAGGACTTCAGAAAGCTCATTGAAAGCATAAGGCTTGATCAGCCGCCTCAGATATAGGGAACGCGCCACACTTTATATAAGCAATATAAATGACCTCTTCAAATGAAGAGGTCATTTAGTTTATGCTATTTGATTATTCTACGATCCTTCTAACGGTTGTTATCTTACCACAGCTGTGTACTCCGCTTATTTTGATACCGCCTCTAGGAGTGGATGCATGTACCATCTTTCCGCCGCCGATATAGATCCCTATATGTCCGCTGTAGCAGATAAGGTCACCGGGTTTGGCTTCTGCCAGAGAAACGCCCTTGCCGCAGTATGACTGAGGACCTACAGTTCTAGGAAGGGATATGCCGAATCTTCCATAGATAGCCATAACGAAGCCTGAACAGTCTGCTCCGTTTTCAGGACTTGTTCCGCCATATTTATAAGGATTGCCAACGAACTGGCATGCATATCTGGCAATGGTCGCACCGTCTCCGCTGCCCATAACCTTACCGCTGTAATCGGCTCTTACCGTATCCTTCGGTCTTTCCTTGGTTCCTTTATAAATAACTGTATCAACCGCCTCTTTAACTACGGCCGTATCCACTACTTCCGATGTCAAAATGTTGCCGTTAACACTTGTGATTTCATTGGTCACGATCTGATTTCCGGATTTACCTTTGCTTTTCACTTCGGTCTCACCTTCATACATATCGTCGTTTTCTTTGTATGTTTTCCCTGCAGCAACCTTGTCAAGTTCGCCCATTTGAGCATTGATAGTTACGGAAAACAGAGGGTTTTCTGACTGGTTTGCAGCCAGTACATATTCAACTGCTTCCTCTTCTGTAAGGACCACCGTAGCTTCTTCGCCCCTCTTGAGTTTCTTCTTTTCGGTGGTAAGCTTCTTATCCACTGTGATGGAGTTGATCTGTGCACCGTCAGGAGTGTATTCATCCATGACTGTTTCAATAACATTTTCTGCAGTCTCTGCATCTCCTACCAGGAACAGTTCATCTTCTCCTGCTTTTACCACGTACGGGTCATATATTTCTGTTCCGTCGGCATACACCGCACTGGGAGCTGTAACACCCAGCAGGAACATAACAGCCACTGCTGCTACGGCCATGCCGGCAATTCCTATTTTTATTATATTTTCTTTTATAAGTTTGACCATAATAATCATCCTTTTCTTGGGTATAACGTACAGAGTCATTATACAAGAAAAACCGCCCTTTTGAAAGGAAAATAAGGCGGTTTTCACATAATCTTCAAATACGATGTTTATGTATGTATTACAGGCCGTATTCTGCGGCCAGTTTTTTGAAGCCCGGCATTGAATTTTCAATGGTTTCGTGAGATACACAGTATGCCAGTCTCACATATCCCGGTGCCATGAATGACGCTCCGTTTACCATGAGAATGTTATATTTTTTAGCTGCAGCGCAGAACTCTGCCGCATCCTCTACAGGAGATTTTACGAACAAGTAAAATGCTCCCTGAGGCATTACACACTCAAATCCACATTCCGTAAGCCCGTTGTAAAGGGTTTTTCTGTTTCTGTCGTAGTATTCAAGGTTTACCTTGGAATCCACGCAGCGAGCAACCAGTTTCTGCTGTATGGACGGTGCATTCACGGCTCCGCTGATACGGTTCACTGCTGTAACTGTATCGAACACGAATTCACTGTCTTCCATATCAGGGGGAACCACCAGATATCCAATTCTTTCACCCGGCAGAGACAAGGATTTGCTGTATGAATATACCACGAATGTATTATTGTAGTATTTTGTCACGTACGGAACCCGGATACCGTCATAAGCCAGTTCTCTGTAAGGTTCGTCGGAAATCAAGAAAATCGTTCTGTCATATTCTTTCTGTTTCTTTTCCAAAACAGCTGCGATCCCCTTTATGGTTTCTTCCGAATAAACCACTCCCGTAGGATTATGAGGCGTATTGATGAGTACCGCCCTTGTGTTTTCCGTGATACAGCTCTCAAGGCGCTCCATGTCCGGCATGAAGTTTTCATCGGTCTGACACGGCACCACTACTCCGTCGTAGTTTTTGACATACCAGTTATACTCCAGAAAATAAGGCGCGAAAATGACAACTTCCTCTCCGGGGTTCAGAATGGTTTTGAGAGCAACGTTGAGAGCGCTTGCCGCACCTACAGTCATCAATATATTGCCTGCACCCAATTGTGTTCCGTGCAGTTTATTGATATGTTCGGCTATGGTTTGTCTCACATCTTCGTATCCTGCATTTGACATATATCCGTGAAGCTCCATGGCAGGAGTCTCATCTACGATATCCTTTATTGCCTGATTGATCTCTTCAGGCACAGGGGCGTCAGGATTACCGAGACTGAAGTCAAACACATTTTCTTTACCGAATTTAGCACGAAGTTTGTTTCCTTCTTCAAACATCTGGCGTACAGCTGAATTGTTAGCCATCAGCGGTTTCATTCTTTCTGATATCATTTGCTGTCCTTCTTTCTTATACAACAATAGGGGCACCGGGCCCCAATTGTT
This sequence comes from uncultured Oscillospiraceae bacterium, assembly GCA_964441805.1. GTDB lineage: Bacteria > Bacillota > Clostridia > Peptostreptococcales > Anaerovoracaceae > Lentihominibacter. The sequence goes on along the minus strand of CAYTVH010000014.1, from coordinate 10,278 downwards.
TTATTTCTTTTCGATCTTATCTGTTCCCATGTATGGTCTGAGCGCTTCAGGGATCACAACTGATCCGTCAGCCTGCTGATAGTTTTCCAGTATGGCTGCAACAGTTCTTCCTACAGCAAGGCCTGATCCATTTAATGTATGAACGAATTCAGGCTTACCCTTTTCGGCAGGTCTGAATCTGATGTTGGCTCTTCTTGCCTGATAACTTTCGAAATTGCTGCATGATGAGATTTCAACATATCTTCCATAGCTTGGCATCCATACTTCGATATCATATGTCATTGCCGATGAGAAGCCAAGATCACCCGTTGAAAGCCTTACTACTCTATAAGGGATTTCCAGCTTCTGAAGCACTTTTTCTGCTGCTGCAGTCAGGGATTCCAGCTCATCATATGAAGTTTCAGGTTTAACGAACTTGACCAGTTCTACCTTATTGAACTGATGCTGTCTGATGAGGCCTCTTGTATCTCTTCCTGCTGAGCCCGCTTCTGCTCTGAAGCAAGGTGTGTATGCAGTATAGTAAACAGGCAGTTCATCTTCGCTCATGATTTCCTGAGCTCTTAAGTTGGTTACGGGAACTTCTGCTGTAGGAACCAGGAAGAAGTCCTTCTGAGGGATGTAGAACATATCTTCTTCAAACTTAGGCAGCTGACCTGTTCCTGTCATGGCATCTCTGTTTACCATGAACGGAGGCAGGATCTCTGTGAATCCATGTTCTTCTGTATGAAGATTGAGCATGAAATTGATTACTGCTCTCTCCAGTCTTGCGCCCATGCCTTTGTATACTGTAAATCTTGCACCTGAGATCTTGGCAGCTCTTTCCCAGTCTAAAATGTCCAGGTCCGTTCCCACATCCCAGTGAGCTTTGTATTCGAAATCAAATTCTCTAGGTTCTCCCCACTTTCTCAGTTCAACGTTATCGCTGTCGTCTTCACCGATCTGAACCTGTGGATTAGGCGTATTGGGAACGTTGAGCAATGCATCCTGCAGTTTAGCTTCAACTTCACTTACCTGAGCATCAAGCACTTTGATTTCTTCTGACAGCTTCTTCATTTCTGCCATAAGTTCAGTTGTATCTTCGCCGGCTTTTTTCATCTTGGGGATTTCTTTAGACTTGACGCTCTGCTGGTTTTTCATCTGCTCAACTTCTGCCAAAAGGGCACGTCTCTGCTTATCATATTCCAATACATTGTCAATTCCGAAATCGCCCTTGCATCTTCTTTCAACTGCTGCTTTCACGCCGTCAAAATCTTCTCTTATTCTCTTGATGTCTAACATTGTTTCACTCTCCTCCGCCTATTTAAAATAAATTCTTCTTATAAATTATGTATAGTTCTGTAAGCTGCTGTACTTTTTCCTGCATCTCTATCTGAAGTTCAGAAGCCTTGTCATACTCACCTTCATCCAGCGCCATCTTGACTCTTGTCAGCAGACAGTAATCATCAAGGGTGTCTCTTCCCAGGTGGTTTCTTAGCCTTTGGATCTTTTCCCAGTTACTTCTGTCATAATCTACACAATCAAGATCATCATGGGCCTTGCTGCATGCTCTGATCAAGTCCATCGTATCCGGAATGATCCTGTTATGGAGTTCTGTTGCCCACTGATCCAGTATCGCCTGCTTGTAAGACTCAAGAGTGATTTCCGTCATCACATCATCTCTTTTGAATATGCTCAACTTCTCAGGGTATTTTTCAAAAGCTTGGAGGTTTTCCCAAACAGTCCTTGGAGCCTTTCCGAAGAACATGTCACGTTCCTCCTGGGTATATTCGTCGAAAACATCCTTTTCACTTCTATAGACCCTGTCTGTATCCAGATAAAAATCTTCTTCCCCATATCCTTTGGAGATGGATTTTTCCAAATCCTCCGGAGTCTTGTTGTGTTCCAAAGCTTCCTTGATACCGTCCAGCATCGCCATATATGAAGCTGCTATCACCAGATATGTGTTGCTCTTAGGATTTGGTGATCTGAGTTCAAATCTGGTCGCTGCAGGGTTTCCAACTTCTCTTACAAGGCCTGCCAGCACCGTTCTGTTTCTTGAAGGCAGCTTGGCGTTGTGTCCGAGGGATGTCACCGTACATACAGGAGCTTCATATCCCGGTTTCAGTCTGTTGAGGGAATCGTTGGTAGAACTTACAAACGGATTTATCACATCGTAGTTCTTCAAAAGGCCCATCAATGCTCCAAATCCGATAGGACTCATGAACTGATTTTCTGTATCGGATGGTGCGAAAAGGTTCACTTTTCTTCCATCTTTCAGTTTTGCGGCCACGCCCATGTGGGTATGCTCTCCGTTTCCGGCCACCCCTTCTATCGGTTTGGCCAGGAACGTTACTTCCAGCCCATAAGTTCTGAAGATATCTCTTACTACATATTTAATATGGTTTTCATTGTCAGCAGCCTGTACAGCGGAGGAATACTTCCAGTCGATCTCAAGCTGCTCCATTACGTGATCGTAATTTCCTGAATTGCCCAGTCTTGCCTTAACACCGCCGACTTCCTTGTGGGCCATTTCCATTTCAAAGCCGTATTTCTGCAGGACCAGCATGGCCTCTTCCAAAGCGGTCCTTACAGGACCTGTAGTCCTCTTCCAATACTGCTCTTTCAGCATCTGTGCTGTACTTAGCTGCTCTCTGTCAGCATCATCGTCCGGAGTTTTTACCCAAAATTCCAACTCTGTAGCTGCTGTTATGACCAGCTCTTCGATATCGTCAACACTGTCGATATCGATATAGTCGAACACATATGGGTTTTCCTCAAGGAGCTGCATCAGATCTTCCTTGAAGTTATAAACGGCATCTCTGAGGATGACTCTGGAACCAACTCTCTCCGAATCATTATGGATCAGAGAAGACGGTATCCTCAGGGTCCCCACCGGAAGTCCGGTATAAGGATCCGGATAATTGAAGTTGTGATCCACGAACCAGTTGACTGTAACATCAGGTATGATATCAACTTTGGCATTGTTCAGCTTTGCTATTTTAGGCAGCACTACACTGGATCCATCGGTCTGTACTCCTGTTTCCAGGAAGCCTTCAATATCTTTGAGGAATTCCTCCACCGGGATCTTTTCATCTGTATCATGTCCGCCTACATCTATACCCACAAGGGATACGAACTTTACTTCCGGATGCGCCTTCAGTGCTTCTATGATATCCTCCGGAGCATGTTTATCCGCAGGCAAAGTGTATAGCATTTTATTCAAATCATACGATAACATAATTGTCTCCTTAAGATTCTGCCATTTTTTTACGATGCTGAAAATAAGTCAGAACATTCCCGTCTTACCTTGTCGGTACCGGGAATGTCCTGCATTATTGTTTTATTAATTTAACATGTTCAAATATTTTTCCAGTTCATCAAGGTACTGACCGTACTTGGCCCAATTGCCGCTCTGCTGAGCTGCCTCTGCATTTTCAAATGCTTCCTGAGCCTTTGTCACTATTTCACTCTGGCTAAGGCTGCCATCTCCGGCTGAAGATGAGCTGCCTGAGCTGCTTCCTGCGCTTTCCACAGCACTGCCTTCTCCAAACAGTGAATTGAGAGCTTCTGCGAGAGTCTCTTCATAAGCGATCTTGTTTCCGTATACCACGATTACCCTCTTGACTTCCGGAATACTGGAGTTTGTTGCTTCCAGATATACCGGTTCGATATAGAGAAGCGAATCTTCGATCGGCACTATGAACAGGTTTCCTCTGCTGTAGCTGGAACCGGATGAGTTCCACAAGGAGAATTCCTTGGAGATCTCGGTGTTCTGGTCGATCTGTGCTTCCACCTGCATAGGTCCGTATACGGTCTTGCTCTTAGGCATCTGATAGAGTACCAGATTGCCGTATTCTTCGCCGTCACTTCGTGCCACCAGAAGTCCCATCAGGTTCTTCTTGTCTCTAGGTGTGAATGCTATGGTATTTACGAATTCAGCACTTTTTTCACCAGGGAGCTTCATGATGTAGTAATTAGGTGTCATCTTCTGCTCTTTCATTCCGTAGATCTCATCGGCGATTTCCCATAAGTCTTCGTTCTGATAGAACACCTTCACATCATTCATGTGATATCTCTGGTATACCTGTGCCTGGATGTTCAGCAATGTGTTAGGGTATCTGATGTGTGCTCTGATTTCTTCAGGCATCTGATCAAGATCCTTGAACAGATCAGGATAGATCTTCTTGAAAGTCTGAGCGATCGGATCGGTTTCATCTACGATATAGTAGTCGGTCGTTCCGTTATATGCATCTATAACGACTTTCACGGAATTCCTGATATAGTTTGTTGCATAATCTTCTGAATATGGTTCTGAATATGGATATCTCGATGTGTAAGTGTACGCATCTATGATCCAGTACAGTTTACCGTTTTCTGTGATCATATAAGGATCGCTGTCATATTCCAGATACGGCATGATTTCCTTGACCCTTGCCGAAATGTTTCTGTTGATGATGATCCTGGAGTCGCTCTTGATGTTGCTTGAAACAAGCATCTTAAGGCTCTTTTCTCTAACGGAGAACATGAATCTGTTGACAAGATTCAGCTTGATTCCCGCAGTACCTTCATACTTGGTATATTTGTTGCTGTTTCCGTCAGCATAATCGAATTCTTCTTCTGAAGTGTTTACCAGGATATAGTTGTTGGTAAGTTCCCCGTAGTAAACGCCAGGCTGCTTGATTTCGATCTCTTCTATATCTGAAGTTGGAGGAATGCCTCCGATCAGTACATCAGGCTGTCCGCTTGAAGTGATCTTATCTACTCTCGAAAGGGCGATGCCGTATCCGTGAGTGTACTTCAGATGCTTGTTCAGCCATGTGTCTTTTATCTTGGTTTCATCGATTTCTCTGGCCGACAGGTATGTCTGAGTATATTCACCGTTGACCATATATCTGTCTACATCCGCATCGTTGAAAGTATAGTACTGTCTGATACTTTCTGTCTGGTTGTAGAATGTCTTGGTAGGTGTAAAGTCGTTGATTCTGATATTGGAGATGGTCTCCATGTTATTGGAGATATCTTCGCTGGTCAGATCTTCAGTAGCTGCAAAGCTCTTCATATCAACGTCGTTCAGATCGTAAGCATACTGGGTATATTCTATATTTCTTTCCAGATACTGACTTTCCTTGGTGATTTCGTCAGGTGTTACGATCAGGTTCTGCACCAGCATTGCTGCACCTGTTCCGCCAAGACCGATCACCAGCATGATGATAGGCGTTATGATTGCCGGCTTCAGCTTTCTCTTGGTGATACCGATGGCAAATCCTATGGCTGCCACTATGGACAGGACCATGATAGCTCTATATACCCACAGAGTGATATTTACATCAGTGAATCCTGCTCCGTAAACAGCACCTGTGCTTCCGAACAACAGGGAATACTGTTTCAGGAAGAAGTTTATGCCTACCATTATGAAGAACAGCACGCCTACGATGATGAGCTGCTTTTCTGCGATGGAAATGAGCATCTTGAAGTTCTGATCGTCAAAACTCTTCTTTGGCTTAGGATTTTTGTTGAACGCACCCTTCTTACCAAACTGTCCGGCGAACTTACCGAACATATCGTTGACGTTTCCGAAGCCCTGACCGAATCCGCCTTCTGAGCTGAAGCCGCTTCCGTCGTATCTGTCTTCATCAGGTTCATGCTCAGGCTCTTCCTGTTCCTCTTCCGTAAAGATCTGAGGAGTTCTCATGGACAGCAGTACGGAATAATACAGTACAGTAAGGATCGCGAAAGCGATGAGCAGGAACAATATCAGCTCATTGGCCGACTCAATAAAGCCCAGTTTGAACACGTAAAATGATATGTCGTTTTCAAACAGAGGATCACTGATATCAAAACTGCTGCTGTTGGAAAACTGCAGGAACTGGAACCACATCTTAGTAACTGCGAAGTAAGTAGTGACCCCACCGTAAATAGCTGCAAGTCCCCATGATATCAAGTTGAGTCTTCCATGGTTCACTTCTTCATTCGAAGCAACCTTCTTGAAATATCCCCTCTTGAGGAATTTAAGATAAACATATGCCAGGAATGTTACGACCACGAATACCGGCACTCCTATTTTAAGCTGCGTGAACAGCTTTGTCAGGAATACAGATACATAGTCAAGTTCCTTGAACCATAAGAAGTCTGTTATAAAACCTATAAGCATCAGGAATAGTAATATCACAAGCAACACTACTATGACCACACCTTTGACGCCTAAACCTTTTTTCTTTTTCTCTTTTTCCAAAGTTGCCCTCCTTTTAAACTATATAACAAGCTGCCATCTTCATGACAAACTGCTTCTCAGGATACATGGAGTATACCTTTTCAGTAGTAGTATCTCCTATTGTCTCCCTAACCCATACAAAATAGTTGCTTCCTGCCTGTCTTATTTCTCCGATTTCGAGCTTTTTGAAAGTGCCGTTAAGTTTTTTCCCTTTCAAAGCTTTTATATCATCATATAAAGACATCTCAGGATCCACCATATCCAAGACTGTTTCATCGCCGCTGTTCATCAGTTCAACTTTCGCTGATTCAAAGGCGATTATCTGGCCTACGACCTGTTCATCGTAGTAAACAGGGTAATTCTTTTCATCCCTGCCCCACTCAACAACGGTCATAGGCGTTGATAGGACCAGGTCCGAAATATCACTGTCGCGGTCCTGATCATATGCCAAGTCTGCACTGTATGCTACTCTTTCTATATTGCCGTTCACATTTTTATCGATCTGTGCATTGATAAGGTCTGTTTTATCTTCCATTGGTTCAGTCCTTACCTGTGCTGAAACCACACTATATTCAGTTTCCTCACCTGTGATAAGCTGGATCACCTTGTTAAGCTGTGTATCGATAAATTCAGCTGCCTTGCTCTGAGGTGCGATGAAGCGGATTCCCATGCCCACAACTTCTGCCACCAGAATAATAATGAGTATTGCAAGGATTATTTTCAGAACGACCCTTCCTTTTCCGCCCTTTTCCTCATCGTCATCGTAATCGTCCTCTGCATAATTGTTCTTGGACTTTTTCTTGGCTTCTTTTGCCCTTTCCTTTTCCAGACGTTTCTGCTCTTTAGCTCTCTGCTTCTTTTCCTTCTTGGAAAGGTCTTCGTCGTCGCCGTAGAACCCATCATCATAGAAATCGTTTGCGGCATTATTATTTACCAGCTGATCGTTGCCATAATTGTCAAAATCATTGGCAGGCATTGCAGAAATGCTATCGTTCTGAGGCATCAGAACTGTATCGTCAAGTCCGGGCTTTTCTTCCTGTTCAAAGACAGGCTCCAGAGGAAGTTCTTCTACAGGCGTCGGTTCTTCAAACTGACTGAGAAGTTCTTCCAGGTCATCCAACGGCTGCGCCGGTTCTTTGAAATCTATCGGCTGTGCCGGTTCTTCCTGTATATCCGTATTTACCGCCTCAAGGCTGTTGAAGAAATCATCGTCATCTGCAGGGGCAGGTGCAGGTTTCACCTCAGCTACCCTTGTTGCTTCATTTAAGCCTGCCACGATATCGGATTTTCTTATTACTCTCGTCTTGGTAAGGTCATCAGATGAAAGCATTGTGGCTCTTCCTGTGATAGGATTTTCTTTCTCCATCAGCTCTTCGTTTTCCAGCTCTGCAAAATATGCATTTCTGGCTTTTGCCATCTCGCTTATCTGGTTTCTTGTTGCCTGATGTGCTTCCTCCACCTCTTTGTTTCCTTCAGGAACGATGGAATCAGTCACATTGCCGTTTCTAAGATCTGCTACTGCAGCTCTTATTTTAGCTTCCTCCTGTGCTCTCAGCCTAGCAGTATGCTCAAGAACCTTTCTGGCTTCTTCCTGTGCAACTGCCTGATCAGCTTCCTGTGCGAGGAATCTTCTCTTTTCTTCGAGTTCTTTCTGAGCAGTTTCAGCTTCAAAGCGTTTTCTTTCCTGCTCAGCTTTGAACTGCGCTTCAGCTTCTGCAGCAAGTCTTGCTTCCTGCTGAGCTCTTATCTTGGCAGCTTCCTGTGCAGCCTTCAGATCTGCTTCGGCTTTTAATCTCGCTTCTTCTGCGGCTCTCACCTTGGCTTCTGCTTCAGCTCTGAGTCTTGCTTCTTCTTCAGCCTTGATCCTTGCTTCGGCTTCTGCGGCAAGTCTTGCTTCTTCCGCCGCACGGAATCTCGCTTCTTCTGCAGCTCTTGCCTCTTCTGCCGCCTTCTTTCTCGCTATTTCTTCAAGGCGTGCAGCCTCTTCTTCAGCCTTACGTCTGGCATCTTCTTCTGCCTTCTTTTGAGCCTCTGCCGCGATGCGTGCCTCTTCGATGGCAGCAAGTCTTGCCTCTTCTTCCAATCTCTGCGCTTCTCTTTGTGCTTCCTGTGCTTCTATACGCTGCAGCACATCAGATTCAAAAGCCTTTGGCTGATACGGCTTAACTATGCCTTCCTTTTCTAAAAATGCTTCCATGGAGGAATCTTCAGGACGTGTCTCAAATCTTTCTGCCGCGATTTTATCTGCTTCAGACAACTCATGTCCTATGGCATTTCCAGTCTTTACCCTCTGATATTCCTTATTTATGAGTTTCTGGAATTCTTCATTTTTCTTGTTGAAAGTATAGAACTTGTCTATTCTTTCTGCTGCACTCATATCTTCAGGGCGTCTTTCAGGTTCCATCTCTTTGAAAACTTCTCTCTCAAGGGCTTCCCCTGTTATCACCTTTCCGGTTTCTGCCTTTTTGGGTGCATCAGGAATCGTTGCCGGATCTGCATTCCAGTTAAAATTGATGTCTTCTGTCTTTTCCACTGCATTCCTGTCCGGATATTCAGAAACATTCCACTGAAATTCTTCAAACAATGGTTTTCTTACAATCGGCTCTTCAACAGGATTTGCCGGAGCCGGTTCAGTATGTATGCTTGTTTCGATTATTTCCGGTTTGGCAGCGATTTCCATAGGACTTCCACACTGATTACAAAATCTGGATCCTTCTGCAATCTCATTTCCGCAATTTCTACAATACATAAATTCCTCCTTCTGGCCTTTTTATTCTTTTATCAGCGATTCCAATTCTTCCGCTGTGTATCTTCTTCCGCTTCTGCCGGTATTATAGTCAGCAGGTACATTTTCTGCATTCTTGAAATAGTTGATTTCTCTAAAATCGATTTCATTAAGATCTATATTTTCAATATCATCAAGATCAACAAATGAAAATTCCATTCCGGGTATATCATTGGACGGCTCGCTCTTGATCTGCTCTTCCTTTGGTGTCTCCGCCACAGGATCATTGATCTCCGGTTCTGCAGCCAAATTTTCCAAAACATTATCGGATCCTTCGGCACGAGGCGTTTCTATGGGCTCTTCAACCGGCACTTCTGTCCACTTCACCTTGCGCGTCTGTGTTTCGTCCGGTCTGAACACTTTTAGACCCTCGTTATCTTCAGCTCTCACCCAGCTGAAAGGATCTTTTCTGCTTTTCTTTTTTCGTATGTCGGTATCTTTTTTCGTTCGATTCCCGATGCGGCTGTAACTGTCATAAAATCCTTCCATACGATCCCCATAGAACCTTTGTCTTCCGATCGTTTCGGCATTTTCTCCTGCCAGCTCATGAAGGACCTCGTTCAGACAGTTTTCAATTCCTTTCAGGCTATCTGTGCGCATCTCCGTTTCTCTCTTCCATGTCATGAAAGTTACAACGGAGACTGTAACGAAAAAGACTAGCGCTACTATCGCTACGACTATTACCGTCGTCATATTCAAGTCTCCTGCTCTCTAATTTTTCTATAACCAAATTCATTGCATAGCTTCACGATTTTATAGTCTTAAGTATTATACTATAAATAAGAAGTAATTTCAAACGTATATGCAAAAAAGGCAGAGTATTCTCCCTCTTTGAGAACACTTCTGCCCCATTCGCATTCCGAAGCTCTTAAACGCGCTTCTTCAAAGGCCAACTATCTGTTGTTGGACTGGTTGTTCTGGCTTCTTTCGCTTTTCTCGTTTCTTTCGCTGCGCTCATTGTTTTCGTTGCTGTAACGATTTGAAGCATTGTTTGACTTGTTCATCTGCTTCTGAGCCTTATTGCTCTGCTTGTTATTGTTGTTTTTCATCTTTTCATCCCTCCTCGTTTTTATTTTGCACTCGCAGGAATTTACTATGTGAGGAAATATGCGGGATTTGACATTGCCAAATCATGTAAATTCATTTTTTAAAAAAAATATTAAAGATAATGAATTTTTTAGTTGACAAGGTCAACGCTAAATGTTAATATTCTATATGTTCGACACGGGACAAATCAATATGCACCCTTAGCTCAGCTGGCAGAGCACCTGACTCTTAATCAGGGTGTCCAGGGTTCGAACCC
>CAYTVH010000013.1:0-33726 GCA_964441805.1 uncultured Oscillospiraceae bacterium | reverse complement strand
GGGATTCGACCTGGAACTGCTGGATGAGATCGCAGCAAGAGTCAATGTTCCTATCATTGCATCGGGCGGAGCAGGGAAGATGGAAGACTTCTCCGAGCTTTTCAAGCACAAGGGAATGGACGCAGGTCTTGCAGCGAGCATTTTCCACTTCAAAGAAATCAAGATCAACGATCTTAAGAAATATTTGAGAGAACAAGGCGTGGAGGTTAGACTATAGATGGATATGGATAGAATCAAATTTGATGAAAAAGGACTTATCCCTGCCATCGTGCAGGATTACTATACCAAGGAAGTTCTCACGGTGGCATATATGAACCGTGAAGCCCTTGAGATCACCATGAAAGAAGGGTCAACATGTTTCTGGAGCAGAAGCAGACAGGAGCTTTGGAGAAAAGGTGAAACCAGCGGCAATACACAGAAGGTAGTGACCATAACTTCAGACTGTGATAAGGATGCACTGGTGATCGAAGTTATCAAGAAAGGACCTGCTTGTCATACAGGAGCAGAGAGCTGCTTCTTTAATTTGGAATATGTGGGAGAGGGTCAGACCCCGTTTTCATACAAGGCTCTTTATGACATGATAGAGGGCAGAAAGAGTGAGCCAAAGGAAGGCAGCTATACTACATATCTTTTTGAAAAGGGTATGGATAAGATCCTGAAGAAGGTCGGCGAAGAATCCACAGAAGTTATAATCGCAGGGGCCAAAAACGATAAGGAAGAGACCATATATGAGATCGCTGATCTGGCTTACCATATCATGGTAATGATGGTCGAACAGGGAATAACCCTTGAAGATGTTACTGCAGAGTTATCAAAACGTCACGTGATAGATCACAAGATCAAGCAGGAAAGAATGAAATAAATATTTGTCGAATAATAGGATAATATCAAGAAACCTGTCGAAAAATGTCGACAATTTAATCAATATTTATATACAATACCAGTTAGAATATGAATTACCGTTGTTTACTGCAAATATTTGTTATTTGCGAGGTGATATTTATGGACAGGGAGAATGTCGACGGTAATAGGGAATTTTTATCCGGTATGTCACATGAAGTGCGAACGGCACTGAATATAATGATGGCTTCATGTACGATGGCACAGAACCATATCGATGACAGGGAAAGAGTGATGAGGTATCTTAAGCAGATATATATCACGGTAGATAGACTCACGAGACTGGTGGATAGCATTCTTGATAATTACCGATGCAGACATGATTTAGGTGCCCTGCGTGAGGAACCATTTCATATCGATGACCTTAGAAGAGAACTGTTGGAACTTCTGGAACCACTGGCTTCTGAGAAGTCACTGGAGCTTATCATATCATCTGAAGATTTCTCGAACAAAGAAGTCATCGGCGATTACGGACGGTTGCTGCAAATATTGGTAAATCTGGCGACGAATTCAATAAAATATACGCCCGCTGAAGGCGCTGTGCAGATTTGTTTTGAGGAATTGGAAAGTGACGATCCGGCGCTGTTAAACTGCAGATTCATATGTCGTGATAACGGTATAGGAATACAGGAGGATTTTATTGAGCATATTTTCGAGCCATTCGCCAGAGCCAATGATGAAAATGTGAGACAAGCGAAAGGATCAGGTCTAGGAATGTATATAGTTAAGGAGGCGGTGGACCTTATGGGAGGAAACATACATTTAGACAGTATGGTAGGTGCAGGAACGACGGTGACGATCCAGTTGAAGCTCAGAAAGAATATGAGAAAAGGATGACTAGTTTATACAAATAAACTAGTCATATTTTTTATTATATGGTAGAATATATGGCGAGGATTTATACATAATGATTTAAGGAGTTTATTATGGAAGCAAAATATAAGCGGGTGCTGCTTAAGATAAGCGGTGAGGCTCTTGCAGGTGACAACAAATTCGGCATCAATGAAGAAATGCTGAAAAAAGTCGCACTGCAGGTGAAAGAAGTGACTGATTTGGGAGTAGAAGTAGCTGTAGTGGTAGGCGGAGGTAACTTCTGGAGAGGAAGGACCAGCAAAAATATGGACAGAGCTACTGCAGACTATATCGGTATGCTGGCTACATGCATGAATGCCATGGCACTTCAGGATGCTATCGAAGCAGTGGGCATTCCTACAAGAGTTCAGACAGCCATCGAAATGAGAGAGGTAGCAGAGCCTTATGTTAGAAGAAAGGCTATCAGACATCTTGAAAAGGGCAAGGTAGTCATCTTCGGAGCAGGAACAGGCAATCCGTTCTTCTCAACAGATACTACAGCAGCACTTAGAGCAGCTGAAATAGATGCAGAAGTCATACTGCTGGCTAAGAATATCGATGCAGTTTACTCAGATGACCCTGCAACAAATCCTGATGCGGTAAGATACGACGAAGTGACACATCAGGAAGTGCTTGAAAAGGATCTGAAGGTAATGGATTCAACAGCGGCTGCACTTTGCAGAGATAACAATATCGCGATCCACGTATTCGGACTTTCCGAAGAAGGAAATGTTATGAAGGCGGTTTGCGGAGAAAAAATAGGAACTATCGTTAAATAGAATTTGGAGGAAATAAAATGAGCGATTTTGATATGAAAGGTTTAGAAGGCAAAATAGAAAAAAGTCTGAGCGTACTGAAAGAAGACCTCAGCACAGTAAGAGCAGGACGTGCCAATGCTGCACTGGTTGACAAGGTAATGGTTGAGTACTACGGAACACCTACACCGCTGAAGGCACTGGCAAACATCTCAGTTCCTGAACCAAGAACACTGCTGATCTCACCATTCGATCCAAAGAGCATTCCTGAAATCGAAAAGGGGATCAACATAGCAAACATCGGCATCAATCCTATTAACGATGGTAAGGTAGTAAGACTGCAGATCCCTCAGGTTACCGAAGAAAGAAGAAAAGAACTTACTAAGGTAGTTAAGAAGATGGGTGAAGACACTAAGGTTGCAGTGAGAAACCTTAGAAGAGATGCCAATGACAAGGTAAAGAAGATGGAAAAGGCCGGCGACTTCACTGAAGACGATTCCAAGAAGACTCTTGATGACATCCAGAAGATCATCGATAAGGCTGTTAAGGACATCGATGGCATTGTAGCAGATAAAGAAAAGGAAATCATGGAAGTTTAAAATTTCAGACGTTAGATCATAGACGATAGATGTGGCCATAAGGCCACATCTATTTATGCGATACAGGGTTTTATTATGCTTAACAAAGAAAGAATGCCTGTGCACGTTGCAGTCATCATGGACGGCAACGGCAGATGGGCCAAGGAAAAAGGCGTGCCGAGACTGGCAGGACATAACGCAGGGATGAAGGCCATGAAAAAGATCGTGGACCGTTCTGACAAGCTGGGTATCAAGTATCTCACAGTATATGCTTTCTCAACTGAGAACTGGAAGAGATCCCTGGAGGAAGTATCCGGCATATTCAAACTGCTGGTAACATGGGTGGCCAGCGATCTTAAAGGACTCATCGAAAACAACGTAAAGGTAAAGATCCTGGGAGACTACAGTGCACTTCCGGCAGACGCCATAAAGAGTCTTGAGCAGACTTTGGAAGCCACTAAGGACAATACAGGACTCCAGTTCAATATCGCATTGAACTACGGCGGCAGAGATGAGATAACAAGGGCTGTGAAGTCAATAGGACAGAAGGTAAAGGACGGCGTCCTTCAGCCTGAAGATATAAACGATGAAGCCATAGCTGCGGAGCTTTTCACAGGAGCTTTCAATGCAGATGTGCCTGATCCTGAGCTTATCATAAGAACAAGCGGAGAGCTGAGACTTTCCAACTTCCTGCTGTGGCAGAGCGCATACAGTGAACTGGTATTCCCTGAAGTTTACTGGCCGGATTTCACGCCGGAAGAATATGAAAAAGCCATCGCAGATTATCAGAGCAGAGAACGAAGATTCGGAGGTAGATAAGTATGAAAACAAGAGTATTATCAGGACTCATAATGCTCCCGCTTTTGGCGATACTTTATTTTGGAGGATATGTGCTTTTTGCAGCATGCCTGCTGATCGGTATCATGGGAGTAAGAGAGTTTTATAACGGATTCCATGCTATGGATATCAAACCGAATTTCGGTATCGCTGTTGTGGCCGCAGTTGCTCTTTATGCCATAGACCTGTTCACAGACGATCCTCAGTGGTATATGCTCTGGTTCTTCGGCGTTGTACTTGTCAGCCTTTTGTATCTGTTCAACATCGAGCACAGAAAGCTGGAAGATGCCATGGCTACCATCACAGGTATCGTGTATGTGATATTCTTCTCCTTCCACGTAACACTGGTGGAGCAGACACAATACGGCATACTCATCTGGCTCATCGTGATCACAGCATTCGGAACAGACATCATGGCATATTTTACAGGCTTTGCAATCGGCAAACATAAACTTTGCCCTAAGATCAGCCCTAAAAAGACCATCGAAGGATCCATCGGCGGAATCCTGGGAAGCGTTATCCTCAGCGGAGTGTTCGGATATTTCTTCGCACCGGAAGTGCTGGCCCACTGCCTCATCATAGGCGTGCTGGGCGGTATCGTTTCACAGTTCGGTGATCTGACTGCTTCCATTTTCAAGAGAAAGATGGGTATCAAAGACTACGGAAACCTCATTCCGGGTCACGGCGGTATCCTGGACAGATTCGACAGTGTGCTCTTTACAGGGCCGATGGTATATTACTATATAGTGCTGGTGATAATGTAAAATGCCGGAGAACAACATGAAAAGAATTTCGATTTTAGGGAGCACAGGTTCCATCGGGACCCAGGCTCTGGACGTAATAGCAGACAACACAGATAGATTCAGCGTGGCGGCTCTTTCATGTGCCAGAAGCGTTGATCTGTTGTGCGAGCAGATAGAAAAGTTCAGCCCTCAGGCAGTTTGCCTCGACAGAGAGGAAGACGCTAAGCTGTTGGCTGAAAAATACAAAGGTATAGAAGTCTTCCACGGAAAGGAAGGGCTGAAGGCCATTGCATCCATGGAGGGATGCGATATGGTGCTCAATTCTCTCATGGGAATGAGAGGACTTGAGCCTACCATGGCTGCCATAGAGTCAGGTAAAGATATCGCTTTTGCCAACAAGGAAACTCTGGTGGCAGGCGGCGAGATCGTTATGGAGGCCGTGAACAGAAAAGGCGTTGCACTGCTGCCTGTAGACAGCGAGCACAGCGCGATTTTTCAGAGCCTTCAGGGCAATGAACATAACGGTATCAAGAGGATACTGCTGACAGCATCAGGTGGTCCTTTCAGAGGATACAGTCTGGAGCAGCTGGAAAACGTGACCCTTGAACAGGCCCTCAAACACCCCAACTGGTCCATGGGCAGCAAGATCACCATAGATTCTGCATCCATGATGAACAAGGGACTTGAAGTCATCGAAGCCAAGTGGCTCTTCGACGTACCTGTAGATAAGATACAGGTGGTGGTGCATCCTCAGAGCATACTTCACTCTGCAGTTGAATACATGGATGGAAGCATCATAGGACAGATGGGCAAACCTGATATGAAGGTGCCTATCGCTTATGCATTCTCATATCCTGACAGACTGGACCTTTCTTCACTCAATGACAGTCTGGACCTGCTGGCGCTGAAGGATGGTATGACATTCTATCCTGCCGACAGGAATGTCTTCAAAACAGTGGAGATGGCTTATGAAGCATGCAGAAGGGGAGGAAGTTATCCTGTGGTGCTCAACGGTGCCAACGAAGTGCTGGTGGATATGTTCCTCAACAGGAAGATAAGATTTATCGACATACAGAATACACTGGTCAAGGTCATGGAGGAACACAAGCCTCAGTTTGGTCTTGATCTTGAAGGGGTTTTAGAAGCAGATATGAGAATAAGAGATGAAGTGAGGAATATGTTTTAGCAGGAGGAAAACTGAACTATGACATTTATTTACGCAATTTTGATATTCTGCCTGCTCATATTCGTGCATGAGTTCGGTCACTTTGTGACTGCCAAGCTTTGCGGCATCAAGGTGAACGAGTTCTCCCTCGGTATGGGCCCGGCTTTTTTCAAAAAACAAAAAGGAGAAACTCTTTATTCATTGAGAGTGTTTCCCATAGGCGGCTTCTGTGCCATGGAAGGTGAGGATGAAGACTCGGAAGACGAGAGAGCTTTCAATAATCAGCCGGCATGGCAAAGGGCCATAGTGCTGGCTGCAGGATCTATCATGAATCTCCTTACAGCGATAGTGCTGATGATCATCATCGCCTTTTACATGGGTCAGACCACTACCACCATCGATGTGGTACAGGAAGGATCCCCTGCTTATGAAGCAGGCATTATCCAAGGTGATGAGATCCTTATGATAAACGGAGACGAGATAGAGCAGTGGGCGGATCTTCAGACCATCGTGGGTGAGAATGAAAACAACCCTGTTACTTTTACGGTTAAAAGAGACGGCAGTGAAATTGATGTGATCGTAACTCCCGAATATGATGAAGAAGCCGGCAGAAGTCTCGTGGGCGTGACCCCGGTGATGGCAAGAAATCCCGTTAAGGCCGTAGGTACAGGTGTACAGAACACCTGGAACATGACGGTGATGATGTATGAACTGATCGGTCAACTGTTCACGGGAGACGTTTCTGCCAAGGAGCTCTCCGGCCCTGTAGGCATCGTATACGTTGTAAATGATTCGGCCAAGATGGGTCTTATATACGTAGTATATCTGGCGGCACTCTTAAGCTTGAACCTGGCAGTCATAAATCTGCTGCCGTTCCCTGCGCTGGACGGAGGAAGATTGATATTCCTGCTCATAAGAAAGATAACAGGTAAGCGCGTGACAGACGAGATGGAAGGCAAGATACACTTCATAGGCATCATGCTTCTGTTCGCACTGATGATATATGTAACGTGGAACGATATAGTGAGATTCATAGTTCCGCTGTTCTCATGAGGTTGATATGAAAAAGACAGTTAAATGCGGAAATGTAGTCATTGGCGGAGGAGAACCTGTTTCCATCCAGTCCATGACCAATACTAAAACAAGCGATGTAAAGGGCACTCTCCGGCAGATCGGAGCCCTCGAAGAGGCAGGATGTCAGATCATAAGACTGGCAGTTCCTGATATGGATGCAGCTGCTGCCTTCAAGGAAATCAAGGCCAAGGCTCACGTACCTCTCGTTGCCGATATCCATTTTGACCATCGTCTTGCCATCGCCGCCATAGAAGCAGGCGCAGACAAAGTAAGGATCAATCCCGGCAACATCGGCTCAGAAGAAAATGTAAAAAAAGTGATAGATGCTGCTAAAGCCCGCAGGATACCCATCAGAGTAGGCGTCAATTCCGGCTCTCTTGAGAGGGATATATTGGCAAGGGACGGAGGCGTGACGGCAGAAGGTCTTGCAGAAAGCGCCTTGAGAAATGTAGCTATCCTTGAAAGATATGATTTTGAAGACATCGTGATTTCTCTTAAATCTTCCGACGTGAAGATGAATTATGATGCATATAAGATAGTCCATGAAAAATCTGACTATCCGTTACATATAGGGGTGACAGAAGCCGGAACACCATCACGGGGCAAGATAAAGTCGGCCGCCGGCATAGGTGCGCTTTTGCTTGAAGGCATCGGAGATACTTTGAGAGTATCCCTCACAGCAAACCCCGTGGAAGAAGTGCATTTTGCAAAAGAACTGCTGACAGCCCTGGGCATGAGAAAAGACGGCATCGAAATAGTGTCATGCCCTACATGCGGCAGGACAGAAGTAGATCTTGAGACCATCGCTTCCGCTGTGGAAAGAAGGGCAGATGTCCTTTCCGCAAAAGGCGTGAGCGATCTTAAGATCGCGGTGATGGGCTGTGCCGTAAACGGTCCGGGAGAAGCAAAGGGCGCAGATCTGGGTGTAGCCTGCGGCAAAGGCAAAGGCCTGCTCTTTGCAAAAGGAGAGATCGTAAAATCCGTAAAGGAAGAAGATATTGCAGACGAACTGATGAAGATGGCAGAGGAATATGCGAAAGATACTGGAAAGCTCGATTGATTTTTCCAAGCTTGACGGACTGACCAAGGAAGACCTGAAGCTTGAAACAAAAAAAGCTGTGATTTCAGAGGAGAGCAGAACGCTCACTTTGGAGTTAGAGCTTAATTTTGTGTTGCCTTACGAAGCGGTGGACAAGTTCAGAAGAAGTCTTTTGGGTCAGCTGAAAGATGTTGAAGATGTAGTTGTAAGATTTACATACAAGGATCTTACCCAGAGCAAGGAAGAAGCTCTGAAGTTCTATATTTATCATATGATAACACTGGTCAACGGGCGCTATGCCCACGTGACCAAGACCATATATCCGGACAGGTTCAGGCTGGAAGATGGCAGGCTGACTATTTTTGCGTTGGGCCAGCTGTCGGTGGACGTGCTCAACAAGGAAGTGGCAGACAAGTTCAGTCAGCTTCTTAAGCGCGACCTGGCAATGGATGTAACTGTTGTTTTTGAGAACGATAGTCAGGTCTATAAGGATGCGGGAAGACAGCTGGAAGAAAAGGAAAAGGCTGTTTTTGATGAACACCGGGAAAGGGCTGCAGAAGCAGCAGCAGCTTCAAGAGATAAGTCTTCAGAAGATCTTCCGTTCGCTGCAGGTCCGGCACCGGAACAGGTGGCTGCACCGGCTCCGTCAGGTGAGAAACCTTACAGAGGCAAGCGACGCAGGTCATATGTTCCTGTTAAGGGCAATTTGATAATGGGCTCTGCCATTACTAAGGAGGCCACTCCTATAGCTGAAATCACCTCGGAAAGCGGCAATGTGGTCATCGAAGGGGAACTGTTCAAAAAGGACAGCAGGACCATCAGAGAAGACAGCAAGCTGGCAAGTCTCTATGTGACAGACAAGAGAACCAGCATTTGCATCAAAGCCTTCGTTCTCAACGAGAAGTGGAACGACATCGACGAGCATTTCGGCAAGGGGGACGGGATCAAGATCCAGGGTCTTGCCCAGTGGGACCGATTCGACAACTGCGTCACCGTGATGGCCGACAATATCGAAAAAATCGAGAAGAAGGAACGTGTAGATACATATCCTGAGAAGCGTGTGGAACTCCATGCCCATACCAAGATGAGCGCCATGGATGGTCTCAACGATGTCAAGCGCATGGTAAAGACTGCCGAAAAGTGGGGTCATAAGGCTGTTGCCATCACTGACCACGGAGTAGTGCAGAGCTTTCCTGATGCATCCCATGCAGGAAAAGATATCAAGATATTATATGGATGCGAAGGCTATCTGCTGGATGATGATGGCCTCATCGCACCCGACGGAACTATAGATTATAAAGGCAGAGGGACCAATCATATAATCATCTTCGCTAAAAACAGAGAAGGATTGAAGAATCTGTATAAACTGGTCTCTCTTTCGCACCTTGAGTACTATCACAGAAGGCCTAGGATCCCTAAATCAGTGCTGGCTGCCCATAGGGAAGGGTTGATACTGGGGTCCGCATGCGAGGCGGGTGAGATCTTCAGAGCTGTTATGGGCGGTGCCGATGAAGCAAGGCTGGAAGAACTGGTTGAGTTTTATGATTATCTCGAGATCCAGCCGCTGGCAAACAACAGCTTCATGCTGAAGAACGGTACTGTGTCCGGCGAAGAAGAACTGCGAGAATTCAACAGGAAAATCGTTGCCCTCGGTGAGAAATATGATAAGCCTGTCTGTGCAACATGCGATGCCCATTACTTCGATGCGGAAGAAGCACTATATCGAAGGATATTGATGGCAGGACAGGGATTCAAGGACGTAGAAGGAGACGAAGGCCTTTACTTCAGGACCACTCAGGAAATGATGGAAGAATTCATGTATCTGGGTGAAGAAAAGGCATACGAAGTAGTCATCACAAATACCAACATGATCGCCGACATGATCGAACCGATGATGCCGGTACCTAAGGGCAAGTTCCCGCCAAAGATCGACGGCGCGGAAGAATATCTTAGAAGGGTATGCGATGAGCGTGCGGAAGGTATGTACGGATCACCGCTTCCTGAAGAAATAAGGGCAAGACTCGATAAGGAATTGAACTCCATCATAGATAACGGATATGCCGTGATGTACAGATCTGCGGAAATGCTGGTACAGAAATCCCTGTCAGACGGATATCTGGTAGGTTCACGAGGCTCTGTAGGATCATCATTCGCAGCGACAATGTCAGGAATCACAGAAGTAAATCCGCTGGCTGCCCACTATCTGTGTCCGAACCCTGAATGCAAGCACATGGAATGGGGAGACGGAACACAATACGACTGCGGAGTAGATATGCCGGACAAGGTATGCCCTGTGTGCGGCACACCTTACAAGAAGGAAGGTTTCACCATCCCATTCGAAACATTCCTGGGATTTGAAGCAAACAAAGAGCCCGATATCGACCTGAACTTTGCAGGTGAATATCAGGCCACAGCACATAAATACGTAGAAGAGATCTTTGGTTCGGAGAACGTGTACAAAGCAGGAACCATAGGCACCATAAAGGATAAGACAGCCTACGGATACGTTGCCAAGTACTTCGAAGAACGTGAGATGAACGTCAACAAGTTCGAGCTGGACAGACTGACTGCATGCTGCGAAGGCGTTAGGAAGACAAGCGGCCAGCATCCGGGCGGTATCATCATCGTACCTCGTGGACATGAGATTTACGAATTCTGCCCTGTACAGCATCCGGCCAATGACGTCAAGTCAGATATCGTGACCACCCATTTCGACTATCACTCCATCGACCAGAACCTGCTGAAATTGGACATACTGGGTCACGATGCTCCTTCCATGATCAGACAGCTGCAGGACATGACGGGAGTGGATCCGCTGACAGTACCAATCAAAGATGATAAGGTGATGACCATCTTCATAGGTACCGAAGGCCTCGACATCAAGGATCCCGACTATAAATTCACCCACGGAAGCTACGGTATCCCTGAGTTCGGAACTAAATTCGTAAGACAGATGCTTGACGACATCCAGCCGACCAGCTTCGAAGAACTGGTTCGTATATCAGGTCTTTCCCATGGTACAGACGTATGGCTGGGCAATGCTCAGGATCTGATCGTCAACAAAGTGACTACTATGAAGGAAGCCATCGCAACGCGAGACGACATCATGAACTACCTTCGTCTTAAGGGACTCCCTAATGCAGATGCCTTCACCATCATGGAAAAAGTCCGTAAGGGCAAAGGCCTCACGGAGGAACAGGAACTTTTGATGCGCGAACACGACGTTCCTGACTGGTACATAGATTCATGCAAAAAGATCAAGTACATGTTCCCTAGAGCCCACGCAGTTGCCTATGTAATGATGTCAGCGCGTATAGCTTATTACAAGGTATACCATCCTGTGGAATTCTACGCAGTATGGTTCACAGCCAAGGTGCAGTACTTCGATGAAAAGGTCATCCTGCGCGGCCAGAAAGCCGTTGAAGAGCGAATGGAAGAAATCATCCGTAAAGGTAAGGACGCTTCCAAGAAGGAAGAAGACGAGATCACTGTCCTGGAAGTTGCATACGAAATGTACGCTCGCGGATACGAATTCGCACCGGCAAGACTGGGCATTTCGGACAGCCTGCGATTCCTAGCACATGACGGTAAAGTACTTCTGCCGTTCGTAGCCATCACAGGCGTTGGAGAAGGCGCTGCGACCACTTTCCACGAAGAATATCTGCGCAGACCATACGAAACAGTGGAAGACATAAGCGAACGCGGCAAGATCAACAAGACCGCCCTCGACGAAATGCGTCAGCACGGAGTCCTGGAAGGCCTGCCGGAGACGGCGCAGATGAGTCTGTTTTAGCACCATGCCCTCACTAAGTCCAGGTGGCGCTGCTTTTTAGGCGGCTTCGATTGGCTTGTTTTAGAAAAAAATCACGAAATGACAACAAATCTTTCAGTTTTGTTGTCATTTTTTTATTGAATAGAAAGTTTGGCCACTTTGTTAGCGAAAAACACACTTTTTCTGGCTGAAATCATAAGAAAATGAGGCTTTAATTGTCAAAATTTAAGAAATGAGGAGATTTTGACAACAGACCAGGTTACCGTAAGAGATTACAAAAAAGATTAATCCCCGTCCTGCTTTACACCCTTAGGACGGGGATTAGTTCTCCAATAATATAAGGGAGCAACCGTTCATCGGTTTCTCTCTATAAAACAATATAAATCACATTAGGGCAAATGTCAACAAAACTGCTGTTAGTAACAATGGCGATTTTATCTTAAGTTGTTACTCTGTTTTCAACGTTTATGGGGTGTCATTTTGTGATTTATGCTGAATGAACGAGCTATTGCGTTTTCTGATGCCTGAAACCGTTGAAATTAGTGTAACAAACGCGAAATACAGGGCGGATGTTACTAGACCGAATCGGTCACGTGTTCGGATATGCGCCTGAAACCTTAAATATAGAAATATTTTCTACAAATCCCTTGCAATTCCAAGGTTTCTATGTTAGTATACCCTAAGACAACAGCATTTGATTGAAGCAAGAGTGGGCAAAACCCACTCTTTCGTTTTGTGAGTAGAGAATAATAAGAAAAGGACTATTTATGGCTAAGAAAAAAATCACGGAGATCGCAGCCGATATGATGGCGGATTTCCTCGCGGAAGAAGGCTACGAACTGTACAACATCGAGTTCGTCAAGGAAGGTAAGGACTGGTTCCTCAGAGTTTATGTGGATATGGCTTCAGGCGAAGGGTATATCGGAACAGAGGACTGTGAGAAAGTCAGCAGATTTTTGAGCGAAAGACTGGATGAAGAAGATCCTATCGAGCAAAACTATTACCTTGAAGTTTCTTCACCGGGAATGGACAGACCGCTTCTGAAGAAAGAACACTATGAAAGATACACAGGAAGCGAAATCGAAATCAGATTATACAAGGGCAAGGACGGAACCAAGAACATCCAGGGAGTGCTTGATGGCATAAGCGGAGATGTGATCACCGTTACTGACCATGATAATAAAAAATGGGAACTCGAGATGGCAGAAATAGCAAAAGCTAATCTGGCCGTTATTTTCTAAATTAGGAGGTTATAGAATAAAATGAATAAGGAATTTATTTATGCTATCGATGATTTAGTGAAGGAAAAAGGAATATCCAAGGATGTTCTCATCGAAGCTATCGAATCAGCACTGGTTTCAGCTTACAAGAAGAACTATGGAACAGCTCAGAATGTAAGAGTAAGCATCGACAGAGAAGAAGGCGATGTGGACGTACTGATGAGAAGAGACGTAGTTGAAGAGGTTGAAGACGAATTCACAGAGATCTCAATCGAGGAAGCTTTGGAGATCGACCCAAGATACGAAGTGGGCGACGTAGTTGAATATCAGGTAACTCCTAAGGATTTTGGAAGAATCGCGGCACAGACTGCTAAGCAGGTAGTTGTACAGAGGATCAGAGAAGCTGAAAGAGGCATGATCTTCGACAACTACATCGACAGACAGGGTGATCTGATCACTGGTGTTGTACAGAGGATCAGCAACGAAACTATCTTCGTCAACATGGGAAACACTGAAGGTATCCTGGTTGCCGGAGAAAGAGCTTACGGTGAAAGATACAGAGTCAACGACAGGATCAAGGCTTACATCATGGATGTAAGAAAGAGCACTAAGGGCCCTCAGGTGTTCCTTTCAAGAACTCATCCGGGATTCGTGGAAAGACTCTTTGAACTGGAAGTTCCTGAAATCGAAGACGGAACAGTTGAGATCAAGAGCATCGCAAGAGAAGCAGGATCAAGAACAAAGATCGCTGTATATACAGAAGATGAAAACGTGGATCCTGTGGGAGCATGTGTAGGAACAGGCGGATCAAGAGTAAAGAACATCGTTGATGAACTCTTTGGAGAAAAGATCGACATCACAACATGGGATGAAGATCCAAGGATCCTGATCAAGAACGTATTGAGCCCTGCCAAGGTAGAGGAAGTAATGGTAGACGAAGAGGAAAAGGCTGCAACTGTAGTAGTTCCTGACTATCAGCTTTCACTGGCTATCGGTAAGGAAGGTCAGAATGTAAGACTTGCTGCTAAACTTTGCGGCTGGAAGATAGATATCAAGAGTCATACCCAGTACTTCGGAGATGAAGAATACGAAGAATATGACGACGAATATTACGAAGAAGATGGTATTGAATATGTCGAAGGTTAAGAAGATACCAATGCGAAGATGCGTAGGCTGCATGGAATCAAAGCCTAAGAACAGCCTGGTGAGGATCGCCTGTTACGAAGGAGAGATAACAGTTGATCCTACAGGAAAGGCAAAGGGAAGAGGCGTTTACCTCTGTCCTGACAAGGGCTGTATGGAAAAGGCCAAGAAAAGAAAAAGCCTTCAGCGTAACTTCGAGATCGAAATATCAGAAGAAAAATTACAGGACATTTTCACAGAACTGGAGAAATATGAAAAACAAAGTGATTAATTATCTGGGATTCGCCAAGAAGTCAGGTAACGTGATGGCAGGAGTGAACACCTGCACCTTTGGGATGAACAAAGGAAAAGTCAAGCTGATGATCCTGGCAGAGGATATTTCGGAAAACAGCGAAAAGAAGATAATGAAAGAGATCAGAAAACACGGCGTCGAATATGTGAAGTACGGAAACAGCGAAGAGCTGTCACATGCCATCGGATCTCAGGGCAGAAGCGTATTCGCTGTCTGCGATACCAATTTTTCAGAAATCATTAAGAAAGAGATATACGGAGAAAACCAGTAAAGGAGGAATGGCGTATGAAAATAAAAGACCTGGCCGCAGAGCTTAATATGACCGGCAAAGACGTACTGGAAAAAGCTAAATCCATGGGGATAGAAGTTGCGAAAATCAGCGATGAGCTGAATGATATGGATGCAACTGCAGTTAAAAATACAATCATGAGAAGTGGTGCACATGCAGAAACTAAGGTGGTAAGAGCAACGGCCAAGAAGGCTGACAGCGCAGCAAAAACAGGTGAGCCTAAGGTAACAACAAAGGCTGCCAACATCAAGCTGCCTGAAATGAAGAAGACTACTAAAGCAGCAGCCAAGACTACTGAAAGAACAGCTGCAGCTAAGCCGCCTGTAGGCAAACCTGTAGTGTCAAAGGAAATCGAGGGAAGACCAAAGCCACCTGCAGGTAAGCCTGTAGTTTCAAAGGCTATGCTGGAAGAAAGACTGGCTAGAGAAGCAGCTGAAAAGGAAGCTGCCAAGGAAGCCGCAAAGGTTGTTAAGGAAGAAGAACCAAAGGCTGCAGAAGTTCAGGCTGAAGCACCTAAAACTGAAGAAAAGAAGGCAGAGCCTAAGACAGAAGCTCCTAAGGCAGAAATCAAGGAAGCTCCAAAGGCTGAAGAACCAAAGGCAGAAGCTCCTAAGGCAGAAGAAAAGCCTGCAGAAGAAGCTAAGCCTGAAGCTCCTAAGCGCCTTTCAAGACTCAAGGTCGTAAAGAAAGCAGAAGATGTAAGAAGAGAAGAAGCTGAAGCTGCTGAAAAGAGAGCTGCAGCTGCTCAGAAGAGAGCCGAAGAAAAGAAGTCTTCTGAAAAGAGAGAAGAAAGACCTAGAAGATCCGACAGGCCTGAAAGAAGACAGGGTGACAGACCTGAAAGAGGAGAAAGAGGAGAAAGAAGATCTTCTGACAGAAGACAGGGCGATAGAAAACCGGGTGAAAGATCAGAAAGACCTGACAGAAGAAACGACAGAAACGATAGAAATGAAAGACCTTCAAGACCTGCACCAAGAAGAGATGAAGCATCTGCTGCAGATGTGATCAACACTAAGCCGGGCGCAGGAAGAGGCGATAAGAAGAATAAGGAAAAGGATAAGGAACACGATAAGTTCGCTAAGCTGGAAAGAGGCGGCAAGAAGGGCAAGATGGCTCCTAAGTCCCTCGAAAAGCAGGTTAGAAACAAGAAGAACAATAAACCTAAGGTAGTTGAACCTGAGGTCGAAGAAGTGATCCTGCCGGTTGGAACAGTTATGATCAACGTTCCTATCACAGTTGCAGGTTTTGCAGAACAGACTAAGACAACAGTTTCCCAGATCATCATGACTCTGATGAAGATGGGAGTTATGGCCAACGTTAACCAGAACCTGGATGAAGATACCGTAGTTCTTCTGGCAGAAGAAATGGGTATCCAGGTGGCTATCGGCAAGATCGAAGAAGAAATTGAAGAAGAAGGCATCGAAACATTCGAAGACAAGGAAGAAGATCTGAAGCCAAGACCACCTATCATCACTGTAATGGGTCACGTTGACCACGGTAAGACATCCTTGCTGGACGCTATCAGAAAGACAAACGTTACAGCATCGGAATCCGGCGGTATCACTCAGCACATCGGTGCATCAGAAGTAGAAATCAACGGACAGAAGATCGTATTCCTGGATACTCCTGGACACGAAGCCTTCACAGCAATGAGAGCCAGAGGTGCTCACTCAACAGACATCGCAGTACTGGTAGTAGCTGCAGACGACTCTGTTAAGCCTCAGACTATAGAATCCATCAGCCACGCCAAGGCTGCAGGCGTTCCTATCATCGTTGCCATCAACAAGATGGATAAACCTGGTGCCAACCCTGATATCGTTAAGACTGACCTAGCCAACAACGGCGTACTGGTAGAAGACTGGGGCGGAGACGTTATCAGCGTACCTGTATCAGCCAAGACAGGCGAAGGTATCGTGAACCTGCTGGAAATGATCCTTCTCCAGGCAGAAGTGCTTGAACTTAAGGCTAACCCTGACAGACTGGCTATCGGTACTGTACTTGAGGCTCGTCTTGACAAGGCTAAGGGTCCTGTTGCAAGTCTGCTGGTTCTCAACGGAACACTGAAGTCAGGAAAGAGTATCGTAGCAGGAACATGCTCCGGTAAGATCAGACTGATGACAAACGACAAGGGCGAAAAGGTAAGGATGGCAGGTCCTGCTACAGCTGTAGAAGTACTGGGTCTGACAGAAGTACCACAGGCCGGCGACGTATTCAATGCAGTTAAGGATGACAGAACAGCAAGAGAAATCGCAGAAGCAAGAGCTCTCAAGCTGAGAGAAGAAGTTATGGCCAGAAACTCCAGCACAACTCTGGAAGAACTGTTCAGCCAGATCAATGCAGGCGAAGTGAAAGACCTGAACCTGATCATCAAGGCTGACGTACAGGGTTCTGTAGGTGCCATCGTATCATCCCTTGAAAAACTGTCAAACGACGAAGTTAGAGTTAAGATCGTTCATACAGGCGTAGGTACTGTGAACGAATCAGATATCATGCTGGCAGGAACATCCGGATCCATCATCATCGGATTCAATGTAAGACCAAGCGCAGCAGTAAGTGCTATCGCAGAACGCGACGGAATCCAGATCAGAACATACAGAGTCATCTACGACATCATCGATGACGTTGAAAACGCCATGAAGGGTATGCTTGATCCTGAATTCAAGGAAGTAGTTCTGGGAACAGTAGAAATAAGAAACACATTCAAGGTACCTGGCGTTGGTATCATCGGCGGAGCTTACGTAACAGATGGTAAGGTAGTAAGAAACGAACAGGTCAGACTGGTTAGAGACGGTATCGTTATCCACGAAGGCAAGATCTCATCACTGAAGAGATTCAAGGACGATGCTAAGGAAGTCAACCAGGGCTACGAATGCGGTATCGGTATCGAAAACTACAACGATATCAAGGAAGGCGATATCATCGAATGCTTCACCATGGAAGAGATCGCTAGAAACTAGGAGGCAAAATGGCAAAAGGACACAGACAGGGAAGAATGGGCGAAGAGATCAGAAAGATCATCAGCGATCTTCTGGTAAGAGGCCTCAAGGATCCGAGACTGTCTGCCATGATAAGCATCACTGCAGTTGAAGTGACCAGCGACGGAAGCTATGCGACAGTATACCTTTCCGTTCTGGGCATGGACCCAGATCCTGAAAAAGCTGCAGCACAGCAGCAGGATACCCTTGACGCACTTGCAAGTGCCAAGGGATTCATCCGCAAGGAAATCGGCAGACAGATAAAACTTAGACATGTTCCTGATCTGATCTTCAAGATCGACAAATCACTGGAATATGGCAGACACATCGATGAACTCATCAGCACTCTGGACATCAGACACGATGAGGAAGAGGAAGAGTAATGATAAGCAACGCTTCATTGAAAGAACTTGCCGGTAAGCTCAATGCCGCGCAGACCATACTCATATTCACCCATATCAATCCGGACGGGGACGCACTGGGATCAGCTGCGGCCCTTTGCCGTACCTTGAGAAATATGGACAAGGATGCATGGGTGATGGTGGACGAGGAAGTTCCTGATTACATCAGCTTCATGGATACGGAGTTTTGCACCCGTGACATAGACCGAGTGAAAGATCAGGATATTTCCATCTGCGTGGACTGCGGAGAATACAGCAGATTCCCTGCATTGGCGGGCAAGTACGACGAAGGAAAAGTGAGGCTTTGCATAGACCATCATGCGGCAGCGGGCGGCTTCGGCGACCACTATTATATCGACGAAAAGGCGGCAGCCACATGCGAGCTGATCTACAAGCTGATCGTCGAAATGGGTCAGCTGCTGGGTGAAGATCTTATGGACAAGACCATCGCCGAGTCCATCTACACAGGGCTCAACACAGACACAGGAAGTTTTCAGTATTCCAACACCACGGCCGAGACCCACGCCATCGCGTCGGAACTGATGGCAAAAGGCATCGACCACACAATGATCAATGTGAAGCTGTACCAGACCATCCCTATGGCAAAGCTTAGGATCCAGGCAAAGATCCTGGATAGAGCCGAGCTTTTTCATGATGGAAAGGTGGCAGTCTCCTGCGTGACAGGGGAGATGCTGGAGCAGGCGGATGCGATGCTTGACGATGCTGAAGGCTCCATCGATCTTCTGAGAAACATCGAAGGCGTTGAAATGGCAGCCTTCCTCAAAGAAAAAGCAGGCAGCGTCAAGGTGAGCATGAGAGCCAAATCCTATGCCAACGTCCATGAGATCGTTTCCGGTTTTGGCGGAGGCGGACATGTAAAGGCGGCAGGATGCACTCTTGACATGTCTATGGATCAGGCTCTGGAAGCTATAAAAAAAGCAATCAAGGACTACTGGGATAAATTAGTTTAGAAGACCGGGAGAAACAAGCTTAATGAAAGACGGTATTTTGATACTCAACAAACCGCAGGACTGGACGTCTCACGACTGTGTGGCCATCTGCCGCAAGATACTGAGACTGAAGGGTGTTAAAAAGATAGGACACGGCGGCACGCTGGATCCTATGGCCTGCGGAGTTTTGCCCATATACATAGGCAAAGCGACCAGACTGATGGAATACACAGACCTTGATGATAAAACATACAGATGCACAGCACGCTTCGGGCTCGTTACAGATACTCTCGATATCTGGGGAGAGACTTTGGAGGAAAGGAGCACCGAAGGGCTTACGGAAGAAGCCATAAGAGAGGCGCTGTGCGCTTTCCATGGAGAGATAGAACAGTATCCTCCCATGTATTCATCCGTCAGGGTGAACGGCAGGAGGCTTTATGAGTACGCCAGAGAAGGTCTGGACGTGGAAGTGAAGCCAAGGAAAGTGACCATCAGGGAACTGACCATCGAAAATATAGATATGGATAAAAAAGAAGTTTCCTTTGAAGTGACATGCTCCAAGGGGACTTATATTAGGACCATCTGCAGTGACCTGGGAGAAGCGCTGGGATGCGGGGCAGTGATGTCGGAGCTGACAAGGGTGGCCAGCGGCATTTTCCGCATCGAAAACGGCGTGGGACCTGAAGAGATCAAGACCATGGATGAGGCTGAGATCGAGAAATACGTCATCGATACGGACGCACCGCTGATCCATTTTGGGAAGATCCATATGAATGCGGATCGTGCCGGATATTTCAGCATGGGCAACAGCATCAGGTGGAAGCAGGTCAAGGTGGTGGAAAAACCAAAGGTAGAAGACGACAGCCTCGTCAACAAGAGGGGCAGAAGCTACAGTACACTTTACAGCGTGTACAATTCAGACACCGGGGAATTCCTGGGAACGGGATATTACGACGAGAAATCGAGGGAGCTTAAGGCAGACAAGATCCTCGTCGACAGATAAATGACTTTTTGAAGAGGCATGGATATGAAGATTTTTAATTCACTGGAAGAAGTAAATAACATAGAGCCTACCGTGATCGCCCTCGGCAATTTTGACGGCGTTCACAGAGGACATCAGGAGATCATCAACAGGACTGTGAAAAGTGCAGAAGCAGGAAGGCTGAAGAGCGCTGTTTTCACATTCTCCAACCACACAAGAACGCTGCTGGAAAAGGTGCCTACAGTAAAGAACATCAACTATCCTGAAGAAAAGGCAGCCATCATGGAAGCGATGGGTATCGATTATCTTTTCAATATACCTTTCACTCCTGAGATCCTTAAGATGAGCCCCGAAGAGTTCATCGACAAGCTGCTGGTTGGAAAGTTCAAGATAAGAGAAGCTTACTGTGGATTCAATTATCACTTTGGTCATAAAGCGGCAGGAAATCCTGAGATCCTGATGCGCGAAGGCATGAAAAAGGGCTTCGGCATCCACGTTCAGGAGCCGTTCATGATAGACGATATCGTTGTGAGCAGTACATATATCCGTCAGCTCATCGAAGAAGGCCGTATGGAAGAATGCGCTAAGTTCATGGGCAGACTTTACTCCATCGGCGGTGAAGTTGTTGTGGGCAACAAGCTGGGAAGGACCATCGGATTCCCGACATCCAACATCATGATCGATGAGACCATGGCAAGCCCGTCCAACGGTGTGTATATCACATACTGCAACTACAACGGAGTCAAGTATCCGAGCATCACTAACGTTGGCGTGAAGCCGACCATCGGAACATATAACAAGAACGTGGAAACTCACATCTTCAACTTCGATAAGGAACTTTACGGCAAGAACATCAAGGTAGAATTCGTCAAGAAGACACGTCCTGAAATGAAGTTCTCAAGCGTTGAAGAACTGAGCAACCAGATCAAAAACGACTGCATCGCAGCCAAGGCGTACCATAGAGAGAAGGGTATGCTGTAGAATAAGTTTTGGAGCAAGAGTAACAACTGCTGATTTTTAACCGGTTGTTACTCTTTTTTCAATGGTTTCAGCGGTTCGAAGAGATGTTTTTTCATCTGAAAAAAATTATGTCAACTTGTAATGCCTGCAAACGTTGAAATTAAAGTAACAACAGAAGATTTTTTCGAGGTTGTTACTGTCAGGTCATAAAACCAAAAAATTGGCAGCAAACTAAGTATATTTTCATCATAATCTACCCATATCTCCCCTATTATTCCCCTCCCATTTGTGGTATACTTTTAGTATATAAATTCATGTTGATTCTGATTTTGGGAAAGAGGGTGATCCTGTGCCAAAAAATAATATTTTCGCGGAAGAGGATCTTAGTTTATTCACACAAGGGGAACATACTCATATCTACAAATTATTAGGTGCACATATTGAAGAAAAAGGTGGCCGTGCAGGCTGCCGTTTTGCTGTGTGGGTACCGCAGGCGAAGAGCGTTTGTGTTACCGGTGATTTTGACGGCTGGAGCGGCGACAAGTATTACATGGAGCCTGTCGGTTCCAGCGGTATCTGGGAAGGCTTTGTGCCGGATGCGACAGAAGGAATGCTGTACAAGTACGTCATAGAATGTGACACCGGGGAGATGTTTTACAAGGCAGACCCTTATGCATTTTCTGCTGAAAAACGTCCGGGAACTGCTTCGAAGATCGCTAAGCTCGATTACGAATGGAGCGACGAAGATTGGCTGGCAGACAGAAAAGCAGAGTCCCACTTCAACAAGCCTCTTAACATTTACGAAATACATCTGGGCTCCTGGATGCAGCATAGCCCGGGAGACGGAGATCCCGACTTTTATTCTTACGACGAACTGGCTAATAAACTGCCGGCATACGTCAAGGATATGGGATATACCCACGTTGAGCTGATGCCGGTGATGGAGCATCCATTTGACGGTTCATGGGGATATCAGGTGACAGGATATTACGCACCGACTTCAAGATACGGAACACCGGCAGGGTTCAAGCATCTGATAGATGAATTTCACAAAGCAGGCATCGGCGTAGTTCTGGACTGGGTACCGGGGCATTTCTGCCGTGACAGCCACGGGCTTGCCGGGTTCAACGGCCATAAACTCTATGAGATAGACGATCACCAGGAATGGGGAACATATAAATTCGATCTGGGAAGGGCTGAAGTCCAGTCGTTCCTCGTGAGCAACCTGATCTACTGGCTGGAGGAATATCACGTTGACGGCATCCGCGTGGACGGTGTCACCAGCATGCTTTATCTCAACTTCGGCAAGCAGGATCAATCGACAAAGAGATACAATCATCTTGGCGGCGAAGAGGATCTGGCATCCAAGGCATTCCTGCAAAAGTGCAATGCCGCCGTTGGAAGGCTTCATCCTGACGTCTTCATGGCTGCCGAGGAAAGCACCGCCTGGCCGATGGTCACATATCCGCCGGAAAAAGGCGGTCTGGGTTTCCATTACAAGTGGAACATGGGCTGGATGAACGATACTCTCAAGTATTGCAAACAGGACTTCCCATACAGACCGGGATGTCACAACATGCTGAACTTCTCCATGATGTACGCATTTGACGAGAATTTCATACTGCCGTTATCCCACGACGAAGTGGTCCACGGCAAGCTTTCCCTGATGGGAAGGATGCCGGGAGATTACTGGAGGCAGTTTGCAGGTGACAGGCTGCTGCTGATGTATCAGATGTGTCACAGCGGCGGCAAGCTGACTTTTATGGGAACGGAGATCGCACCGTTCATCGAGTGGCGCTACTACGAAGAACTGGAGTGGTTCCTGCTGGATTATCCTACCCACGCAGCCCACAAGAACTACGTCAAAGCCCTCAACCACGTGTATCTTGATCAGCCTTCGCTGTGGCAGGAAAGCTATTCTCAGGAAGGCCATCAGTGGATAGATGCGGACAACAATGAGCAGAGCATACTCATATTCATGCGCAAAGGGGCAGACGACCACACCATCATACTTCTCAACTTCACGCCTGCCGTATATGAAAAGTACAGGATCGGCGTGCCGAAGGAAGGGGCATATGAAGAAGTTTTCAACTCAGACCATATGGCATACGGCGGCAGCGGTAAGATAAACACCCGGCCGCTCAAGACAATAAAAGGAAATTGTCACGGTATGGAACAGTACATCGAGATCACTGTTCCGCCGCTGGGAGGAGTCATCTTGGCTCCTGCCAAAGACGGCAGACTTGCCGATGATCAAAAATAAACCATTACTAGGAGGAAAGATGTTTTCAGGAAAAGACGATTTTATAAAGCAGTATAGAGAAGAATTTATGGATGAGATGGCCAAGCCATTTGAAGAATGTACATCTCAGCAGAAGTACGAGGTGCTGGCTAAGCTGATCTGCAGCAGGGCAGCAAGACGTCATGCCGACACCAAGCACCGTCACATCAATGACGACGAGAAGAGAGTGTATTACTTTTCCATGGAATTTCTCATGGGAAGACTTCTCAAGAACTATCTTATAAACCTTGGAATAGAAGATATGGTCCGAGAAGGACTTGCGGAGCTGGGAGAAGACCTTGATGCCCTTTGCGGTAAGGAACCTGACCCGGCACTGGGAAACGGCGGCCTTGGAAGACTGGCAGCGTGCTTTTTGGATTCCATGGCGTTTTGCGATATCGCGGGCATAGGAATGGGAGCCCGCTACAGATTCGGTCTCTTCAAACAGAAGATCAAGGACAACTGCCAGACTGAAGAACCTGATCCATGGCTGACAAAAGGCTATCCGTGGGAAATCAGAAACTCGGACAGAACAGTGAAGATCCGTTTCGGAGGAAACGTTGAACGTACTTACGAAGACGGTAAGATCCACTTTGAACACGTCAACTATCAGACAGTGAGGGCAGTGCCGTATGACGTGCCTATCGTAGGTTACGGCGGCAATACTGTAAACATGCTGAGACTTTGGCAGGCAGAACCGGAAGAAGAAAAACTGGACATGGATGCTTTCAGCAGCGGCAGATACAGCGATGCAGTGAAGGAGAGAAACGATATCGAAGCCATCACCACGCTCCTGTATCCTGACGACAGCACCCCTGAAGGAAAGGAGCTGAGGCTTAAGCAGGAATACTTCCTGGTTGCGGCAGGTATCGCATCCATCATCAGAGCATATAAGAAGAGAGCAGGAAACGACAGCTGGGCAGACTTTCCAAATAAAGTGGCCATCCACATCAACGACACTCATCCGGCACTTTGCGTACCGGAACTGATGAGAGTGCTCCTCGACCAGGAAAATCTGGAATGGGATGAAGCATGGGAAATCACCACTAAAACCATTTCCTTTACAAACCATACAGTAATGCCGGAAGCCCTGGAAAGATGGCCGATAGATCTGATGGAAAGACTCCTTCCTAGAGTTTACATGATCATCGAAGAGATCGACCGCAGATACAGAGAAAGCATTGACAGCAATATGCCTAGACGTCAGGAATTCCTCCAGGCAACTTCTATCCTTTGGGATGGTCAGGCTAAGATGGCCAATATGTCCATCATCGGAAGCCATTCGGTAAACGGTGTTGCTGCCATCCACAGCGACATCCTCAAAAAGGATGTATTCAAGGAATTCTACCAACTGACTCCTGAGAAGTTCAACAACAAGACCAACGGTGTCAGCCACAGGAGATTTCTCATCGAGGCGAACCCTAAACTGACGAAACTGATAACAGATTCCATCGGGAACCAATGGATGAGAGACACTTACAAGCTGGAAGAACTCCTTAAGTACAGAGATGACGAAAGCTTTTTGAGACAGCTTCAGCAGATCAAGTACGACAACAAGTGCAGACTGGCTGAGTACATCAAGGAAAAGAACGGAGTCATCGTCGACCCGTCATCGGTATTCGATATCCAGGTGAAAAGAATCCATGCATATAAGAGACAGCTCCTTAATATATACAAAGTGATGTATCTTTACAACATGCTGAAGAAGGATCCTTCCTTGGACATCCCGCCTCATACTTTCATCTTCTCGGGAAAGGCCGCCAAGAGCTATGATTTCGCTAAAGAAGTCATCAGACTCATAAATACGGCAGCTGAGATGATCAACAATGATCCCGATATCGGCGGAAAGATAAAAGTAGTATTCATCGAAAACTTCGGCGTGAGCGTTGGACAGCTGATCTATCCTGCGGCCGACATCAGCGAACAGATATCAACTGCAGGCAAGGAAGCCAGCGGAACAGGAAACATGAAGTTCATGTTCAACGGTGCGGTGACTCTGGGAACTGAAGACGGTGCCAACGTTGAGATACACCAGCTGGTGGGAGACGATAACATCTTCATCTTCGGACTCAGCGCGGAGCAGGTGGAAGACCATTACATCAAGGGAGATTATTTCTCTCAGGATATATACGACAGTGAACCTCATCTGAAGGAGATCACAGACCAGCTGGTAAACGGATTTTTCAGCGACCTGGGACCTGAATTCTGGAACATCCACGACGCGCTTCTCAGATACGGAGATGAGTATTTCGTGCTGGAAGACTTCAAGGATTACATGAGAGCATGGAAAGAGACAGGAGATGCTTACAGAGATCAAAACAGATGGCTCAAGATGTCTCTTACGAATATAGCTAAAGCAGGACATTTCAGCAGTGACAGAACCATAATGCAGTATGCCAACGACATTTGGCATGTTTGATCGGCAATCGGATAGCGACAGATCGCAAAGGAGGTACGTGATATGCTAATGCAGAAAAAAGAATGTGTAGCAATGCTTCTGGCCGGCGGACAGGGAAGCCGCCTGGGAGCCCTTACGAAAAAAATAGCAAAGCCTGCAGTTGCTTTTGGCGGAAAGTACAGGATAATCGACTTCAGTCTTTCAAACTGTGCCAACTCTGACATCACTACTGTCGGAGTCCTGACACAGTACAAGCCGCTGCTGCTCAACTCATATATAGGAACAGGTGCTGCATGGGATCTGGACGATGCATACGGCGGAGTTTTCGTGTTGCCGCCATATGCCACAGAATCCGGTGGACAGTGGTACCGCGGCACAGCTGATGCCATCTACAGAAATATAGATTTCATCGACAACTATGATCCTGAGTATGTGCTGATCCTTTCAGGCGACCATCTGTACAAGATGGATTACAGTAAGATGCTGGACTGCCATAAGAAAAACAATGCAGATCTGACTATTTCCGTAATGGAAGTTCCTATGGAAGAAGCCAGCAGATTCGGTATATTGACAGCCGATGAAAACAACAGGATCTATAAATTCTCAGAGAAACCGAAGGAACCGGACAGCAATCTGGCTTCAATGGGTATTTACATATTCAGCTGGCCTGTACTCAAAGAGGCACTGCTCAAAGACGGAGAAATGGAAGCTTCCGATCACGACTTCGGTAAGAATATAATCCCTATGCTCCTTTCAGAGGGCAAGGACCTTTATGCTTACACCTTCAGCGGATACTGGAAGGATGTAGGTACCATAGACAGTTATTTTGAAACCAATATGGAACTTTTGGATCCTGATTCAGGCTTCAACATCTTCGAAGAAGACATGAAGGTATACAGCAATTCCAACATGTATCCGCCGGGATATAACGGACCTAATGCAGTGGTGCAAAACTCACTGATCTGCAACGGCTGCACTGTTTACGGTGCTGTAAAGCACTCTATCTTAAGCTTCGGTGTTCAGGTGGAAGAAGGTGCTCAGGTAATAGATTCCATCCTGCTGCCGGGTGCAGTAGTCAAAAAGGACGCCAGAGTAGAAAGAGCCATCATCGGGGAAAATACAGTTATCGAAGAAGGCGCAGTCTTCGGAGATGCTGCCGGCGAAGAAATAGCAGTTATCGGCGACAACGATGTTGTAGAGAAGAAATAGGACGATAGGAGGTAGAAATAATGAATAATGTTATGGGTCTTATAACAACAAATTATTCCAGTGAGAATTTCAGCAAGCTGGCTGACATACGTCCTATCGCGACACTTCCTATAGGCGGAAGATATCGTCTGGTGGACTTTCCGCTTTCCAATCTGGTGCACTCAGGCATCCGTACAGTAGGCGTCACATCAGCTTACAGATACAGATCACTGATCGACCACTTGGGAGCAGGTAAGGAATGGTCCCTTTCAAGAAAAGATGACGGACTGTACATACTGCCGGGATCAGCTTACGGTATGAAACGTTTCCAGGGCAAATTCCTGCTGAGAGACCTTATCAATAACAGACCGTTTCTTGACAGGGCCACTGAAGATTACGTTATCGTAAGTGCATCCAATAAGATATTCAATATCGATTTTCATCAGATGGTAGACAGGCACATCCAATCAGGTGCTGAGATCACCATGCTGTATAAGGAAGTTGCCAATGCAGATCTTAAGGCGGGACACTTCATCGATATGGATCATGACGGTTCAGTTGTCGGCATCAGAGACAGTGCCAACGGCATCGCCGCATGGTTCCTGGACTGCTTCATCATCAACAGAGAAACCCTTCTGAACTTGATGGAATGGTATTCCAACATAGACTACATCGACATGATGGAAATCATCACTGACAACATCGGCAGAATGAACATCAGGTCATATAACTTCTTGGGTTACGTTGGAGCTGTCGACAGTACATATGACTACATGCAGTGCTCCATGGAAATGCTGGATCCAAAGGTGAGAAATGAGCTGTTCTGCAGCAGCAAAATGATCTTCACCAAGGTACAGGATGCTCCTCCTGCAAAATATCTGGAAGGATGCAAAGTATCCAACTCCATCATTTCCAGCGGTGCCATCGTAGAAGGAACAGTAGAAAACAGCATACTTTCACGTAATGTGAAGATCGGCAAGGGTGCAGTGGTGAAGAACTGTGTTATCCTGCAAAGATGTGTCATCGAGCCGGGCGCAGTGCTTGAAAATGTCATATGCGATAAGTTCGCACACGTGAGTGAAAACGTTCGCTTAAGCGGCACCAAGTACTCACCTCTGGTGATAGAAAAAAATCAGAAGCTGTAGGAGTAAACAATGACTAAGAAAAAAGAAATTGAACAGGGCTCTAAGAAGCTTCAAGTCCTGTACGCAATTTTTGAAGCAGACCCTTTTATAAAAACAGGAGGACTGGGTGACGTGGGCGGCTCACTGCCGTCTGCCGTTTGCAAGGAAGGAGTGGATATGCGTGTCATCCTTCCAAAACTCAGTTCCATCCCTGAGCAGTACAGAAACCGCATGAAGAAGGTGGCTGAATGTACAGTGCCTCTCGGATGGCGTAATCAGTACTGCGGCATCGAGATGCTCAAAGAAAAGGGCGTAACATATTATTTCATAGATAACGAGTACTACTTCAAGCGTGAAAAGCCTTACGGATACGGAGACGATGGCGAAAGGATCGCCTACTTCAGTAAAGCTATTCTGGAGTCTTTGCAGCACATCCCGGGATTCTTTCCTGATGTGATCCACTGTAACGACTGGCATACGGCGCTGGTTCCCGTATTTTTGAGAGAGCATTATATGGGTCTTGAAGAGTACACAAAGATCAAGACTGTATTTTCAGTCCATAACCTGAAATTCCAGGGTATCTATCCGGGAGAGATGCTGGGTGATGTGCTGGGACTTGCTGATATCAAAAATGCAGCTGACCAGCTCACATACGGCGATGCTGTCAACTTCATGAAGGGCGCTCTCAATTACAGTGACAGACTGACTACGGTCAGCCCGACTTATGCTGAAGAAATATGCACGTCATGGTACGGCGAGGATATGGAAGAGATATTCTTGAGAAGACATGATGTGCTGAGCGGTATCTTAAACGGTATCGATACCTACAAGCATTCACCGGGAAGAGACGCCAACATAGTCCAAAAGTACAATGCTTCAACTGTCAAAGCAGGTAAAGCAGCCAACAAGGAAGCTTTGCAGAAGGAACTGGGACTGGCAGTTGAGCCTGATATCCCTTTGGTGGTCCTCATCAGCAGACTTACAGAACAGAAAGGCCTTGATCTCATCAACTTCATTTTGGAAGAGCTGCTGCAGGAAGACATCCAGGTGGCAGTGCTGGGCGTAGGCGACAAGGATTACGAAGATGCATTCAAGCACTTCGAATCTGTGATGCCTGAAAAGATGAGTGCATGTATCAAGTTCGATCTGGGGCTTTCGGCTAGATTTTATGCAGGTGCAGATATGCTGCTGATGCCTTCAAGATTCGAACCTTGCGGTCTTTCACAGATGATCGCCATGAGGTACGGAACACTTCCTATCGTTCGCGAAACTGGCGGTCTCAAGGATACAGTAATAGACTGCAGAGACGGAGATCCGGAAGGCTGCGGATTCAGCTTCCCGGACTACAATGCACACCAGCTGCTCTTTGCCATAAAGGATGCAGCTGACCTTTACAGGAACGATAAGAAAGCATGGCAGGCTCTCGTGAAGCGTGCCATGAAGAGGGATTTTTCCTGGAAAAATTCCGCAAAGAGTTATATAGGATTATACGAGGAGCTTTATGATCAAATGCTGTCATGATTCACAGGACATCCAATACAGAATGCCGAAAGGTGCACTTAAGGCAGGCGAAGAAGTGATGCTTTGCATCAAGTCGGAAGCCTACGGCGAAGACGCAAAGGGCGGGCTTGACAGCCTGTCCTGCACTTTGCACCTGTGGCAGACGCTGACAGGCGGCAGGCAGATCCCTATGGAAAAGGAAACCATAGAGGATGGTGCCTGTCTTTTTCGTGTGTCGTTGACCATTGAAGAAGCCGACCTTTGCTGGTACTACTTCGTGCTGGAGGACGGCGAAAACAAGTGGTACTACGGAAACAACGAAGAAAAGCTGGGGGGAGAAGGGGCGGTTTATGCGAACGAGCCCCCGGCATTCCAGATAACTGTATATAACGAGGCGCCGGTGCCTAAGTGGTACAAGGAAGCCATCGTTTATCAGATATTCCCCGACAGGTTCGCTCGCGATGATGCTTGGATGGAAAAACAGCAGGCAGTGGAGGATATGCGAGGCGCTGAGTGGAAAGGTGCAGAGCGCGTAGTAGAAGAGGACTGGTATGGACTGCCTTATTATGTGAAAAACGAAAAAGGTGAAGTGACCCGCTGGCCGTTTTTTGGAGGAACGCTGGAAGGGATAAGGGAAAAGCTGTTTTACCTGAAGAGCATGGGTACAGCAGCCATTTATCTCAATCCGATATTTTTGGCATCCAGCAACCACAAATACGATACGGCAGATTACATGATGATCGATCCTGCATTCGGAACTGAAGAGGATTTCAAGTCATTGTGCGATGATGCGAGACGTCTTGGTATCAGGATCATACTGGATGGGGTATTCAATCATACGGGAGCTGACAGCAAGTATTTTGACTGGTTTGGGAATTATGAGAGGGCAGCGGCCGATGCGGGCGTCAGCAGTTCGCCGGGCGCGTGTGCAGGTCCGGATTCCCCGTATTACAGCTGGTACAGATTCGAAGAATTTCCTCACAAGTATGACTGCTGGTGGGGAGTGGGCGATCTGCCTAATGTTGAAGAAAACGATCCGTCGTACAGAGGATTCATCTATGGCGGCGACGATAGTGTTATAAAAAAATGGCTCCGTGCAGGAGCTTCAGGATGGAGACTTGATGTGGCTGACGAGCTGCCTGATGATTTCATCGCAGGCATAAGAAAAACCATCAAGGAGACCGATCCTAAGGGGCTTCTCATGGGAGAAGTTTGGGAGGATGCAAGCAATAAAGTAAGTTACGATGTTCAGCGTCGTTATTTCATGGGGGACGAGCTGGATTCGACCATGAATTATCCTGTTCGAGATCTTCTGATGGATTATATGCTTGGCAGAAGTGATGCACAGACTGCAGTCAGACGCTTGAACAGCCTGGCTGAGAACTATCCGCCGGAAAACTTCTATGGTGCTTTGAATTTGTTGGGAAGCCATGACAGAGCGAGAACTTTGACTGTTCTCAGCGATGCGCCGGGAACAAGAGATGATGATGCGATACTGAGCGAAGAAGATAAGAAAAACTATCATATCCCTGATGATAAGATGTGGCTTGCAAAGAACAGGATGAAAGTCTTGTCGCTTATCCAGTACGTACTGCCGGGAGTGCCATGCCTCTATTACGGAGATGAAGCCGGAGTGCAGGGATATGAAGATCCGTATAACCGCGGTACATATCCGTGGGGCAGGGAAGATGAAGAGCTGATGGCTCATTATCGAATGCTGGCGCAGCTGAGAAATCAGTATCTTGTGCTGGCGGAGGGTGCGTATAAGTTCAAATCTCAGGGAGAGCATGTGTTTATATGTGAGAGATATTGGGATAATGAAGCACCGGGTAAGGATAAGAATGATGAGCGAATCATAATCGTTGCCAATCGTCATATTTTCGGCGCTGTTACCGCTGATGTGGAATTTCCTGAAGGGACAGAGTATGTATTGGAACTTTTGGGATCAGATGAGCTTAAACTGGAGGGTGATGAAGCTACGGCAGATGGTGCAGGCAGATGCAGCATCTCAGTAGAACTGCCGCCGGTATCTACTAAGCTGTACTACTGCAGAAAGAGGAAACCACATAAACTTGAGATGGAACGCAGTGCAGGAGTGCTGTGCCATGTTTCATCACTGCCGTCCGGAAATCTTGATGATGCTGAAGCCTTTATAGACGGCTTGGCTGCAGCGGGACAGAAGCTGTGGCAGATACTTCCGATGAGTCCTGCCGATGAAGACACGGATTCCCCTTATTCGAGCCCTGCTGTCTTTGCAGGAAACAGTAAGCTGACGGGAAGAACTGCAGCGGGAGAATACATAGATAAGGAAGAATACGAGAGCTTTTGCGAAAGAGAAAGCTATTGGTTGGAGGACTATGCGCTTTATACATTGATAAAGAGAAGTCTTGGCGGCAAGCCTTGGCAGCAGTGGCCTGAAGATGTGCGCGACAGAAGGAATCTTGATAAGTGGAAGCTTGGCAGAAGAGATGAGCTGGAGGTCATCAAAAAGAACCAGTTTATTTTTGATCGCAGATGGAAAGAAGTCAAGGCATATGCCAACAGTAAGGGCATTTCCGTGATCGGTGACATACCAATATATGCTGCTGTTGACAGTGCAGACACATGGGCGCACAGAGATGTGTTCCTGCTGGGTGAAGACGGATATCCGTTAGTCGGAGCAGGTGTTCCGCCTGATTATTTCAGCGAGGATGGACAGCACTGGGGAAATCCGCTGTATGATTGGGATAAGTTGAAAGCCAATGATTACGAATGGTGGCTCAAGCGAGTTGAGAGAGCCATGGACATGTATGATTACATCAGGCTGGATCACTTCAGGAGCTTTGCAGCATTTTTTGCTGTACCTCGCGGCGGTAAACCTCGCGACGGATGGTGGCTGCCGGGAGTAGGTAAGGAATTCTTCGATTTCCTTGAGTCTCGTCTTGGTCCTGTACCGTTCCTGGCTGAAGATCTGGGAACACTTGATAATCAAGTACATGACTTGTTGAAGCTGACAGGATGCCCGGGGATGCTGGTGTACCAGTTCTCGGCAGATGAGATCGCAGCAATGGATGATGAAATCGCAGAGACCAAGATCCTTTATTCCGGAACGCACGATAACCAGACCCTGACCGGATGGATCGCAGAAAACAGCATCGCGAAAACAGTTGACGAAATCATCGCAGAGCTGTATCAAACTCAATCGCCATGGGTGATACTGCCCCTTCAGGACATTCTGGGACTGGGCGATGAAAGCCGCATGAATATTCCGGGCCTCGCCGAGGGCAACTGGACGTGGCGAGCACCTGAAGGCTGGATGAGCAGTGAGCTTTGCGAGAAGATGAAGAAGCTGGTAGACGAGGCAGGAAGATAGCTCCGCGCGGATTCTCTCAGATGACAAAAGTATATGTATTTAAGGGAGTTTTTTACGAGAAACTCCCATTTTTTATGACAATCTTCGTTTCAAGAGAATATACATCCGGACAACTTGTATTAAGGGTAGAAAAAGATATAAAACTCCCATAAAAAAGAGCAATATATGTATAATGCGAGAATACGAAGATTATGAGGTGCAGCCATTGTATAGTTATACGATATAGTATATAATTCAATAAACAGATAATTTTGAAAAAGATGGATGATCTAAGTAATTAGGATGTGAGATATGAACGAATTATTTATACAAGGACTGACAGTCGATTGGAATGAAATAGAGAAAGACAGTTACCTTAGGCAGATAGATGCGCTAAAGGGGATGGAAAGGCTTGAGTTTTCGAAGCCCATAACTTTCCTGACAGGGGAGAACGGAAGCGGCAAGTCTACCCTTATTGAGGCCATTGCGGTGGCATATGGTTTTAATCCTGAGGGTGGGACGAAGAACTACAGGTTTTCTACTTACGATTCCCACTCGGAACTTCATGACGCCATCAGATTGTCCAAAGGGTACAGACGTGCAACAGGCGGATATTTTCTGAGGGCAGAGAGCTTTTATAACGTAGCAACTAAGGAGGAAGAATACACTGACGGTGCAGGATACGAATCGCAAAGATATCACAAAAGATCACACGGCGAGAGTTTCCTAGCACTTGCGCAGAAGCAGCTGAGAGGTAACGGAGTGTATATCTTCGACGAACCGGAGGCAGCACTTTCACCGCAGAGGCAGCTGACTCTTTTGCTTGAGATCGTCGAATGTGCCAAAGATGGATCTCAATTCATCATCGCCACTCACTCACCGATTTTGATGGCAATACCGGGAGCAGAAATACTGTCTTTTGATAACGGCAGGATACACAGCTGCGAATATGAGGAGACTGACAGCTACAGGATAAC
>CAYTVH010000012.1:12342-34103 GCA_964441805.1 uncultured Oscillospiraceae bacterium | reverse complement strand
AGAGAAGTTAGGAATTTCGGTTTCGTATCTGTCAATAATATGCGTGTGATGATAACTGATACGGTCAACGAAGGCGACTACATCAAAGCCTTTTCCAAGGTATCGGGAGGCTGATTTGCAATAAATGGAAGCAAAATAGAGTTTGTGGTAACAAGTGCTGTTTCTTATGAATTTGTTACACTTTTTTCAATGGTTTCAAGGCATGGCAATGTGAAGATGGACCAAGAAATAAGACTGGCTCGGATTAACGCTCCACAAACGTTGGAAAAAGTGTAACATCCAACAAAAAAGAGGCGATTGTTACCGGAAGTAAAATATCATGATAGATTTACGAAAATAAGGATCTCACAATGAAAGAAATAAAACGTTTGGATAAAAGATACGATAGAAACATAGGGACCATATCTGCTGAAGAACAGGCCACTCTTATGCAAAAGTCAGTATGCGTCGTAGGCTGCGGCGGACTTGGCGGCGGAGTGATAGAGAATTTAACGCGCCTTGGCATCGGCAAGCTGACCATAGTGGACTGCGATGTGTTCGATGAGACAAATCTCAACAGGCAGGTGCTTTCCAATGAAAACAACATCGGCAAGCTCAAGGCTGAAGAAGGAGCTGCACAGATGGCAGCCA
The DNA here is from genome assembly GCA_964441805.1 of uncultured Oscillospiraceae bacterium. GTDB lineage: Bacteria > Bacillota > Clostridia > Peptostreptococcales > Anaerovoracaceae > Lentihominibacter. The sequence goes on along the minus strand of CAYTVH010000012.1, from coordinate 33,473 downwards.
TCAATTCATCAGTTGAAATCACCACGATAAATACTGAACTTAACGAAGAAAACTGCCGCGGCATAATAGCAGGACATGACCTTGTTGTCGATGCAGTGGATAACATAAAAGCAAGACTCGTTCTTGAAAAAGAATGTGAAGAAGAAAGCATCACTTTAGTTCACGGGGCCATCGCAGGCTGGAACGGGCAAGTAGCAGTGATCCGCCCCGGGGATAGGATCCTACGGAACATATATCAAGGAAACGAAGACAGAGGTGACGAACTTCAAACAGGAAATCCATCCTTCACACCGGCAGTGGTTTCAGGTCTTCAGACGGCGGAAGCCATCAAGGTGCTTCTTGGAAGAGAAGGCGTGCTTGAAAACAAGATGCTGATGATAGATTTGATCGAGCACCAGTATGAGGTAATAGAGTTTTAACTGAGAAAGGATACGCAAGTTGAGGATCATTACAGTAAAAGGTTTCGCCAAGACAGGCAAAACAACTACAGTGACAGAGCTGGTAAAAGAACTGAGAAGACGAGGCTACACCGTAGGGACAGTCAAAGATATACATTTTAAAACCTTTGAGGCTGACACGCCGGGAACCGACACATATAAACATGCACAGGCAGGAGCATGCCGAGTTACAGCCAGAGGTCCTAAAAACACCGGGATGATCATAGATGAGCGTATGAAAATGGATGCTGTCCTCAAATACTATAAAGAGGATTTCGTGATACTTGAAGGTGACTGCGGTGTAGACAGCCCGACCATCATAACGGCTAAAACCATCGAAGACATCCAAGGCAAGCTGTGTCCGGAAGCCGTTGCCATCTCAGGAGTAATATCACAGGAGATGGATGAAAAAGGCATCACAGAATACGGAAATTTGCCCATAATAAACGGTATAACAAACATAAAGGAGCTGGCAGATATGGCAGAAAAACTCACAAAAGAAAAAGAAACCAAACAGGATGTGGAACTTACCATAGACGGTGAAGAAATATGGATGGTTCCTTTCGTCAAGGAAACTCTCAAGAACGTAGTCGTGGGAGCGGTGAAGGCTTTGGACGGCTATGAAGAGGGTAAGGAAATCGTTATCAAGATAAAGTAGCAGAGCCGAGGCGAACTATCGCATCAGAGAGGCAGAGTCAATGAGATTATTAAAGGTCGATACATTAGAAGAAGCGAGAGAAAAACTGCTGGCGGCAGCCTCAAAAAAACCTTTGGAAACCGAGAGAGTGCATTTTGCAAATGCCCTTGGCAGGATACTGGCAGAGGATCTTAAGTCGGCAGAAAACATCCCGGATTTCAGAAAATCCACTGTGGACGGCTATGCAGTAAAGGCATCGGATACCCAGGGAGTGACAGAAAGCATACCTGTATTTCTGGACGTCATCGGTGAAGTGGAGATGGGTAAGGCACCGTCAAAAACTGTCAAGTCCGGTGAAGCTGTCTACGTGCCGACGGGAGGCATGATCCCGGAAGGCGCAGATGCTGTGGTGATGATCGAATACTGTGAGGCATTTGATGCGGACAGCATCGCTGTTTACGATCCGGTATCTCCCGGCAGGAATATGATAGCCGTCGGTGAAGACATCAAAGAAGGTCAGGCGTTACTTCCAAAGGGCAGCAGGCTTCGCCCTCAGGAACTGGGGGTGCTCTCTTCGGCAGGAGTCTATGAGCCTGAAGTTTTCAAACCATGGAAAGTAACAGTGATTTCCACGGGCGATGAGCTGGTTGGTGCCGACGAGAACCCTGAAAAGGGACAGATCAGAGATGTCAATACGTATTCTGTTTCTGCAGCGGCAGCCGGGCTCGGTTTTGAAGTTATAGATACTAAAGTCCTCAAAGATAATGAGAAGCTTATAGAAGATGCCATCAAGGAAGCCATGGCAAAGAGCGATCTTGTGGTGGTTTCAGGCGGAAGCTCCCAGGGTGAAAAGGATCATACGGCTGATGTGATGGACAGGCTATCTGACCCGGGAGTATTTACCCACGGCATAGCTTTGAAGCCTGGAAAACCCACAATATTGGGATACGATGAGAATACAGAAACCATACTTGCAGGGCTGCCGGGACATCCTGCAGCGGCACTGATGGTATTTGAGCTGATGATAGGATGGCTGTACAGGAAGCTGACAGGGCAAAAGGAGCCTTTGACGGTTCCGGCCGTGATCACTGAAAACGTTGCGGCAGCAGGCGGCAGGACCACATGCCAGCTGGTTGAACTTTGCCATGATGACGGAGCATATAAGGCGGTTCCTATCTTTGGCAAATCAGGACTGATGACGACTTTGACCAAGGCAGATGGATATGTGATCATCGATGCTGATATGGAAGGTCTTAAGGAAGGCCGGCGTGTCAGCGTAGTGTTGTTTTAACGGAAAATACAGGATAGAATATGGGAAAGAAAAGAAATCTTTATTTGAAGACTATACCGGTTGAAGAAGCCAGGGAAAAGTATATGGCAGCTGTCAGAGATCTGATGGAGCCCAAATACGAGACCATCGACGTTAGGCACAGCCTTGACAGAATAACAGGCAAGGCCATATACGCCAGATACAGCTCTCCGCTGTTCAATGCGTCTGCCATGGACGGGATAGCGGTAAGAGCTAAAGATACCGACAACGCATCTGAAACAGAGCCGGTGATCTTGGCAGAGGACAGCTACATGGTGGTGGATACGGGAGATCCTATCCATCCTCCTTACGATGCGGTGATAATGGCCGAAGACATCGTGGAGGCTGAGGATGGGGTCAGGATAATTGCATCTGCGCATCCATGGCAGCACATAAGACCTATCGGTGAAGATATCGTTGCCGGAGAAATGATCCTTCCGGGAAACCACAAGATAAGAGCGATCGATGTTGGAGTGCTGCTGTCTGCAGGCATCCTTGAGATCGAAGTTGTCAGAAAGCCTGAAGTTGCCATCTTCCCCACAGGAACAGAGATCATCGAGCCGGAAGATAAGCCGCAGGACGGCAGCATCATAGAATCCAACTCAAGGATGTTTGAGAACATGGTGAACGTGGCCGGCGGGATAGGACACAGATTCCCTCCTATAATCGATGATTATGAACAGATAAGAGACAAGGTGTCTGAAGCTGTCGATAAATACGATATGGTCATCGTCAATGCAGGATCAAGTGCAGGGACCGAAGATTATACGGTCCACGTGCTGAGAGAACTGGGTGAAGTCATCGTCCATGGCGTTTCCATCAAGCCGGGTAAGCCTGTCATATTGGCAGTGGTACGCGGCAAGCCTGTAATAGGTCTGCCGGGATATCCTGTTTCTGCATATATCGGGTTTGAAAATTTCGTTACACCGATAGTGCAGATGATGGCAAGACGGCCCGAACGTTTGACAGAGACCGTGGAGGCACACATCTCCAAGAGACTGGTATCCGGCCTCAAACATAAAGAATATGTGAGAGTCAAAGTGGGCAAAGTAGGTGATAAGTTCGTTGCAGCACCTTTGGCCAGAGGTGCAGGAGCAGCCATGTCCCTAGTAAGAGCCGACGGATTCTGCGTCATAGAACAGAGCAGCGAAGGCGTCGAAGCCGGGGAAAAGGTAAATATCGAGCTTTACAGAAGCAAGGGAGAAATAGAAAATACCGTAGTAGTCATCGGAAGCCACGACCTTATACTTGATGTTATGGCAGATATCATGCCGAACGTATATAAGGATATGTTCGTATCCAGCACCCACGTGGGAAGTATGGGTGGACTCATGGCATTGAGACGCGGTGAGGCACATATGTCTCCAATACATCTTCTCGATGAAGAAACAGGAGAATACAACGCAGCATACGTGAAGAAGATGTTCAAAGAGCCAATGGCTCTCATCAAGGGAGTTCACAGGCTCCAGGGGATCATGGTGAAAAAGGGCAATCCTCTGGGGATATGGGGAATAGCCGATCTTGCCGGCGGGGAGATCCGCTATGTCAACAGACAGAGAGGCGCAGGCACCAGAGTGCTCTTTGATTATAAACTGAAGCAGGAAGGGATCGCTCCTGAAACAATAACAGGATACGACCGCGAGATGGCGACCCATATGGCTGTTGCAGCGGCAGTTGCCAGCGATGGTGCCGATGCAGGCATGGGCGTGTTATCAGCAGCCAAAGCAATGGGACTTGACTTCATAGAGGTGGCTCCTGAAGAATATGATTTTGCCATACCGGCAAAATATCTTGAACTGCCCCATATAAAAGCATTCATGGAGATATTGAAGAGCGAAGAGTTCAGATCCAGGCTCGATGAGCTTGGCGGGTATAGCTGTGAAAATGCCGGTGATATTATATTGATATAATATATGGCAAATGTTGGTGAAACAACAAGATGCCCTGCCGGAATATGGCATAATCTAACGACTTATAGCTGATTAAGGAAACGATATGATCGATAATTTCAACAGACAAATCAATTACTTGCGAGTATCTGTCACAGAGCTGTGCAATTTGAGATGCCGCTACTGCATGCCGGAAGAAGGCGTTCCCAAGCGTGATCATGATGAGATGATGACTGCAGAGGAAACGCTGATGGCCATACAAGCGGCAGTTGATCTTGGAATAAACAAGATCCGTATAACAGGCGGAGAACCCCTGGTAAAGCGCGGGATCGTGAAGCTTTGCAAAGCGGTAGCGGATATGCCGGGGATCGAAGAGGTTTGTATAACCACCAACGGGATACTTCTGACCAAGTATGCGGCAGAGCTGAAAGAAGCCGGAGTGGACAGGCTCAACATCAGCCTGGATACTCTCGATCCGGAGAAATTTCATTACATAACCAGGATAGGCGACCTTGATGATGTCTTAAAAGGATTGAAGGCTGCTAAAGATGCCGGGTTTGAAAACACCAAGATAAACTGTGTGCTTATGGGCGGATTCAATGATGATGAAATAGAAGCTTTTGTTGATCTGACGAGAGAAGAGCCCATTGAGGTGAGATTCATAGAACTGATGCCCATAGGCGGAGGTATAGATTTTGATAAGCAGCAGTTCGTAAGCTGTGAAGAAGTGCTTAAAAGAGTACCTGAGCTGGTGTCCATTGAGCAGGAAGACGGAGTTGCCAGACTGTATCAGATCCCGGGAGCACCGGGAAGAGTCGGACTCATAAGACCTATAAGCTGTGAATTTTGCGAAGGATGCAACAAGATACGTCTGACGGCTGACGGCAAGATCAAGCCTTGCCTGCATTCATCACAGGAAGTGCCGATCAAAGGGCTTGCAGGAGAGGAAATGAAAGCTGCACTTGAGAAGGCCATACTTGAAAAGCCTCAAAGGCGCGGAGAACTTGATCCTGAAAATCCCAGCGAAGCAGGAAGAGATATGAATCAAATTGGAGGATAGACGATGGCAGATTTTACACATTTCAATGAAGAAGGCCGTGCATCGATGGTCGATGTGGGCGGTAAGGAAGTAACCACAAGAGAAGCGGTGGCTGTCGGCAGAGTCCTGGTGAACGAAGAATGTTTCGAGATGATCAAAACGGGCGGACACAAGAAAGGCGATGTGCTGGGAACTGCGCAGATAGCGGGTATAATGGGGGCGAAGAGAACTCCTGATATCATACCTATGTGCCATCCGATCATGATAAACGGGGCGGATATCAAGTTCAGCTTGAATGAAGCCGACCTGGCGGTTGAGATCGAAGCCCGTGTCAAATGCAGCGGCGTTACAGGTGTTGAAATGGAAGCATTGACAGCTGTTTCCATAGCGGCTCTTACCGTATATGATATGTGCAAGGCTGTACAGAAAGATATGGTCATCGATCAGATACATCTTGTAAGGAAGAGCGGCGGCAAAAGCGGAGACTTCGTATGGAACGAAGGCAGATAAAGGGAATGTAGGAGGAGATCATGAAATATACAGCAGCAGTGATCACCATGAGTGACAAAGGATCGCAGGGACTTCGTGAAGATACCAGCGGCCCTGCAGTGCAGGAAATTTTGAAGGATAATGGGTGGGATGTGGTTTATAGCAATATCATCCCTGATGACTTTGATACAATAAAAGCAGAACTTATAAAATGTGCAGATGAACTGGATATATGCCTTGTGATGACCACCGGCGGAACAGGATTTTCAAGAAGAGACGTGACTCCCGAGGCGACTCATGCCGTGTCAGAGCGTGAAGTCAGGGGTATCCCGGAAGCCATGAGAGCCGAAAGCATGAAGATAACTCCTATGGGCATGCTTTCAAGAGCAGAAGCAGGTCTTCGCGGAGGTACTTTGATCGTCAATCTGCCTGGCAGTAAGAAGGCTGCGACAGAATGCCTCAATGCAGTGATAAAACCTATCAAACACGGGGTGGAAGTCCTTAGGGGAACTGCCCATGACTGCGCGGAGATGCACAGGCACGGGTATGATCATCATCACCATCATCATGAATAAGGGGGATCAGATATGAATAAGAATATACCATCAATAGATGGGTGGCTCAAGGAAGCCAAACAGCACGAAAGTGCTTCAAAAGTAGGGATGTATCTTACCCACAACGGAGTGGTAAGAGAAACAGCCAAGGCAAAAGTGCGCACCGGCCGGCAGGACACTAAACCCGTGAAAGGTATGTACTTTTCTTACGATCAGGAAAAAGTCGATGCTGTTATCGAAGAGACATACAAGATGGACGGCATATATTACATCAAGACCTGGCTGGCTGAAGGACAGCTTCAGACCGGTGATGATATAATGTATGTGATGATAGGGGGAGACATCCGTCCGCACATCATAGAAGCTCTCCAGTATCTTGTGGGCAGGATAAAGAACGAGTGCGTAGAAGAAGTGGAGATATATGAACAGTAGCAGTTGCTGCTGTTTTTTATTGCAATAATGGCGACAAGACGGTATAATAATGGAAAGATAATGGAAACATAATGGTGATATGGAGCTGCCGAGTGATCAAGCAGAGGAGGAAGTAATGGATGTTAGAGAACTGAAAGAAAAGAAGAAAAGCTTAGGATACAGCAATGAGAAAATTGCGGAATTATCAGGAGTGCCCCTCAGCACGGTGCAGAAGATCTTTGCAGGGGTCACGCAGCAGCCGAGGTATGATACTCTGACGGCTTTGGAAAGAGCGTTGGACTCTACAGGAGTAAGAGAAGCTGTTTTTCAGTATGGCGTTGATAAGAAGCAGGGTGAATATACCATAGAAGATTGCGAGAGTCTTCCTGAAGATGTTCTGGTAGAACTCATAGACGGGGTCATGTATATAGTAACGAGCCCGACGTTGCTTCATCAGGAACTGATAGGCGAATTTTATGTAAGATTGCGAGAATACATCAAGAAGAATGGAGGACAATGCAAAACATTGATTTCCCCGGTCGACGTGCATATCGACAAGGAAGATGACAAGACTTTAGTAAAACCGGATGTTTTCGTAGTATGCAGCAGAGATAAATTCACCAGAAGATGGGTGGAGGGTTCACCGGACTTGATCATTGAAGTGCTGTCACCATCGACTAAGAAAAAAGACATGACCATCAAACTCAACAAATACATGGAAACGGGAGTCAGAGAATACTGGCTTGTGGATCCGGATCATCAGAAAATAATGGTCTATGATTTGGAAAACTATGATTTCCCGAATATATATACTTTTGAAGATAAGGTGCCTGTGGGTATATTCGGCGGTGAGTGTGTGATGGATATGCCGCAGATCGTAGAAGACCTTGAATTCTTCTTTGGTCTTGAAGACTGATGATATGAAAGAGCATCCTTCGGGATACTTGCACAATGAAGCCGGCTGGGCTAAAATAAATATTATGTATAAGACTCAGAGTATTTGTCCTCGATGTCATAGACCGGTAGAGGCAGCGTATGTTGAGGAAGACAACAAAATATTTTTTATCAAAGAATGTCCTTATCATGGTGTTTTCAAGACACTTGCAGCAGAAAGGGCAGAGGATTTTAATGGTTGGATCAAAAACCCTGTAATAAACATACCGCCAAAGGAGGCGCAGACACAGGGGGATCCGGAGGATCGTTCATGCCCTCTCCACTGCGGCACATGTGAGAATCACCTGCAGACTGCATGCTGTGTACTCATAGACATAACAGACAGGTGCGATCAGCATTGTCCTTACTGCTTCGCCAAAGCGGAGAAGGATGATGACAGAAGCGGTGAGCCGACCCTTGAAGAATTGGAGGATAAATTCGACTTGCTTCTTCAGCTGGGCGAAGAAAGACCGTTCAATATACAGCTGTCAGGGGGCGAACCTACAGTCCGGGACGATCTGCCCCAGATAATAAAAATGGCCAGAGCCAAAGGCTTCGAGTATGTTCAGATAAACACCAACGGCAGAAGACTTGCCGCGGAAGAAGATTATGGGAAAGTTCTCAAAGATGCAGGGGCATCTGTCATCTTCATGCAGTTTGACGGCACACGCGATGAAATATACCAACAGCTCCGTGGAGAACCGCTGTTGGAAATAAAGAAAAAAGCCATAAAAAACTGCAGCAGAGCAGGACTTGCCGTAACGCTGGTGCCGACCATGGTGGAAGGTGTCAATACTGACAACATCGGAGAAATGATGGATTTCCTGGTGGAAAACGTCAACGTGGTCAAGGGCATACATTTTCAGCCTGTGAGCTTTTTCGGAAGACATCCCGAAAAGGCGGACGCAGAAATGCAAAGTGCAGCCGACGGCAACGCATACAGCGGAGACTTTCCGGGGCGCATAACGATGTTTGGGCTTTTGAGAAAGCTTGAAGAGCAGCATCCGCAGTTCAAATATGAAGACTTTTGCCCAATATCCACCGGTCATACACTGTGCTGTTTTTACAGCACGTATATCAGAGAGCCGGATGGATCGGTAAGATGTACCATGAGTGAAGCCAGGAAGCAGCAGGGGGTAAGCTGCTGCGATCCAAGTGCTGTGGACAGACTGGATATCATAAGCAAAGACAGAGATTTCGTTCTTAATAAATGGGAGGTTTCTGCGGCCGAGACAGAAGATGGCGGCAGTCACATGGATAAGAGCGTCGGTCGATGGTCACAGTATAAGTCCAGTAAGGAAATAATAAATCTCATGGATTTCCTGACATATTACAGGCAAAATACGTTCACCGTAACGGGGATGGGCTTTATGGATGAAATGAACCTGGATGCAGAGCGGGTGAAGCGCTGCAGGGTGCAGGTACTGTCGGATGACCATAAACTGATACCGTTTTGCGCATACAACAGCATATATAGGGAATAGACGATGCGTGAATGAAGAGTAGAAGGGAGAAGAAATGAATAAAAAAACGACCACAAAATATATGGTCACAAGCGGATTTTTAGGAGCCGGCAAAACTACGGCGATGATCGCTTTTGCAAGAAACATCAACGGCAGAGAACTGGGAAATGCAGCCATCCTGGCCAACGATCTGGGTGCGGGGTATATAGTAGATGCTGAATTCACTGCAGCGGCAGGGATATTGACTCTGCCCATTTCGGGAGGATGTATATGTTATCAGCACGATAATTTGGTGGGAAAACTCCATCAGCTGGAAGCAGCAGGAGCAGATATCATATTTTCCGATATCCCGGGCTGCGGCATAGGGGCGCTTGACCACGTGTATATAGAGATGAAAGAAAACGAGGCAGAGCAGTTTGAACTGCTGCCGTTCACCTGCATAGTGGATCCTGAGAGAATGAGGATGGTGATGCCTGAAAATGCCGATCTGAATCTCCCGGAAGAAATGAAGTTCCTGCTGGATGCCCAGATGGCTGAAGCGGATCTGATAGTACTGAATAAGATCGACACCATCAGCCGGGAAGAGGCGGAGGCAATAACAGCGTTCATAAGCTCCATATATCCTGACACGCCGGTCATGGCAATGTCATCCATGATGGGAACGGGAGTGAGTGAAGTGGTCGACTATCTGCTGGCAAACCGTTCCGAAGCAAAGCACAGGGAAATAGGATATGGATCGGATGAATTCATTGCAGCAGAAAACAAAATGAGCTGGTTCAATACCAGAGTGTATATGGAGCAGCGGGAAGATAAGAACCTGGACTTCAATCAGGTCATAGGAGATATTTTTGAAGAGGTGAGGGAAGGCCTAAAAAAGACAGGGGGCAATGTGCCTCACCTGAAGATGTTCGCAGCAGACAGCGACGAAGAGCTGACGGACTTTTTCAAGGCCAGCCTCATAGGCATAGACTATGACGTGACATATGACCGCAAACTTGATAGACAATACAGCGCTCTTTCACTTATAATCAATGCAAGATGTGCAGAAGAACCTGTAGTGATGGCAGATATCGTTGCTGATGCAGTCGACGAGGTTTCAGGCAAATACAACTTGAAAGTAAGGACCTTCTTCATGGAAACCTTTGGCATGATGGAAGAAGGCAAAGGAAATATTGGAAAGGCGTCGAGATACGAATAAGGAGGCAGAAATGGCTATAATGAGACCGGGTGAATTCGACATAACAGATAAAGGAATAGAAATAGCGGGACTTAAGAAGGGTGACAAGATCCTTGACATCGGATGTGGTGAAGGCGATACGGTGGCACATCTGGTAAATGATCTCGGTATGGATGCTGAAGGCATAGACATGAGCCTCAAGATGCTCAATGCCGCCAAGGAAAAACATCCGGGAATAAATGTGAAGATGGGAGACGGAGAATTCCTCGACGATTATTCATCGTTCACATTTGATGGCATAACCATGGAATGCGTTCTAAGCCTCATAAATATCCCTGATGAGGCACTTCATGAAGCCTGGTGTGTTCTGAAAAAAGGCGGCAAACTGATAATCAGCGACCTCTACTATAAGGACCCTGACCCTATGAAAATGAAAGCCGTAAGGATGGAAGCTCAGCGCCTGGCCATGAAGCCTCGTAAGGAAGGCGATTGTGAGGCCAACCCTTCCAGATTCGTGGATTTCAGGGTAAAAGGTGCATTTTTCGAAGAACCGCTCAAAGCTCAGCTCAGAGAGATAGGATACAAGATCCTGGCCTTTGAAGATCGATCTATCGACCTCGATAATTATGCAGCACAGGTGCTGATGGATGGCGGCAAGCCGGAAGATCTGATGTGCGACGTGGATTTCAATGATAAGAAGAACAAGATAGGATACTTCCTGCTGGTGGCTCAGAAGCCTGAATAGGCCCGGAAGGGAAACCGGTAATGTGTTCGGAAAATCAAAAAAGGAATGAAAGTATGAAAGAGAAGATATTTACACTGAAAATGAAGAACTACTGCTGCAGCCAGATGGTAATGGAGCTGGGTCTGGAAAAGCTGGAGATGGAAAATCCTCAGCTGGTTTCTGCCATGGCAGGACTTTGTGAGGGAGTGAAATGCGGAAGTATCTGCGGCACCGCGTCAGCAGCAGTTTGTCTCATGTATCTGGCTGATCCAAAGGCTGCAGAAAGCGGCATCGTTCAGGAGTACCTCGACTGGTTCGAGGAAAGCTTCGGCGCTCTCGATTGCGATACCCTTTTAAGTGATGGTCCTATGGCCAAGCTGGAAAAGTGCCCGATGCTGGTGGAAAATACGATGACCAAGCTGGAGGAGCTGCTGGAGTGGGATTAAAATATCTTGATATATGGACGGCTGAGAAAATCGGTGCAGAAGGTGAGCTCAGCCGCGAGGCAATAGATGGATATACAGCTAAAAAGCTGTCTGAGACTGTGTCCTATGCTGTGGAAAACAGTGTGTTTTACAGGGAAAAGTACGCCGGCTTGGAAGATTTTCGCAGGCTGCCTTTTACATCTCAGGAAGACCTCCGTGAAAGGGGGATGGATCTGCTCTGCGTGAGACCGGCAGACATAAGCAGGATAGTGACTTTGGACACGGGAGGCAGTACAGGAAAGCCGAAACGCATATATTTCACTGAAGAAGATCAGCAGCTTACCGTGGATTTTTTTAAAAACGGAATGCAGCTGATGGCCGGAAGCAATGATAAAGTCTTGATCCTTATGCCTGCAAAGGTGCCGGGATCCATAGGAAAGCTTCTCGCTGAGGGGCTTGCCGGTTTTGGGGCTGAGGCCGTTGAATATGGCTTGCCGGCCATGAGCTTTACGTGGGATCCGGAAAACGGTGGCATAGAGAAGGGCTGCATTGAGGCAAATCGTCCGGAGGCAAAGAAACTTCTTGACCTCATAGAGGAGGAGAATATCACAGGCGTCGTGGCACTGCCTACCCACATGGCGATGCTGGCGGAGGAATCTCGATCCGGGCAGACTTTGGATTGGGTGCTGCTAAGTGCTGAATATGTGGAACCCGAACAGGCAGAAAAAATCAGCACGACTTTCGGGTGCCGTATATACGAGCATTACGGAATGACCGAGATGGGGCTTGGATGTGCAGTTGGCTGCGGTCATGGAGAGGGTTATCATGTCCGCGAATCGGACTTATATATTGAAATCATAGATCCTGAAACCGGGGAGCCGGTAAAGGATGGAGAAATAGGCGAAATAGTGTTCACCACACTGACGCGAAAGGGTATGCCTTTCATCAGATATCGCACAGGTGATTTCAGCAGATGGATCACCGAAGAATGCGGCTGCGGAAGCTTGCTGAAGAGACTTGCCAAAGTAGGGCCGCGGGATGTGGTGAAGGGATATTTGAAAGGAGAATGAGGATGTCACAGCAATTATCATATTTTGCGAGGGACCTAATAGAACAGGGAGAAGATTTCGTCATCGCCAAAGTTGTGGAAACAAGCGGTTCCACCCCCAGAAAAAAAGGTGCGATCCTGATGATGAAGAAGGACGGAACTACGGTGGGTACTGTAGGGGGAGGCCTTCTTGAAGCAGAGACAGAGAAACTTTGCAAAAAGACTTTTGAAACAAAAGAAAAATCTCATATATACAGCTTTATCCTGGATGAGAAGCAAAAGGGCGCCCTTGATATGGGATGCGGCGGAGATGCCACCGTGCAGATAGATTATATCGAAGCGGCAGATCCGGGAGATTTCATCAAGGAATTCAAGCTGGCCAGCACTGCATATATCTTTGGGGGAGGTCACGTGGCGTATGCACTGGAGCCGGTGTTGAGGCACGTGGATTTCAAGACCGTCATCATCGACGATCGCCCGGAATACTCCAACCCGGAAAGATATCCTCATGCAGAGGAAACCATCGTGGTGGAAAACTTCGACCATGCATTCGACAATATAGAAACGGATGAAGACAGCTACATCGTAATCGTTACAAGGGGACACAGAGGCGACTTGCAGGTGCTCAGACAGGCACTCAAGAGGCCCCACGCATACCTTGGAATGATAGGAAGCAGAAGAAAGAACAGACTTCTTTACGACGCCCTCCTGGAAGAAGGGTTCAAGGAAGAAGACTTCGAAGAAATATATTCACCGATAGGACTTTCCATCGGTTCCGAAACACCCGAAGAGATCGCCGTAAGCATAGTGGCGGAAATGATCCAGGTGAGGTCTAAGCTATGAGAAGATTTGCGGCAGTGATCCTGGCAGCAGGATTTTCTTCCAGAATGAATGACTTCAAGCCACTCCTTGACGTGGGCGGCATGACGGCCATAGAACGATCGGTATCTGCGGCCCTTGAAGCGGGGGTTGGCAGCATCGTCGTGGTCACAGGCCATAACCGTGAAAGACTGAGCTCGCAGCTGGAAAACCTAAAGGCGTCATGTGAAGCAAAAAACTGCACGCTCACAGAAGCATATAACGAAGGGTTTGCCCAAGGCATGTTTTCGTCCATTAAAAAAGGCCTTTCTTATGCAAAGGCGCACTTTGCAGACATGAAGGGGGCTTTCTTGATGCCTGTGGATTGCCCGCTGATCACAAGCGGCGTATTGAAGGCTTTGGGAGATACGGTTTCGGAGAAGGCAGGCATTGCTGCAGCGGATATGGCAGACAGCTTTATGGTGCCTGTTTTCGAAGGGAAGAAGGGGCACCCTTTGATGATACCGGCGTCATACATTGATGAGATCTGCAGTTATGACGGACCTGGAGGATTGAAGGGAATAACTGATAAGTACTGGAACAAGATGGTGCGAGTGCCTGTGGAAGAAGAGGGCTGCGTCATGGATATGGATACGCCGGAAGGATACCTGGAAATCACGGAATTCCTGAAGGCAGGGTGCAGGCGTGAACCTTTGCAGCAGCTGGCAGCAGGAAAAAGGATATCTCTTGTCAGACATGGAGAGACTCGTCAGCATGATGAAAAAATGTTCATCGGAAGATATGACGTGCCTTTGGAGGAAGGTGCAGAAAAAAATGTGAGAGCCATGGCGCAGAAGCTTTACGCCCGGCTGGGCTGCGGAGCTGAAGCCGCCGACGCCGGCTGCAGTGCGGCGGCACCGGATAGGATATACGTCAGCCCTTTGAAGAGGGCGGTGCAGACCGGAGAGATCTTCCGGGAAGTGCTGGGCAGTGACCTTTGCATCATAGAGGATTTGCAGGAGCTCTCCCTTGGTCCATGGGACGGTATGCCCGTAAGAGAAGTGAAGGAAAAGTTTCCCGAGGAATACTTGAGAAGAGGCGAGGACATGTTCGCTTTCAAGGTGGGGAATAAGGCGGAGAACTTTTACGATGTTCAGTATCGTGCCGTGAAGGCGTTGAGAAAAATACTGGAAGCAGATAGTTCGCACGATATCGTTATAGTGACCCACAGTACGGTAATAAGAGCGTTGGAAAACAATCTCAAAGGGAAGAAGGTCGACGATGAGTGGCGGCCGGTGCCCAAAAACAGCTATATTATTGTAGATAATTTATAAAAAAATCACTAATCGTAAAAAACTCAAAAAATTTTTTTTGAGTTTTTTATTGGTCTTTACATATATATAGAGTGGATATAGTTTATTGATTTGCTTACGATTATTCAAAGAATTCTGCGTATGTAATAGCATTTTTAGTCGATTCATGTTATAATCGGGAATGTATAGGATTAATACAGTATACAAAATGATTTGGAGACATAAAAGGAAGGAAGGTTTTTGAAATGGGACAGCAAGGTAAGCACCTGAATAGCGTTCATGTCAGCCACGAGAAGCATACTGCTGCTTGTCAGACTGAAATCATGGCTATCCCTGAAACTGTTTGTATTTCCATGTCGCAGCACATAGGAGCACCATGCAAGCCACTGGTGGCAAAAGGTGACAGCGTTAAGGTTGGACAGGTCATCGGAGATACAGATGCGTTCGTAAGTGCCCCTATTCATTCCAGCGTGTCAGGCACAGTAAAAGAGATCATCAACATGAGAAATGTTATGGGTGGACAGGATCAGATGGTCGTTATTGAAGCTGATGGCAAACAGGAAGTATGGGAAGAGATCAAACCACCGGTTATAAATGATATGCAGGATTTCATCGCTGCTATCAGAGCCAGTGGGCTTGTTGGTCTGGGGGGAGCATCGTTCCCTACACACATCAAATTAAACCCTAAGAATCTGGACGAAGTAGACACTCTCATAGTGAATGCTGCAGAATGTGAGCCGTTTATCACATCTGACCACAGATTGATGCTTGAAAACACTCAGTACATCATAGACGGTATTTTAGCTGTTATGAAGTATCTGGACATCAAGATGGCATACATAGGCGTTGAAGAAAACAAGCCTGATGCTATCGAAAAGCTCAATGCGGTGATCAAGGAAAACGGTCATGCAGATGACATCAAGGTGGAAGTTCTGAGAGCCAGATACCCACAGGGTGCAGAAAGAGTTATGGTATACGAGATCACAGGAAAGACCCTCAAAGCAGGAGAACTGCCTGCACAGCTGGGGATCGTGCTTTCAAACGTAACTACATTCGCGTTCATAGGTCAGTACCTGAAGACAGGCAGACCTCTCACGACAAAGAGAATCACTGTGGATGGCAACGCTATCGCAGAACCAAAGAATATAATCGTTCCTATCGGAACAAGATTGGCTGACGTTGCAGCAGCATGCGGCGGATATAAGGCAGAACCTAAGAAGATAATCATGGGTGGACCTATGATGGGTCGTGCAGTATATTCAGATGCATTCCCGCTGGTTAAGAACAACAATGCCATCCTGTTCTTCGATGGACCTCAGGCACTGATACCTGAAGAAACAGGCTGCATCAAGTGCGGTATGTGTACAAGAGCATGTCCGTTTGATCTGCTGCCGGTTTCAATGGTACAGGCGTATGAAGACAAAGACGTGGATAAGCTGAATCAGCTCCAGGTAATGCAGTGTATGGAATGCGGAAGCTGCTCATATATCTGCCCTGCCAAGAGACCTCTCAGCTTCACACATAAAATGGCGAAAGCTTTTGTAAAGGAGGCGGCGAGTAAATAATGGATAACAAGTATCATGAAAAGTTGATCGTGTCATCGGCGCCTCATGCAGTGGGTCCGATCAGTACCCAGAAAATCATGGGTCTGGTGCTGGTGGCATTGATACCTGCATTCGCAGTAGGTATCTTCCAGTTCGGATACAGAGCAGCTACTCTCACTATCGTATGTGTAGTTGCATGCGTGGTATTCGAATATCTTATGAATAAGATTTTGAAGAAAAAGCAGACAGTGGGCGATTTGAGTGCTGTGCTCACAGGCGTACTTCTGGCGTTCAACCTGCCTGCAGGACTTCCTTACTATATCGCTATCATAGGTTGCTTCGCAGCTATCGTAGTTATCAAGCAGCTCTTCGGCGGTATCGGTCAGAATATCGTAAACCCTGCGGTAACAGCGAGAATTTTCCTGTTCATCGCATTTGCAACAGAAATGACCACATGGCCTACAGCTAAAGGAACAGGCATAGATGCAGTGACATCAGCAACTCCTTTAGGCGAACTTTCCATGGGCGGTATGGAAGCTGTTACAGCGTCCAACATGGATCTGTTCCTTGGTAACGTGGGCGGCTGTATAGGTGAAGTAAGTGCACTGGCACTGCTCATTGGCGGTATCTTCCTCATCTGCAGCAGAGTCATCACATGGCACATCCCTGTATCATTCCTGGGTACAGTTGCTGTACTTGGTCTGATCTGGGGCGGAATCGACGGAGCTATCTTCCACCTGTGCGCAGGCGGCGTTATGTTGGGAGCATTCTTCTGTGCTACCGACTATGTAACATCACCGACTCTGCCGCTGGGCAAGATCATATTCGGTATCGGATGCGGACTGTTCACAATGCTGATCAGACTTTTCGCATCATATCCGGAAGGTGTTTCATTCGCCATCCTGCTGATGAACATCCTCTGTCCTTTCATAGACAGCTTCTGTGAAAAGAGAATGTATCCTGTACCTAAGAAAGCAAAAAAGGCGAAAGGAGGAGAAGAAAATGAAAAATAGTAAGATCTTCCCTAGCCTGGTACTGGTGCTTATCTGTCTGGTGGTTACTCTTGCACTGGCAGGTACATACAGCGTGGCAAACCCTATCATCCTGGAAAACCAGGCCAAGGCTGCCGATGAAGCCAGAATGATGGTCCTTCCTGAAGGCGATGCATTCACAGCTTACGAAGGCGATCTGGTAGACGGTGTGCTTGACTGCTACATGGCAGACAACGGTGCCGGTATGGCGATCACAGCCAACTACAAGGGCTTCGGCGGAGCTGTCAAGGTAATGATCGGTATTGATGCCGATGGGAACATCACAGGTGCTACAGTAACTGAACATGCTGAAACTCCGGGTCTTGGAACCAAGGCCATGACTGTTGATTATCTGGCTCAGTATCAGGGTGTAGGTGAAGTCGTAGGCGGACATATCAACAATGACGCCAACATCGACGCCATCTCCGGTGCAACTATCACATCAAACGCAGTATACTGCTCTATCGAAGCGGCGCTGAACCAATTTCAGGAATGCGGAGGTGTTAAATAATGAATAAACTTGGTATAGTAACAAAAGGTATTATCAAGGAAAACCCCGTACTGGTCCTGCTCCTGGGTACTTGTCCTACACTGGCGGTAACAACCAGTGCAATAAATGGTTTAGGTATGGGCGTTTCCACAATGGCAGTTCTTATCTGCTCGAATATCGTTATTTCTTTACTTAAGAATATAATTCCGGATACAGTGAGAATTCCTTGCTACATCGTGGTTATCGCAGGATTCGTAACAGTTGTTCAGTTGATGCTGAAGGCATTCCTGCCATCACTGGATGCGGCGCTCGGTCTTTTCATACCGTTGATCGTAGTAAACTGTATCATTCTGGGAAGAGCTGAAATGTTCGCTTCCAAGAACAGTGTGCTCGATTCAGCACTGGATGGTCTTGGAATGGGTATCGGATTCACGCTGGCCCTGGGACTTATGGGTCTCATCAGAGAATTCGTCGGCAACGGTACAGCATTCGGAATCGACATCTATGTTGATACAGCGCTGACTCCTGCAGGAATCTTCATGCTGGCTCCGGGAGGCTTCTTCGTATATGCTCTGCTCATCGCTGCAGTAAACTACTTCAGCAAGGGCAAGGCCATCAAGAAGAAGGAATTCGGATGTGAAGGCTGCATGATGGCCTCCATGTGCGGCGGAAGCTGCGACAGAAAGGAGGGTGAAGAATAATGACTGATATCCTTATTATCATTTTAACATTCACACTCACCAGCAACTGCATACTGGCGCAGTTCCTGGGTATCTGTCCGTTCCTGGGCGTATCCAAGAAACTTGACTCGGCCGTAGGTATGGGTGCTGCAGTAATTTTCGTAATGCTGCTGGCTACAGCAGTAACTTGGCCTGTACAGAAACTGATATTGGAACCGATGGGTGTCGGATATCTTCAGACAGTAGTATTCATTCTTGTTATTGCTGCTTTGGTACAGCTGGTAGAAATGACACTGAAAAAGTTCATGCCGCCTCTGTACAAATCACTGGGCGTATATCTCCCGCTGATCACAACAAACTGTGCAGTGCTTGGTATCGCCATAAGTGTAATCGACAATGGATATAACTATGGCGAATCACTGATAGCAGCCCTCGGTACAGGTCTCGGATTCCTCCTGGCCATGGTACTGTTTGCCGGTATCAGAGGTAAGCTGGAAAAGTGCAAGGGTATTCCTGAAAGCTGGCAGGGAATCCCTATCACACTGGTCGCAGCAGCTATCCTGTCAATGTCATTCATGGCGTTCTCGGGCGTTATCGATGGTATTTTCGGTTAAGAAAGGAGGATACATATGGGAACAATAATATTACCTGCTATAGTAGTAGCAGCGATTGGATTGATTTTCGGTATCATCCTTACAGTTGCAGCCAAGGTCATGTATGTACCGGTAGATGAAAAGGTTGCAGCCATCAGAGAAGTCCTTCCCGGTGCCAACTGCGGCGGATGCGGATATGCCGGTTGTGACGATTATGCCAATGCATTTGGTGAAAACCCTAACCTGAGCCCTTCTTTATGTCCTGTGGGAGGACCTGAACTGGCTACACAGATCGCGGGGATCCTGGGTGTTGAAGCAGGCGAGGTTGAAGAAAAGGTTGCCATGGTAATGTGTCAGGGTAACTTCGGAGTTACTAAGCAGATCATGGAAGCTGATAGAGTATATACTTGTAAGACAGCCAAATCTTTCTATGGCGGAAACTGGGCTTGCCCTCACGGATGCCTGGGAATGGGAGACTGCCAGAGAGCATGTAGCTACGATGCCATCAGGATCGTTAACGGTGTAGCTGTTATCGACAGAGAAAAATGTATCGGTTGTGGTGCATGTACTAAGGTTTGCCCTAACAAGCTGGTTGAAATTGTGCCTAAGAAGATGCTGGTTCACGTTGCATGTAAATCAGTTGACAAGGGTGCCGTTACAAGAAAGACTTGCGAAAACGGATGTATCGGCTGCATGAAGTGTCAGAAGTCATGTAAGTTCGATGCAATCATAGTCAAAGATAACCTGGCTAGGATCGACTACTCCAAGTGCAAGAACTGCGGACTTTGCGCTAAGGAATGCCCAACAGGAGCCATCGTAAATTACAGAAAGAAAAAGGCAGCTCCTGCACCAAAGGCAGAACCTGCCGCAGAAGCAAAAGCTGAATAATTTGCAGAACTGATCTGCGAAACGGATAAATAACCAAAATGCCCCGTGGTCATCAGACCACAGGGCATTTTTATTGGCTGTTTTGATAAGAGTGCTGAGAAAAGCCAATTCACATCAAACCATTTCGTATTAGAAAGTTCGCTGCCTGCACTTCACTTCTCAAAGCTTTGAAAAGAGAAGGCTGCATGAAGGGGCTTTTTTCTTCTTCTGCCTTGAGGCTTTTTGCAATATAAAGGACCAGCTGTCCGCGAAGCTCGGTGTTGTTGAGATAGTCTTTAAGGCTGTCGCAGCAGGCAACACGTCTGTCGACTGCAATCCTCAATGCTGCAAATAGGGAATCTTTTGTGTAGATTTGACACGGATCCAGCTCAAACATATATGCTGCGCTGTCTGCGCCCAAAAGCTGGTGGGTGTTGAATTCGCCTTTCTCGAAAGTGTATCTCACACCATCATATTTGTTAAAATGCCGCATGGTATCCAGATAACCGAGGGTCATGAGCTTTTTAGAGTTTGCCTTGTCGAATATCAGGAAATTGCCCAGGTCGACAGAACTCTTGATCATATGGAATTCATCGCATTCTTTTTGTGCAGATTCAATAGTCGATTTTCTGATGATGCCTGCAGCCTGCAAGTCGACGGCAATGATCGAAGTCGCTCCGCGTTTCATCGCCATTTCCACAGGCAGATTGTCTCGATAGCCTCCGTCTATATATCGCTTATCGCCGATAACGCACTTTCGTACTGCCGGGAAGCAGGAAGCACTGGCAAGGATATGATCGTTGAGCTGTCCCTGCGGTATTTCATTGATGTATAGAAAGACTCCTTCCATTGAAGGGTATTCGGTGGTAACCAGACCGTAGTCAACAGAAGACTCGCGGATCTTAGCTTCATCAAGATAATGATCCATAAGCGATTCCAGCCCCGATGTGCCGGCACCTCCGCGAACGATGATCTCTTTGGCATATCCCAGGGCATCGTCAGCTGACATACCTCCCAGATCGATCTTATCGAGGGTCTCCTTAAAGGTATATTCTTCATCTGCAACATCAAATACCATATGAGTCTCCAGTTCATGCCATAATGCTTCGGCAACGGTCAGGTCGCCCTGTACAAACAATGCACCGTTTATGGAACCCACTGAAGTCCCCATGACCATATCTATTTTTATTCCCAGCTGATCGAGGGCTTTCCAAACGCCCACTTCATAGGCGCCGCGGCTGCCTCCGCCGCTGAGGACCAATGCAGTTTTTTTCATGTGA
>CAYTVH010000012.1:0-12242 GCA_964441805.1 uncultured Oscillospiraceae bacterium | reverse complement strand
AAACAAACGTTCTTGAACTTATGTTCTCATAATGATAAAATGTTGTTAGGCAGATGGCACTAACCGGAACTCAGCCGGTACGCACAGGAGGAAGATATGGAAGCAATGATGGAAAAACTCAAGATACTGGCAGACAGCGCCAAATACGATGTTTCATGTTCCAGCAGCGGTGTTGGCAGACATAATAACGGACGCATAGGCAGTGCCCATGCTGCAGGCATATGCCATTCCTGGGGAGCGGACGGAAGGTGCATTTCACTTCTTAAAGTTCTCTTTACCAACAAGTGTGCATACGACTGTGAATACTGCGTCAACAGACGCTCCAACGACTTTCCGAGGGCTTCTTTTGAACCGGACGAACTGGCCAGGCTCACCATCGAGTTCTACAGAAGAAACTACATAGAAGGGCTGTTTTTAAGCTCTGCCGTAGAAAGATCGCCTGACTATACTGCTGAGAGGATACTGGAAGCTTTGCAGCTTCTGAGGTACAAATACGGCTTCGCAGGGTACATCCATGCCAAGATCATCCCCGGCGTATCGCCCGAGATACTGCACCAAATAGGGCTCGTGGCAGACAGACTCAGCGTCAACATAGAAATGCCCACATCAAGAAGTCTTGAGATGTTCGCGCCTCAGAAAAAACCAAAGCAGATATTTGCACCCATGAGGCAAATAACCAATTCCCTCATAGAACGAAACTCACTGGTGGGACCGGGAACCATGTTCAAAGGCCGGCAGATAAACACTCCTGAAAACTATCTTGGTATGAACGGAGCCATCGCCGCCGCAGCCAATACGAGTCTTGTGGCCGGCAGCAGGAAAGAAGTTTTCGCTCCCGCAGGGCAGACCACGCAGATGATAATCGGGGCAGGTGAAGAAACCGACCAAAGCATTCTTACCACCAGCGAGAATCTTTATCGCACGTTCAAGATGAAAAGGGTCTATTATTCAGCCTACGTTCCCGTAGTGGATTCCCCTGTGCTTCCGGACAAAACCACAGCACCGCCCCTTGCCAGGGAGCATCGCATATATCAAGCAGACTGGCTTCTCAGATTTTATGGATTCACAGTGAGCGAACTTTTCAACGGCGAAAATCCCAACCTGGATCCGGATCTTGACCCAAAGATCACATGGGCCCTTCGAAACCTGGAAAAGTTTCCTGTAGAGGTAAACAAGGCGTCCTACGACATGCTTCTTAGGATCCCGGGAGTGGGTGCCGTTTCTGCAAAGCGCATAGTGCGGCAGAGAAAGGTTTCCGCTGTCAAGTTCGACGACCTCAAAAAGATGGGGGTCGTTATCAAACGTGCAAAGTATTTCGTGACATGCTGCGGCAGATATTATGGCCAGCGAAGGTTCGAACCTGAAGTGATCAAGGATTCCATACTGCAGATGGAAAACGGACTGCAGCTCAGTATGTTCGATAACAACTGGAAAGCCCTCGAACCGGGGGCAAGACAGGAAAAGCTTTCTGCTGCGGGGGTGATATAGACATGGATTATTTGTACGACGGAACATTCGAAGGACTGCTCACATGCATCCACCATCATTACTATACAGAAAAGGCATCAGGCATATTCACAAAGGACGAATACCAGCCGTCTCTTCTCAACGGATATATGGAAGTAGAAACAGATGAGATGAAGGCTACTGCTGTATATGAAGCCATAGAAAAGAAGATTTCCTCTTATGATCTGAGGCGTATATACAGGGTGTTTTTGTCATGGGATCCTCACAAGGAGATGAAGATCCTCAGGTATATCGTAAAAGGATTCAAAACGGGCTCGGCAATATCCATGCTTCACAGCGACCCTGTAGTTTTGGATGTTCAGGCCATAGAGAAAAAAGTCTCTGTCGAGACGGAGAGGATGCTCCAGTTCGTCAGATTTTCTGTGATGGAAAACGATGTGCTGTATGCCCGTATAGAGCCTGATAACGATGTGGTGGAACTGACCGCCAAACATTTTTGCGACAGATACAGAAATGACCCCTTCATCATCCACGATGTGAAACGAAGCAAAGCACTGATAGCTTTCCAAGGCAGATGGTATATATCACATTTTGAAGATAATGATATTCCCGATGTGTCGGCAGAAGAGAAGGCGTACCGCAAGCTTTGGAAAAACTTTTTTGATAATATTGCAATAAAAGAAAGAACAAATCCAAGATGTCAGAAGAACTTCATGCCAATAAGATACTGGAAGAACCTCACGGAAGTTAATTTTAGTTGAATATAACTACCGGAAAATATATAATATTACATATTAATAGGCTAAAGTATTAAATAACAAGTGAAAGGAGCAGGTGAGATTATGAATTATGAAATAAAAGGCGATACATTACCTGTAGTTATCTGTCAGTTGGAAGCAGACGAGGCTATGATAAATGAAGGCGGCAGCATGGCATGGATGTCACCTAATATGTTGATGGAAACAGGAAGCAACGGCGGCGCCAAGAAAGCCCTTGGCAGAATGTTTGCAGGAGAAGCACTGTTCCAGAACAGATATACAGCTCAGGGCGGAAAAGGCCTCATCGCATTTGCATCAAGCTTTCCGGGATCGATAAGAGCTTTTGAGATCTCGCCGGGAAATGAAATCTTATGCCAGAAAGGAGTATTCCTTGCTGCAGAAGAAGGCGTGCAGCTTTCGGTGCATCTCAACAAAAAGCTGGGCGCAGGTTTCTTTGGCGGAGAAGGCTTCATCATGCAGAGAATAAGCGGCAACGGTATCATGTTCGGAGAATTCGACGGTCATGTGGTGGAATATGAGCTGAAAGCAGGACAGCAGATCATCGTTGACACCGGACATTTGGCTGCAATGTCAGCTTCATGCAACATGGAAATACAGAAGGTTCCGGGCATGAAAAATATGCTCCTTGGAGGAGAAGGCTTATTCAATACTGTTATTACCGGTCCGGGACATGTATGGCTGCAGACAATGCCGCTTGTAAACGTGGCAAATGTACTCAGACCATACTTTCCCAGCGCCTAGCGATAAAGCGGACACTATCGCTGACGTTTTTGACATTTTTAAGTAGTCCGCCGAATAGGATCGGCGAATCTGATTGTAAATTAGTTTCAAACAAGGAGATTCTATGGATATTAGAGTAAAAGAAGTATTGGATAGAAGTGAAAAAGTAGTGTTTTTTGGAGGCGCGGGCGTAAGTACAGAGTCAAACATTCCCGACTTCAGATCGGAGGCAGGCCTTTACAAGGCGATGAACGATTATGGCTATTCGCCTGAGCACATGCTGTCCAGAACTTTTTTCATGAATCATACGGAGAAATTCTATGATTACTATAAAAAGAACCTGATATATCCCAACGCACAGCCCAACAAAGCTCATATCGCACTGGCGGAGCTGGAAGCAGAAGGAAAGCTCACAGCGGTGGTCACCCAGAACATCGATGGGCTCCATCAAAAGGCAGGAAGCAGGACCGTGTATGAACTTCACGGTTCTGTTCTTCGTAATATTTGCATGGACTGCGGTGCTGAATATGATCTGGACTATATCATGGATGAAGAAAACTGTACAAAGGGCATCCCTTACTGTGCAAAGTGCGGAGGTCTTGTGAAGCCTGACGTTGTTCTTTATGAAGAACCTCTCGATGATGCAGTGGTGATGGGTGCCGTAAAGGCCATAAGTGAGGCGGATACGCTCATAGTAGGAGGGACATCGCTGGTGGTGTATCCTGCAGCGGGGCTGATAAATTACTTCAAAGGCAAGGATCTGATCCTCATCAACAAGTCTGAAACAGGATACGACAGCCAGGCAACATTGATAATAAACGATTCCATAGGAAAAATACTGGGCGACTGAACAAATTTGTGGTATAATTAAATGCTACTATAACAAATGAGGTATAAACTTATGAATATCTTGGTCGCCAATGACGACGGTATACAGGCTAGAGGGATACATGAACTGGTAATGGCGCTTTCAAAAGTTGCAGACGTATATGTCTGTGCTCCGGAAAGTCAGAGAAGTGCCAGCGGTCACGGGATAACCGTTTCAAAACCCATATTCGTAGAGGAAACGGAATTTGAAGGAGCAAAACTGGCAATAAAGATCTCAGGGACACCTGCTGACTGTGTCAAGATCGGTGCTAAAATCCTGGAGCAGAAGGACATCGAGATAGATATGGTGTTTTCCGGCATAAACCATGGAGGAAATCTGGGAACGGATACACTGTATTCGGGAACAGTATCGGCGGCCATAGAAGGCAGCATATGCGGATACCCGTCAGTTGCCGTATCGGTCAACAGTCATGAAGCGGAGCACTTTGAATATGCATGTCATCTGGCGGTCGAGGCAGTGCAAAAGGCATACGATAAGATGTCTCCCGATACGGTGCTGAACATCAACACCCCTAATCTTCCGTGGGAAGAGATAAAGGGTCTTAAGTTCACTACTCTGGGCAACAGAGAATACGACGACTTCTTCGTTCCCATAGAAATGGAAGACGGAACCACAGCTTATCGTTATGGCGGAGAGCCTGTAGTCTATGAAGGCTTGCCTGATACGATCGACGTTATTGCCATGCAGGACGGATATGCATCCATAACACCTCTTCAGAGGGACCTTACAGACTATAAACTTGCAGATAAAATCAGTGAATGGAGGATAGATCAGTGAGCATGATCGTAAGAGAAAACGCAGCGTTTGTTGCTATAGATTTTCAGGAAAAACTTATGCCGGTAATGAGCCGGACAGAGCTTCTGGAGGCTCAGACCGTGAAACTGCTCAAAGGAATGGACGCCCTCGGTATACCGGGGATCGTTACTCAGCAGTATACTAAGGGGATCGGAGAAACCGTTCCGGCCATTGCAGAAGCGCTGGGAGATTTCGAGCATGTTGAAAAAGTTACTTTCAGCTGCATGGCTACAGAGGAATTCGTATCAAGACTTGAAGCTCTCGGCAAAAAGGATATAATCGTATGTGGTATCGAAGCACATATCTGCGTACAGCAGACTGTGCTGCAGCTGATGGAAGCAGGATACAACGTATACCTGGCGGTAGACTGCATCTCGTCAAGAAGCGAAGAAGATAAGGCTTGGGCCATCGCCAGAATGGGTGAAGCCGGCGCAAACATCACCACATATGAATCCATATTGTATGAGATCCTCAGAGGCTCCAAAGCAGATGGGTTCAAGGCTGTTTCAGCAATAGTAAAATAGCGAAAAAAGGGATCGGAGATAATACTTAAATGTACATGTTTGACAATGAGATATCCATCGACAACAGAGAGATATTAGACAAGTATCTGAATGGGTATGAATATAAGACATCGGGTCTCTCCTTTTCCGCTCAGTACATGTGGAGAGACATCAACAAATTCAGCTGGGATATGGTTGGAGACTATATGTGTATTTCCGGGATAAGCCATCTGGAACTTGAAGAAGGCATAGAGCTGCCGTTCATGTTTCCGCCGCTCACATCCACAGGAGAATACCATAAGGAATCCTTAAGGGAAACCATATACAAAGCCAAGGAATTCTTTGAGAAGAAAGGGCAGCCTTTTAGTTTGAGACTTGTGCCTTTCCATATGATGGAGATAATCAAGGAAGCTGTTCCTGAAATGCACTTTATCGATGACAGACCCAATTATGACTACATCTACCTCACTCAGGAGCTGATCGACCTGAAGGGTAAGGCATTCCACGGCAAAAAGAATCATCTCAACTACTTCAAGAAGACTTACGAGTACGAATATGTTGAGATGACATCCGATATGGCTGATGATGCCATGAGATTCATAGCTGACTTCAACAGACGAAAAGAAGTCCCGGCTCATGAAATGGAAATGCTCAAGATGGAAGAACAGGCCATGGAGGACGTGTTTCATAATATTGAAGCAGTAGGATACAGTGCAGGAGCCATTCTCATAGATGATAAGATCCAGGCCATCGCCATAGGCGGCAAGCTGGGGAAGAAAACCATAACCGAGCATGTGGAAAAAGCCAACGTGGAGTACAGAGGGCTTTATCAAGCAATCAACAATGAGTTCTGTAAGAACGTTGCTGCCAAGGCCAAATATATCAACAGGGAAGAGGATATGGGCATCCCTAACTTGAGAAAGGCTAAGCTGTCATATAAACCTGTGAAACTTCTCGAAAAGTACATCGGCGTATTCAAGTAGTTTTTAATTTGTTTAAACATTTTGCAATGTTAAAAGTTAACATATTTTAAGGAGGAAATTAATTATGAGAGATGTTGTAATCGCAAGTGCTGTAAGAACACCACTTGGAAGCTTCGGCGGAACACTGAAGGGCACTGCTGCAAGAACACTGGGCGCTATCGCTATCAAGGAAGCGATCAACAGAGCCGGTATCGATCCTGCTGCTATCGACGAAGTTCTGTACGGATGCGTACTGCAGGGCGGCCTGGGACAGAACGTTGCCAGACAGGCTGCTATGGATGCCGGAATCCCTAAGGAAGTTCCAGCTATGACATTAAACAAAGTTTGCGGTTCAGGTCTGAGAACAGTTTCTCTGGCAGCTCAGATGATCAAGGCCGGAGACGCTGATATCGTTATCGCCGGTGGTACTGAAAATATGTCAGCTTCAGGATACTGCCTCCCAACAGGAAGATGGGGAGCAAGAATGAACGACAATAAGATCATCGACATGATGACTAATGATGGTCTGACTTGCGCATTCAACAACTATCACATGGGAATCACTGCTGAAAACGTATGTGAACAGTGGGGACTGACAAGAGAAGAACTGGATGCTTTCGCAGCTTCTTCACAGCAGAAGGCTTGCGCAGCTATCGCAGCCGGTAAGTTCAAGGATGAAATCGTTCCTGTAGAAATCCCTCAGAGAAAGGGCGATCCTAAGGTATTCGATACTGACGAATATCCAAAGGAAGGCGTAACAGCTGAAGGTATCGCTAAGCTGAGACCTGCATTCAAGAAAGACGGTATCGTAACTGCAGCTAACGCTTCAGGTATCAACGATGCAGCAGCAGCTCTCGTTGTTATGTCAAAGGAAAAGGCTGACGAACTGGGAATCACTCCTCTTTGCACAATCAAGTCATATGCATCAGCCGGCGTTGACCCTGCTATCATGGGTATCGGTCCTGTTCCTGCTTGCCAGAAGGCAATGGATAAGGCCGGCCTGACAATCGACCAGATCGACCTGATCGAAGCTAACGAAGCTTTCGCAGCTCAGTCAGTAGCAGTAGCTAAGGACCTGGGATTCGATATGGAAAAGGTTAACGTTAACGGTGGAGCTATCGCTCTGGGTCACCCAATCGGAGCATCCGGTGCCAGAATCCTGGTTACTCTGATCCACGAAATGATCAAGAGAGATTCCAAGACCGGTATGGCTACTCTGTGTATCGGCGGCGGACAGGGAACAACTGTTATCGTAGAAAGATAAATGATACATATCGCGATAAAGGACTCGGATTTCCGGGTCCTTTTTTATTGCAAACATATGCAGTGTTTTGATATAATGAACTCATCTGTTGAAACGGCGTTGCCGCAAGGTAGAGTTCATTGAAACTTGCATGTTATAACTAAGAACAGACGCATATCCAATACCAAAATGCGAAAAATACACCATATATGGAGGGTTACTATGGCTGAAATTAACAACTTTATTCACAACATCATAGATAAGGATCTTGAAGCTCAAAAATACGGAGATAAAGTCCATACAAGATTTCCGCCTGAGCCCAATGGATACCTTCATATAGGACATGCCAAATCCATTTGCCTCAACTTCACAACGGCACAGAAGTATGGGGGCAAGTGCAATTTAAGATACGATGATACAAATCCTGTCAAAGAGGATATGGAATATGTGAATTCCATCGAAGCAGATGTAAGATGGCTGGGTTTTGAATGGGAACACAGGCTTTGGGCATCAGATTACTTTGATGAAATGTATGAATGTGCTGTTACTTTGATCAAGGACGGCAAGGCATATGTTTGTGATCTCAATGCGGACCAGATCAGAGAATACAGAGGAACACTCAAAGAGCCCGGCAAGGAAAGCCCTTACAGAAACAGAAGCGTAGAAGAAAACCTGCAGCTTTTCGAAGAAATGAGAGATGGCAAGTACGCCGATGGTGAAAAGGTTCTGAGAGCGAAGATAGACATGGCATCTCCTAATATGAACATGAGAGATCCTGTTATATACAGAATAGCTCATGCCGAACATCACAACACAGGTGACAAGTGGTGCATTTACCCTATGTATGACTTTGCCCATCCTATAGAAGATGCTATCGAAGGAATAACCCATTCCATCTGCACTTTGGAGTTTGAAGATCACAGACCTCTTTATGACTGGGTGCTCAGAGAAGTTGGCAAATGGCCTACTCCTCCTCAACAGATAGAATTTGCAAGACTTAATCTTACAAACACTGTGATGAGTAAGAGATACCTGAAGAAGATGGTTGATGACGGTGTTGTTGACGGATGGGACGATCCTAGAATGCCTACCATCGCCGGTATCAGAAGAAGAGGTTATACTCCTGAAGCAGTGAGGGATTTCTGCGAAAGGATCGGTGTAGCTAAAGCCAACAGCATGGTAGATGTCGGTCTTCTTGAACATTGCGTTAGAGAAGATCTTAAGAACAAGGTTGCCAGCAGAAATGTCATCGAAAATCCTATCAAGGTCGTAATAACAAACTATCCTGAAGATATGACCGAAGAAATGGAAATCGAAAACAATAGAGAAGTTCCTGAAATGGGCAACAGAATGGTGCCATTCAGCCGTGAACTTTACGTTGACGGCGATGACTTCATGGAAGTGCCTGTGAAGAAGTATTTCAGACTGTTCCCGGGAAACGAAGTGCGATTCAAAGGAGCGTATTTCATCACATGCAACGAAGTGATCAAGAATGAAGATGGCAGCATCAAGGAACTTCACTGCACATATGATCCTGAGACAAGAAGCGGCAGCGGATTTGAAGGACGCAAGGTGAAGGGCACTATCCATTGGGTAGACGCCAAGACTGCTGTTGAAATAAAGATCAGAAACTACGATCATCTGATGATCGATGACGAAAACGGTGAACAGATCATGAACCCTGAATCTGTAGTTGAAACTGTAGGATATGTAGAGCCTATGATCGCGGAAGCGAAGCCGGGCGAAAGATACCAGTTCTTCAGAAAGGGATATTACATCGCCGACGAAAAACTGACTACAGACGAAGAAAAAGTATTCAACAAGATCGTAGGACTCAAGAGTTCTTGGAAACCTGCTAAATAAGCGAGAAATCAGAGGCTAAAATGGATTATTACGAAGCATCGCTAAAGATGCATGAAGAAAATAAGGGGAAGATGGCTGTTGTCAGCAAGGTGAAAGTTGAGACGAAGGACGACCTTTCCACTGCGTACACTCCCGGTGTTGCAGAACCTTGCAGAAAGATCCATGAAAACCCTGAAGATGTTTATAAGTATACTAACAAATCAAATATAGTAGCTGTAGTGTCGGACGGATCAGCTGTTTTAGGTCTTGGAAACATAGGCGGGCTGGCATCCATTCCTGTAATGGATGGTAAATCTCTATTGTTCAAAGAGTTCGCAGGGATCGATGCGTTCCCTATTTGCCTTGAAACACAGGATGTTGATGAGATCGTCAATATCGTAAAGAATATTGCGCCTACTTTAGGCGGAATCAACTTGGAGGATATTTCTGCACCGAGATGCTTTGAAATCGAAGAAAAGCTTCAGGCGGCAGTGGATATACCTGTGTTCCATGATGACCAGCACGGTACAGCTGTTGTGGTTTCTGCGGCAGTGATCAATGCTGCCAAGTTTACCGGCAGGCGCTTTGAGTCCATGAAGGCTGTTATCAATGGTGCAGGTGCGGCAGGAACTGCCATAGCTAAAATGCTTATGAATCTGGGGATAAAGGATATCGTAGCATGCGACAGCAAGGGGATCCTTACAGAAGAACGAAGCGACCTCAACGAGGCAAAAAGGCGTCTTGCTGCAGTGACCAACAAAGACGGCATCACCGGAAGCCTGGCAGACGCTGTGAAAGGCAGCGATCTGTTTATAGGAGTATCGGCAGCGAAAGTGCTTACGAAGGACATGGTAAAGTCGATGAATTCTGATCCTATAATATTTGCAATGGCAAATCCTGAACCGGAAATACTGCCTGATCTTGCAAAAGAAGCCGGTGCAGCAGTTGTGGGTACAGGAAGGTCGGATTATCCCAATCAGATCAACAATGTGCTCATATTCCCGGGGTTGTTCAAAGGTGCCCTGGCGGCAAGAGCCAAGAGGATAACTGAAGAGATGAAGACAGCTGCAGCATTTGCATTGGCAGGGATCATCAAAGAAGATGAGCTTGCGGCCGACTATATCATACCAAGCGCATTTTATCCCGGTGCGGCAGATGTGGTGGCAGAAGCAGTTGCTAAAGCCTGGGAAGAATAATAGATAAAAAAATAAAGCGGAAAGCTGTCAGCAGCCTTCCGCTATTTAATTATACAGAACTTTGCTCTTTTTCTACGAGTTTCTTTTCCTTGCTTGTTGCCCACCTAACGATGAATACCTGCAGGATGCCGGCAATAGGTACTGCAAGGAGCATTCCCAAGATCCCGCCGAAGTAGCCGAAAACACTTACAGCAAGCAAAACCATAAGTGGATGGAGCCCTGTGGATGAGCCAACGATCTTAGGATAGATGAGATTGGCATCGATCTGTTGTATGACAAACAATATGATGACCGCCAAAGCTCCTTCCCAGAACCCTTCGGTGAACAATCCCATAAGGAAAGCAGGAATCATACCGATAACAGGTCCGAAATAAGGGATCACATTGCAGATACCGGCGAAAATACCGATAAACACAGCTGCTTCCAACCCCATGATGGAAAGTCCTATTGAAGATAGTATGGCGATGATAAGAGCATCAAGCAGTGCTCCTCTTATGAATTTGGAAAGAACGCCATTTACTTCATTGAGAGTTTCGGTAATAACAGCGTTGCCTTTCTGCGGCAATGCCAGATGAAGGAACTTTCTCCAGAGCCCAAGGAAGAACTTCTTGTCCTTCATAAGGTATATGGAAATGATTATTCCGATAACGATATCGATGACACTTCCTCCAATATTGGTGAAAGTAGTTATCACCGAAGATACGCTGATGTTGTCGCTGATCCAACCCATGATGAAAGTTGCCAAATCACCAAGCTTCTCAGATATCATGCCGTCAGGAACATTTGTGGCTATCCAGTTCCTAAAAGCATCTTCATAGCTTATGACTGCAGCTTTGAATGCATCCATCAGAGAAGAGAGATCGTTGAATATAACTTTGCCGATCAACAAGACAGCGAAGCCGTATATGATAGCTATTACGGCAATGATAACCAGTATTATGGTAAGTAGAACGCTGATGAAGTGGCTGAGATTGCTTCTTCTCTCTGCCTTTATGGGATCCTCAGGGATCTTGACCAGCCTATTGACCAGTTTATTATCTATGAACTCGGAGAGCGGGTTAAGCAAATAAGCCAGTATCAAGCCTATGATAAGAGGCCAAAACGCCTCCACAAGCAAATTTAGCCCATGCGCCAACACCCCTGTGACCCAACCGATATTTTTTATGAGTGAAAACAATACATAGAGAAGGAAAGCGTTGAAGACTATAAAAAAACTGCCCCTGACAAAAGTGCTGTCCTTCATCATTTCTTTAAGCTTATTCATTTTAAAATCCCCACTGATAATATGAAGTGTTGCAAAAGGCAAAGCTTACCTTATGGCGAGTCTTATGTTTGCTATGCCAAAATAAAGCAAAAGTCCTCCAAATACGATTTTGCTGATGGTGAAACCATGAACGATGCCGAGCCAACAGAAAACTCCTGCAAAGAAAATACACATTATTCCGCTGAAAAGCTTCCTTTTGTCTCCTCTAAATCCTCTGCCTCTAAAAGCCATATTTACCTCCTATTGAATTATGTACTAATACGATGTATATTATAATATCAAAAAAATGAAGAGTTGACAATTCAATAGTTAAATTAAAAATGAAGCGGTATGCATCGATGCATACCGCTTCATCCTTTAGGTGTTTATTTAATAAGTGTAATAATAAATCAGTTGATTAAGCTTCCATAGCCTTAGCAGCTGCAGCCTTTTCAGCTTCTCTAGCTTCCAGAACAGCCTCATATTCAGCATCAGTCATTTCTACCATTGAGATTCCTGTGAATCCGTAGAAGATGGAGATGAGAGGGTTCAGCCAGTTAAGGACAGCATATGGAGCGTATCCGCCTGCACCCCACTGTGGGC
>CAYTVH010000011.1:0-35172 GCA_964441805.1 uncultured Oscillospiraceae bacterium | reverse complement strand
ATTTCCAATGTATGATATACTCATACAAGGAGGTAGGAAAAGATGGATTCGTATGTTACCGGAACAGTTATCAAGGAACTTAGAGAAAAGCACAACATGACCCAGGCAGAACTTGCCGAGAAATTATGCGTTTCAGATAAAACCATATCGAAATGGGAAACAGCGAAAGGCTATCCGGACATATCGTTACTGGAACCGATAGCCAAGGTGTTTGGCATATCCGTCACCGAACTGCTCTCGGGAAATGCTGTGAAGAACGTCAACATATCCGCCAATATGATGCGATCAAAGTTTTATGTATGCCCGGTTTGTGGGAACATAATCCACTGCATGGGTGAAGCTGTGATCCAGTGCCACGGCGTACAGCTCTCACCATGCCAGGCAGAGGAAACCGACGAGAACCATATCATACTCATCGAGAAAGTTGAAGACGAGTACTATATCCGTATAGAACATGATATGACAAAGACGCATTACATATCTTTCGTTGCAGCCGTTTCGGGAGATAATATACAGATGATAAAACTGTATCCTGAAGGGAACGCGGAGTGTCGCTTCAAGATAAGCGGAGTAAGGAAGATACTGTTCTATTGCAATCAGGACGGGTTATTCAGTATCGATATAATAAAAGGCGTACATGATAGAGAAGCTTCGTACGATGATTCGAACGAAAGAAGAGAATTAGAAAAAACAGCAAAGATCTTATTTGGATAATTGCCTCTAATTCGAGGTAAATTTTAATCTGGACAAAAAAAGTATTGCTTAATGTATACCAATATAGTATAATATCCTCAAGAACAAACGAAACATCAAACTTATCATATATGAATCAACAAGGAGGATATGAAAATGAAAAGCGTACTTAATATAAACAAAGACAATTTTGAAAGAGAAGTAATGGAATCAAAACAGCCGGTGCTGCTGGACTTCTATGCACCATGGTGCGGACCTTGCCGTATGGTGGCTCCTGCTATGGAAGAGATCGCAAACGAGCGTGAAGACATCAAGGTCGGTAAAGTTGATATCGAAGATCAGAAAGAACTGGCTGACAGATTCGGCGTACTGAGCGTTCCGGCGCTGGTAGTAATGAAGGACGGAAAGATCATCAACAGAGCGATCGGAGCAAGACCTAAGGAAGATATCCTGAGCTTAGTGGTTTAAGCTTACTGAAGAACACTTTGTAGTTGATAAAGTTTCTTATGCCGGAGTTCCGCTGCTCAAATAATACTTGCAGGTGTTGGGAGACCTTAAAAAAGAGGTCTCCTATTTTATTGCAATAAAACTATTGCACAATTCTGACAAAAATGGTACAGTTATATCAAGATAAACTGTACCATCATACTCCACATTAACATGAAAGGAGCCGGGAACATGAAAGCAATAGTGCAAAAATGCAGAACTTATTCAGTGCCACTCATACTGGGTGTCGTCGCTGCGCTGATAATGGCCAACGCAGCACCGGATACATACCATCATATCGTACATACACCGATCTTTGGCGAAGAAATCAGCCTTCACTGGCTGGTGAACGATATTTTCATGGTATTCTTCTTTGCTATTGCGGGAGTAGAAATCGTACATAGCATGAGAAAAAACGGTCCTCTCAATCCGCCGAAGAAGGCTGTTACACCTTTGATGGCGACTGTCGGAGGCGTTGCAGGTCCCATAATAATTTTTTTCATATTGAATGCAGTTTTCGGAAGCCCTGATTTTTCAAGCGGATGGGGGATATGCACAGCTACTGATATCGCTCTTTCCTGGCTTGTGGCAAAGCTGATTTTCGGACCTGAACATCCGGCCATAAAGTTCTTGCTGCTTTTGGCGGTAGTGGACGATGCTATAGGTCTTGTTATAATAGCAGTGTTCTATCCATCGCCGGAAAAACCTTTCGTTCCGGTATGGCTCCTTCTGATACCGGCGGCCATGCTCATGGCTTTCATCTTGAGAAAATGCAAAGTGAAGTCGTTCCTGCCGTATATACTTTTATGCGGAACAATAAGCTGGTTCGGTATGTATTCTGCAGGTCTTCATGCTGCATTGGCACTGGTATTCATAATCCCATTCCTGCCGGTAGAAACTGCACTTCATAATTTCGAAAAAAGAGTTTCTCCGATCGTGGATTTCGGGATCTTCTTTTTCGGATTCACTGCTGCAGGCGTGGTGTTCACAAATGTCTCTGAGCTTTCGCTTATAATTATGTTGTCTTTGATAATAGGAAAAGCTATAGGCATTTTCTCAATGACTTTCCTGGCTACAAAGCTGAAATTCAGCCTGCCCGACGGAATGCAGCTTTCCGATGCCGGACTGGTGGCAATCATCGGAGGTATAGGACTTACTGTAGCATTGTTCGTTTCCGAAAGTGCATATGTAGATCCGTCTACGATCTCAGCAGCAAAGATGGGCGCCCTCGGAAGTGCTTTCGCAGGATTTATTGCGGCGGCTGTGGCAAGGGTATACTGCGGCAAGGGCTGCGGAGCAGGGCTCAAGTGCTGTGAGTGCAAAGGGGATCGATGCAAGCTGCCGGATCAGGTGATTTGAGAACAATGATAGATAACCATCGGTCAAGGGATATTAGCATTAAACATAAATCGTTTAATGCTTTTTTATTGTTTCGATTCAGTTTAGAAAAGGAGGCTATATTTCCCTAAACGGGGCGGAAAGGCAGGTAACAGTATGGGAAAGAAGTTTACTGACAGAAAGGACGGTATGCATCTTAAAGAAATAGATGGATTCCATTATATAATGCCGTACCTTATGCCAAATCGATCTGAAGCAGAAGTTTACATAGAGGAAGAAATAGATGTTACGGAACTGGTGACATATCTGAAAAAAAGAAATGATTATGAAACCCAGTATAAAACTACTATTTTCCATGTGTTTGCAACTGCTATAGCTAAAACCATTTACCATAGACCACGTTTGAATTATTTTGTTGCAGGCAAGCGATTATACAGAAGAAATAAGATGACGCTGGCATTTGTTGCAAGAAGAGAATTTGCTGATAATGCTGAAGAATCATTAATGGTAACTGAAATAGATGGTGATACCACTCTTGATGAAATGTGCCGAAAAATCATTGGTGATGTGGAACATGTACGTAAAAATGCCGGTAATGATATAAATGACCTTTTAAAAAAATTAAAAAAAGCTCCAAGATGGCTCATGAGACTTGGAATGTGCTTTTTTAGATTTCTGGATTTCCATGGATGGATGCCGGAAAGCATATGCAAGGGTGACAGCAATTATGCCACAGTGCTTCTTTCCAATCTTGGGAGCATCCAATGTGATGCTGCATACCATCACTTGAATGATTATGGAACGAATTCAATAGTAATTACAATTGGTAAAATACATAAGTCGCCTGTCGTGGATGATGACGGAAATATTCAGATCAGAGATGTGGTGAATATAGGTGCTACTGCAGACGAGCGGATCGCGGATGGGTTTTATTTTGCTCGTTCAATAAAAATGTTGGGAGAAATACTTCAGGATCCGGAACAATTGGAATTGCCTATAAGAAATGAGTTGGCACAATAGTATTAAGTGGAGAGTAGTATGACTGTATTGAATTATCCTAATACATCTATGGTGGAGCAGATATATAAGGCCGCTGAAAAAGATCCAAAGGCTGTAGCCTATCAGTTTCAAGGAAAGAAAACAACTTATAAAGAATTCATAGCGAAGATAGAAAAAACTGCTGCCGCCTTTCTGGCGGAGGGTATAGGTAAGGGTGACAGAGTGACCATTTGCATGCCAAATACTCCTCAGGCTGTCGATAGCTTCTATGCTTTGAACAGGATCGGAGCGGTTCCTGTTATGATACATCCTCTTTCCGCACAAAAGGAAATAGAGTTTTTTGTAAGTAATACATCAAGCAAAGCGATAATTACACTTGATATGTTTTATGAAAAAGTTCAGAAGGCAGTTGCAGCTAATGGGGCTGTCAGGATCGTTGTAGCGCAGATAAAAGATGAGCTTCCTGTGCCGATCAATTTCGTATACCCCTTAACAGTGAAAGATAAATATAAAAAGCCGCTGAAAGAAGACAATGCAATAAGTTGGAAAAGGTTTATAAAAAATGGAAAGGACAGTCATGTTTTAGATATGGATTTTCCTAAATATGACGATGTGGCTGTCATCCTCTTCAGCGGAGGAACTACGGGAACAATGAAGGGGATACAGCTCACAAACATGAATCTGAACGCGCTTGCAATTCAAACAGGGGAGGCTGCTAAATTCTCCCTGGAAGGTTTGCGAATGCTTTCTATAATGCCACTGTTCCATGGGTTTGGTCTGGGTATCGGCATCCATACTCCTTTAGTCTTTGGGGGGACATGCGTATTGGTGCCTAAATTCTCAATAAAAACG
This sequence comes from uncultured Oscillospiraceae bacterium, assembly GCA_964441805.1. Classification (GTDB taxonomy): domain Bacteria; phylum Bacillota; class Clostridia; order Peptostreptococcales; family Anaerovoracaceae; genus Lentihominibacter. The sequence continues at coordinate 30,804 of CAYTVH010000011.1, read as the reverse complement.
TATGCCGATATCATAAAGAAAGAAAAGCCTAATGTTATTCCGGGTGTGCCTACACTGTTTGAGGCATTGCTCATGACGGAAGGTCTCGATGGGTTTGATATGTCATTCCTTAGAGGTGTATTCTGCGGAGGAGACTCACTGTCTCCCGAGCTGAAGAAAAAGGTGGACAAGTTTCTTTCAGAGCATAATGCAGGCATTCAGATTCGTGAAGGATATGGCACTACCGAATGCGTTACTGCGAGCTGCCTAACACCTCACAGCTTTTTCAAAGAGGGTAGTATAGGGGTGCCGTATCCCGATATGTATTATAAAATCGTCAAGCCGGGAACTAATGAGCAGGTTCCATGTGGTGAAGAAGGTGAGATATGTATAAGCGGACCTACAGTAATGAAAGGATATCTGGACGCTCCGGAAGAAACTGCAGAAACCTTGAGAGAGCATGGCGACGGACGAATATGGCTGCATACCGGTGATTTGGGTGTTATCGATGAAGACGGTTTTGTATATTTCAGACAGAGGATAAAACGTCTCATAATCGTATCCGGATACAATGTTTATCCATCTCAAGTGGAAAATGCTATAGATGCCCATCCCGACGTTCTGTATTCATGTGCTATAGGTATTACTGATGTATATAAGATGCACAAGGTAAAGGCATTTGTTGTACTTAAACCGGGGGTAATAGCAGGAGAAAAGATCAAAGATGAAATACTACATAACTGTAGAGAAAGGGTGTCACAGTATGCAGTACCGGAAGAGATCGAATTCAGATCAGAACTTCCTAAGACACTTGTTGGAAAGGTTGCTTACAGGCAGCTTGAAGAAGAAACTGAGCAGAGTAGATGATGATATGCAAAGAGGGTGTATTGTATGGATACATTGATTAAACTCATTTTGTTTCAGGCTGTCTTACTAACCTTTCAAATCATAACGTACCTTGCTGTACAGAAGATAGAGCGACCTTTACATGATGCGGCTTTGCCGATAGATCAAAAGATTCCTTTTGTTCCTCAAATGGTATTTATCTATGGTCTTTGGTATCCGTTAATAGCAATTTTTCCAATAATACTGTATTTTGCTTCTCCTCAAATGTATATGCGATATATCATAAGTATTTTACTTGATATTTGTATAAGTCTTTTGATTTATGCGGCATATCCTACCAGCTTTAAAAGACCGCAGCCGACTGCAGAAAAACTGTCCGATAAGATCGTTGGATGGTTATATACGAAAGGCAACTATAAGGGAAAGAATTGTATGCCCAGCATGCATTGTTCCATGTGTTTTATCGTATTGATTTTTACGTTGTGCTGCGGTGATATGCTGGTATGGGTAAGAATCGCGGCATGCTTGCTGGCAGTCATGATAGTCATTTCCACCGTATTAACGAAACAGCATGTGTTGCTGGATGTGATAACAGCTGCACCGCTGGCAGTGGTTTGTTGCGGGTTTTCTGAGGTAATACTATGATAATACATATTGTTCCAAAAGAAAAAGAAGAGAGCGGCGTTAGTTTGCTCCCTTCTTGCAGTAGGCAATCTGCTGTTTTGGATGTATATGCGATATTTGATAAGCTTATAATGTTTGAAAGATAGTGATATGATCATCTTGATTTTGGCAGCTGTACCGTGAATGTGGTATGGCTGTTTTTGCTTTCTACAGAAACGATGCCTCCATGAAGATCTACTACACGGCTGACAATAGCAAGACCGGTACCGTTGCCTTCTGTAGCATGTGATTCATCTGCTTGGTAGAATTTGTTGAATATCTTACTCTGCTTTTCTACAGGTATAGCAATACCGGTATTAGTGATAGCAATGTTTATGATGTCGTCCCGTTCAGCTATATCTATGTGAAGCGTCCCGTAATCGTTGGAAAATTTTATCGCATTATCGATGAGATTTATCCAGACCTGTTTCAGTAACTCTTCATTAGCAGTGATCATATATTCACCAAATTCAACTTCAAGTTCAATATGCTTTTTTGACCACTTAGTTTCCAGTAATAAGAGACAGGAACGAATTTGTTCAGATAGATTAAAGCTGGAAACTTCTGTTAATATTGTTTGATTTTCTACCTTAGTTAGATTTAATACATTGGTAGCCATTTGAGAAAGCCGCATAGATTCTTCTTCGATGACATCAAGGTATTCACGCTTTTGCTTATCCGTTAGGTTGCCTCGTTTTAAAAGTTTAGTGAAGCCCGCAATGGAAACAATGGGGGTCTTGAACTCATGAGAAAAATTGTTAATAAAATCACTTCTCAGAACTTCTGTGTTTTCTAACTCGGTAGCCATTTTATTGAAGCTGTCTGAAAGCTCCATAAATGATGAATGTTTTGTAATGGGCCAACCAAATTGCATGCGTGCTTTAAAGTCTCCGGATGCCAGGCAGTTCATTTTATTTATGAGAGTGTTTATTGGGCTTAGCGGAAACCTGCTTACAGCAAGAGTTACTACGAATCCAACAATATTACAAACTATTGTGATGAGCAGCAGAACTTTAAAAGCATGTGGCAAGGCTTCTGCTTCAATTGAAATGATGCCTATGCTCATCAATAAATAAACTGCTAATCCCGCTATAACTGTTGTTAAGATAGTGAGCCCTAATACCACAAAGGAAAAGAGTAATGTTAAAGCAAAACGGTGCTCTCGTTCTTTTTTATTCATATGTTTTTTACCGCCTTATATCCAAGTCCTCTGACAGATTCAATAGAGAATTCATCCCATCCTTCGAAGCGCTTTCTTAATCGACCGATATGCACTGTGACAGTTTCCCAACCTGTCTCACTTTCTACACCCCATATTTCGTCCATCAGTTGTATACGCGTGAAAATTTTTCCGGGATATGACAGTAATTTGTAAAGAAGAAGGAATTCTTTTTGGGGCAATTCATGTGTGATGTCTCCTTTTGTTACTGTCATAGAATCATAATCAATGATCACACTGCCTATAACGATTTTATGCTCTATAGCAATTTGTGCTCGACGCAGCAATGCTTTGATACGTAAAAGCATCTCCTCTTCATCAACAGGTTTTGTCATATAATCATCTGTTCCCACAAGAAAACCTTTATGCTTGTCTTCCGGAAGTTGTTTTGCAGAAACCATGAGGATAGGCAGATTGTTTTGAACTTCTCTGAGGGTATTTGTGAATTCATACCCATCCATATCAGGCATCATTATATCTAAAACTATAAGGTCGATATGATTGTTATCCATGATTTCTAATGCCTGCAACCCATTTTGTGCCGTAAATACTGTATAGTTTTCTGCCTCTAAAACCGCACGGAAAAGGCGGCGGGTGTTTTTGTCATCATCAACTACTAGAATATGAAACATATTTTGTACCTCCATAGCAATTATGCTTCTGTATTCTAAACTAGAACGAAACACTAAGAAAATTTTATATATAGTAACACGATATTCAAAAAAAAGATAGAACAGTTTTGTTTCGGTTTAGATTTTAAGTGTATGTTTAAATGGCACTATGAGTACAACAGACAGTTATGGAGGAACGGCAATGAAAAATTTATTTACTAAAAACCAGATTTTAACAATACCCAATCTGCTTACGATCATAAGACTTATGTTGATACCGTTGTTTGTATGGTTATATATAGATCAAAAAAACTATCAGTTTGCCGCGGCCATTATTATATTGTCGGGGATAACGGACGTTGCTGATGGATTCATTGCAAGAAAATGTAATATGGTATCAGATTTAGGCAAGATCATAGATCCGATAGCAGATAAGTTGACACAGATTTCTGTAGCTATATGTTTGGCAAATAGATACAAGCTCATGATCATCTTATTGGGTGTTTTCGTATTAAAAGAACTGGTCATGTTAGTTCTTGGATATATGATCATGAAGAAAAAGGATTCTATAAACAGCTCAAAATGGCATGGTAAGCTAAGCACTGTTGCCTTATACATATCATCGATATTTTTGATTTTATTCCCAAATGTATCGGTGAATCACGCAGATATTATTATTATTGGAAATATTGTGCTTATGCTCACCTCATTTGTGTTATATATACGTTTTTACAGAGGGATCTTGAGGGAAAGAGGGGTGTGACATGAAATATGTAGTTCTTTATCAATCCAACTCCGGGAATACGGAGAAAATAGCACGTGCTATATTTGACTCGATCGAAAGTGAAGCAAAAGAATTGATCGATATTTATGATGTTGAAGCAATTCCGGAGAGCGATGTTTACTTTGTAGGATTCGCAGTATACAACCAAAGCTGCAGCTTGAGTGTAATGGAATGTCTAAGCAATATAGAGCGCGGAAAAATTGCACTTTTCTCAACATGTGGATTTTACCCTACTGAAAGGTACAAAGAAAATATCGAAAAAAACATGTATGCATGGATAAATGAAGATGTTGAATATATGGGAATGTACCTTTGTCAGGGCAGGATGCAGGCTAGTCAGCAAGAACAATTTGTGAAAGAAGCATCTAAAGTAGAGTCGGCCATGCGAGAGATCTTTAATGAAGGGGAATCTCATCCGGACCAGGATGATATACGAGGTGCGGAACTCTTTGCTGATAGCATAGTTCACAGTTGATTTTTCAGGAGATATGTATGAAGGGGTTAATAAATAGAATAATTACAGCGCATAACCGGTTTATGTATGGCAGGTATGGTACTGATGAATTGTCAAAGCTGTTTATTGGCATAAGTATCATACTTTTCATCCTATCAAGATTCAGGTCAATGTGGGGACTGTACTATGTAGCTATTATATTCTTTCTCATTACGGTATTTAGATTTTACTCGAAACGAATAGATAAAAGAACGAGAGAGCGAAACCTGTATCTGAAAAAGAAAGATAAGCTAAGACATATGACAAGAATAAGAAAACGTATGTGGCATGAAAGAAAAACACACAAGTATAAAAAGTGTGAAAGATGTGATATGTATCTTAGAGTGCCCAGAGGTGCAGGAAATATAGTAGCTACATGCCCTCATTGTAAAGAAAAATATAAGCTGGTCACTTAAATGCTGTTAGGGGAAAGGATATAATATGAAAAAAGTAAACACGCCTAGAAAACCATTGATGTTTTATTACGGAGCTGTATTGCTGGCAATAATGATTTTCAACCTGATAGCCATGCCATATATTGCAGAATCTCAGGTCAAGGAAGTTGACTACGGGAAATTTATGACCATGACCGAAAAGAAGAACATAGGCAAGGTGGAAATACAGGACAATCAAATCATCTTCACAGATAAAGATGAGACCAGAATATACAAAACAGGGCTGATGCCTGATGAAAAGTTAACAGACAGGCTTTATGCCTCGGGTGCTGAGTTCTCCAGTGAGATCGTTAAGGAAAGCTCGCCTGCGCTCATGTTTCTTTTGAGCTGGATATTGCCGCTCCTGATTTTTATCCTAATCGGACAAGTTCTTTCAAAGAAAATGCAATCATCTGCAGGTTCGGGACCTTCTATGATGTTTAATATGGGAAAGAGCCATGCAAAAGTATATGTCCAATCTTCAGATGGCATTAAATTCAGTGATGTTGCAGGGGAAGATGAAGCAAAGGAAGCTTTATCCGAAGTAGTTGACTATTTGCATGATCCTAAAAAGTACACGGATATAGGAGCATCGATGCCGAAAGGAATACTCTTGGTAGGTCCTCCCGGAACAGGCAAAACCATGCTTGCAAAGGCAGTTGCAGGAGAAGCTAATGTACCGTTCTTTTCCATATCGGGATCGGAATTCGTTGAGATGTTCGTAGGCATGGGGGCTTCCAAAGTTAGGGACTTGTTCAAGCAGGCCAAAGAGAAAGCGCCTTGTATCGTATTTATTGACGAAATCGATACTATAGGGAAAAAGCGTGATGGAGGAAGAATTGGCGGTAATGATGAACGAGAGCAGACTTTGAATCAGCTGCTCACAGAAATGGATGGATTCGAAGGAAATACAGGAGTTATGATATTGGCAGCCACCAACAGACCGGAATCTTTGGATCCTGCATTGACACGGCCGGGCCGTTTTGACAGAAGGGTTCCTGTTGAACTTCCGGATCTTAAGGGCAGAGAAGCCATATTGAAAGTTCATGCAAAAAAGGTAAAAGTTGCATCAAACGTTGACTTTTATATGATTGCCAGGATGGCTTCAGGTGCTTCAGGTGCTGAACTGGCTAACATAGTCAATGAAGCCGCACTGCGCGCTGTTCGAGAAGGAAGAAATACTGTTGATCAAAGTGACTTTGAAGAAAGCATTGAGACAGTAATAGCAGGTTATCAGAAAAAGAATGCAGTTATAACAGATAAAGAAAAAATGATTGTCGCCTATCATGAGATAGGGCACGCGTTGGTTGCTGCCAAACAGAGTCATACAGCTCCTGTACAGAAAATCACTATAATACCTAGGACATCAGGAGCATTGGGTTATACGATGCAGGTTGAGCAGGATAATCATTATTTGATGACTAAGGAAGAGTTGGAAAACAAAATCGCTGTTTATACAGGAGGGAGAGCAGCAGAAGAAATTGCTGTTGGCTGTATAACGACGGGAGCATCAAACGATATCGAACAGGCAACAAAATTAGCCAGAGCCATGATAAGCCGGTATGGAATGAGTGAGGATTTCGATATGGTGGCGATGGAAACTGTAAATAATCAGTACTTGGGAGGAGACACATCTCTCGCATGTTCTGCACAGACGCAGACAGAAATAGATAGGCAAGTAGTTGAATTAGTAAAAGAGCAGCATGAAAAGGCGAAACAGATACTTACAGAAAATAAAACAATGTTACACAGATTAGCGCAGTACTTGTATGAAAATGAAACTATCACCGGAGATGAATTTATGGATATGCTAAATTGATTTGGTGAATACACTTTTGATGATGACTTCAAAGGCACCGAAGGTTGTTCTTCACTGACTTGCGTCCGAAAACGTTGTGACCTCAACGATTTCGGACGTTTTTAATTGGGCTTTTATTGTCTCTGTTATTCAATTGCTCTATTATTCCCGTCAGGTGCCGCATCAAGGGGTTTTGCGGTTGGAAAAGGCTTGAAACAGGCTTTTGTAAAATAATTGTTTTTTACTGTAAAAAAATGTAGAGATGAATTTAACTTTGTGGTATACTGTAAAACGCTGAATTTATTGGAAAACAGTGCTTTTTTTGCTTGGCATGAATTTTGCGTCTGATAAATAGAGAAAAGCATCACAAAAAGCACAGCTTCATGAAGTGAGGTCTTGGATGCTTAATAAGAATGGTTATGATGACTTCCTGGTCGTTGACCGGGACGGGATTATCGTATATGCAGACCTTGGTGACGTTCAGTACTTTGATACTGAACTGGATAAGTGGCGGGGTAGGCATATAAGTGACGTTTTTACAGATGCAGGTGATGAATATCCTGCCCTTGCGGCAGCTCGCCAGGGTGATGGTATCGATTACTTTGAAGTGGATGTGACTACCGATAAGGGAGTGAGATTCACAAAGAAGGGGTGCGCCTTTCCGATTTTCAGAGGGGATCGATCGGTAGCTGCAGTTGAGTTTTCTTCAATAGTATACGAGAAGGAAAGAGTCAGGGATATCCTAAGACATAAGGAGGACATCCTCTATCGTCAGAATGGCACCACCTATACTATTGACAGCATAAAAACTGCTGACAGATCCATCATGGACATAAAAACAAAGATAGAGAATTTCGCAATATCGGATTCATCTGTTCTCATATATGGAAAAACGGGGACCGGTAAAGAACTGGTGGCTCAGGCAATACATAACAACAGCAGAAGGTATTCCAAGAAATTCGTATCATTGAACTGCGGGACCATACCTGAAGGCTTGGCGGAGAGCATACTTTTTGGAACTACGAAAGGAAGCTTCACCGGAGCAGAAGACAAGGAAGGAATGTTTGAAATAGCAGCAGGCGGTACATTGTTCCTGGATGAGATCAATTCTCTCAAGCCTCAAGTGCAGGTCAAGCTTCTTCGTGCCATCGAGACCAAAGAAGTCAGACGCCTCGGTGATACCCGTGAGAAATATGTGGATGTGAGGATAATCGCAGCGACCAATGAGGATCCTGCGGAACTGATAAGCAGAGGGATGATGAAATCAGACTTCTTTCATAGGATATCAGCCATATATCTGACACTTCCCGAATTGTCCAAGAGAGGAAATGACGTCATCTTTCTGGCAGATCACTTTATTGATTATTTCAATAAGAAAACCGACGGTGATATCAAAGGTATGGATGAAGATGTCAAAGCTTTGTTCAAACTTTATGATTGGCCCGGAAATGTGAGGGAGCTGAGAAACGTTATCGAAGGTGCTTTTACTTTTGCGGAAAGCGATATGATCACCATAGAAGATATGCCTGAATACATCATGGAAAAGATGTTTGAGGAAGGAATAACACCGGATGAACTGGTGCCGTTTCGCAATCCGTCCAAGTTGAAAAATGAAGCCGATGAACTTCAGAGAACTTTGATAACTGCAGCCATGGAATGTTCAAATGGCGTTATGACAGAGGCTGCTGCCAGACTGGGCATATCAAAGCAGCTTCTCAGATACAAAATAAGCAAGAACGGCAGACCGGGAGGTGATCTGTAATGAAGTACATCCCGGATTTCAGAGGGATCCTTGTGGTAGATGAACAGGGCAGGACCGAATACTGCAGCATAAACGACGCGGACTTCTTTGAAGTGGACTTTAAAGAAGTAAGAGGAACCACAGTACTGCAGTGGTATGAAAACAGGACTACAGAAGAAAGCTCCGTGATGAATGCCTCAATATACGGCATAGAATCCTTCGATGTTGAAGATATACTCACCACTGCCAGCGGCAAGGTGGTAAGACAGATAAGCGATACGATGTGTATCAGAAATAAAGGCAAGGTGGCAGGTGCCATAGAGCTGTGCAGGTATGATCCGGAGAAAGACGTTCTGGTACGGGGCACAGAAGAAAAACGTGAGATATTTGACGTACATCGTGTTACAGAAGAAGACTTTATCGGGGAATCGGATGTGATGCGTGCCATAAAAAGCAAATTTGCCAAGATTAGGAATATAGATGCATCCATATTCATTACCGGAGCAACGGGCACAGGTAAGGAGATCCTGGCTAGAGTGATCCACAATACCGGCAACAGAAAAGACAAGGAATTTGTCTACGTCAATTGCGGAGCACTTCCGGAAACATTGCTTGAGAGCATCCTTTTTGGAACGGAAAAGGGCGCCTTCACTGATGCTGAAAAAAAGCGAGGGCTTTTTGAGGAGGCCGATGGCGGTACACTTTTTCTTGATGAACTGGATTCAATGCCTCTGTTTGTACAAAGCAAACTCCTCAAAGCCATCGAAGAAAAGCGTATACGTAAGGTGGGCGGAAACAAGGACATCAATGTTGATGTCAGGATCATAGCAGCTTGTAACAGCAAGACCAGAGATTTGATCCGTCAGGACAAGATAAGATCGGACCTGTTTTTCAGGCTGTCAGCCATACAGATATCTCTGCCGCCTTTAACGGGAAGACTTGAAGATATCCCGGTGCTTTCGGAATATTTTCTGAAACGTTTCAACAATAGATTCAACAAATCCATAAAAGGGTTTGATCCTGAAGTGTATCAGCGCTTTGAGGAGTATTCATGGCCGGGCAATGTCAGGGAACTGCGCAATGTTATCGAAGGTGCATTCCATACGGCCAAGGGAGATACCATCAGACTGTCCGACGTGGAGCAGCGATTCCGCGATGATGATGACAGCAAAGAGAAAAGAGAAAAACAATGGCAGGATTTCGTATCCAGCGGTATGAATCTCAATGAATACATTGATCGGTTCGAAGTGGATGAAATCAAAAGAACCATGGAGGAGACAGGCGGTGACGAGGCAGAAACATGCAGATTGCTGGGGATCACCAAGGCTGTGCTCCATAACAAGCTGGGCAAACAACTTTAAGGAACCTGCCGGTTATAATCAATTTGTCCGTAATAATCAATTACAATATTCAAACGTTAAAGTATTCACTTTCAACCTTAAGGAGGTCAATCAAAATGAGTGAAAAAAAAGTTGCATGCGTCGAACGCGTAATGCAGCAGAGTGAAGGCTTACACAGAAGCATGCCTGTAAAGTCTGCTGTTATGGTCGGCGTTGGTGGAACACTGGGAACAGGTTTGTTCCTGAGCTCCGGTGACGTACTTTCAACAGTAGGTCCTTGGGGAGCAATCATCCTTTATATCCTCGGTGGAGTTATCGCATGGCTCATGACTGCATGTCTGGGTGAAATGTCAGCTGCAATGCCTGTATCAGGCGCACAGCAGGCATACGCTACAGAATTCGGCGGACCGGCTCTCGGTATGACTGTAGGCTGGGTAGGCTGGGTAGGTGGTGCTGCTACTATTTCTGCACAGGTAGTTGCAAGTTCTATCCTGATGAGAGACATCATTCCTAACTCACCAACATGGCTGTGGATCATCATCTTTGCAGCACTGCTGTTCGGACTGAACATGCTGGATGCTAAGCTGTTTGGTGAAATCTCATTCTGGGCTTCAACTCTGAAGCTGTTACTGGTAGCTGCATTCGTTATCGTTGGTGCTGCTATGCTGTTCGGCGGATTTGGATATGATGCCGCAGCAGTATCCCACAGCGCAGGCGGCGGTAAGGTTACATTATTAGCAATGTGCGGATGTATCCTGACATCATTCTATGCTTATGCAGGAACCGAAGTTATCGGTTCAACTGCAGGAGAACTGAAGGATGAAAACAAGATGGGAAGAGCCATCAACCTGACAATCATCATCCTGCTGGCAGTAGTTTTAGTATGTATCGCACTCGTTTGCGCACTGCTTCCTGCTGACCAGGCTGACGTTCTTGGTTCACCATTCGTTTACATCTTCAGAAATGCTGGTCTCAATAGTGCTGCTCTGGTTGTAAACCTCATCGTTCTGTCATCAGCTCTGACTTCAGGTAACTACTTCACATATGAATGTTCAAGATACCTGTGGTCAATGGCTAAGTTCGGACAGGCTCCTAAGTGGTTCGCTAAGACAAACGCTAAGGGCGTTCCTGTAAGAGCTCTGGTTATCAGCATGCTGTTCGGAATGGCTGCTATCGTTGCAGAATTCGTTGCACCTGACTCTGTATACCTGTTTATCCTCTACTTCATCGGCGGAGGAAACATATTCCTGTACACTGTGATCTGTGCTACTTGCTACAGATTCAGAAAACGTTACATCGCTGACGGCGGTAAGGTAGAAGATCTGAAGTACAAGACTCCTGCATTCCCACTGATTCCTATCCTGGGTATCATCGCATTCATGCTGATGCTGGTTGCTACTCTGGTAGACCCTGGCGAAAGACTTGGCATCCTTGTATGTGCAATAATGTATCTTGCTATCTACGTAGGAACTAAAATCTTCATCAAGAAGAAGGGTGCTGATGCTGTTAAAAACGTTAGCGTATAATCATATTTTCTAGGAGATAGAATCGTGATTAGTAAAGACAGAATTTATAAAGACTTGGAACGGCTGGTAGCCGTTCCAAGTGTATCAGGGACAATAACTGAAGACCTGGGTGCAGTAGAGCTTGAAAAAATGCTTTATGAAATACCTTATTTTGCAGAGCATAAGGAAAATGTCAAGCTTGTTGAGCTGGAAAACGATGTTCTGGGAAGAAGAATAGTAACTGCATATCTGGAATGCTGTCCTGAAAGCAAGAAAGTCATTCTTCTGGTAGGCCACTACGACGTAGTTGACGTTGAAGAATTCGGTCACCTGAAGAATGAAGCATATGACATCAAGGAAATCACACAGCGCATCAATGAGCTGCCTTTGGATGAAGAAACTCGCAAGGACTATGAGAGCGGCGAGTGGTATTTCGGCAGAGGAACAGCTGACATGAAGATCGGCCACGCTCTTTCACTGGAACTTCTTCGTCACTATTCTGAAGAAGGCGGCATAAACGGCAACCTGCTTTATGTTGGTGTCTGCGGAGAAGAAACAAATTCAGAAGGTATGCTGAGAGCAGTACCGTTCTTCAACCAGTTCAGAGAAGAAAAGGGTGTAGAGTATGAAGCACTGCTGATGCCGGAATGCTATATGGTTGAAAATCAGGCAACTGACCCCAACCATTACATCCACTATGGTTCAGCGGGTAAGCTGATGCCTATGTTCTTCTTCGTGGGTTCTGCAACCCACTCAGAGGAACCTTTCCTCGGGATCGATCCGCTTCTCATGTCAATGGAAGTATACAAGAGGATGCAGCTGAATCCTGATTTTGTTGAATCAGTGGGCAGCGATATAGGTGTTCCTCCTGTGGCACTCAAGAGCATGGATCTGAAGACCACATATTCATGTTCCACACCGATGTATGCAGCAGCATATTACACACTGGCAACACTTTGTCTGGATCCTGAACAGACAGTTAAGAAGCTCACTGCCATTGCAGAGGAAAGCTTCAGAGAAACAATTAAATTTGTAGATGAACGCCATAAGGCGTATATCGATAAAACCGGTATCACAGCCGCAAAGTACCATTGCGAACCTTGTGTCAAGACATTTGACCAGCTGTACAAAGAAGCGAAAGAAGCCTATGACGGCGATTTCGATCAGGCGATCAAAGATCTGATCAAGGAAGAAATGAAGCCGGGAGTTGAGATGCAGGATGTTACGATCAAGATCGTTAAGCTGGCATATGAAACAGCCCCTGCAAAACAACCTATGATCATAATATCATTCATACCGCCTTATTATCCTGATGTAATGCCGGATAAGACGGAGGAGAGAGCAGCAAGACTTTTGGAAGCAGTTGACGATCTCATCGGATTTGCAAAGAGCGAATTCGATGAAAATCTCAAGACCAAAGATTATTACGGCGTATCAGATTTGGCTTTCACTGCTCTGGATGAAAGTAAGGATTATGATTATCTGTTCAGCAATATCGTAGGTGCAAACCAGCTCTGGACACTCCCAACTGAAGATATGAAGAAATTCTCAGTACCGGGAATCGTTATAGGATGCTATGGTAAGGATCTGCATAAGCATACAGAAAGACTTCACAAGAAATATAATTTCGAAGTGATACCGTATCTGTATCAACATATAATCGACCGACTTCTCGGTTAGATAGTATTAAAAACTCCGGAGGGATATTATATCCACCCCGGAGTTTTTTAATACCAACAAATAAAATCGAACGAAATATATTGTATAAATATAGCAAATCGATTAAAATATAATAAAAGGAGGTGCAATAATGAACGTAACAGCCACAGAATTCAAGTTGAATATGGGGAAGTATCTGGAACTTGTTCAGAATGAAGATATAATCATAACGAAAAACGGTAAGAAAGTAGCCGTATTGGTAAATCCCGGAGTAAATACCGTTAGATCATTAAAAGGCATGCTGCAGCTTCCGGAAGAACTGCAGGGGATGGATTACAAAGAGATAAAAGAGATGAGGATAAGAGATAAATATGAAGATAATGATCGATACTAACGTTATATTGGATTGCCTTCTCGACAGGAAGCCATTTTCAGACCATGCAGAAAAAGTTCTTGAGTTGTGTATGCGAGGCAAACACGAGGGCTGCATATTGGCATCGGCAATTACCGATATATTTTATATAGCCGGCAGATCAATGAATGACATTCATCAGCTTTATCTTCTCATGGACGATTTGATGGAGGAACTGCTGCTGGTTGGCGTCAGAAGAAAGGACCTTATGGAAGCCCTCAGCAGAAGGGCTTCGGATTTTGAAGATTGTCTGATGTCCGTATGCGCAGAAGCAGCAGGCTGTGACATTATCGTCACCAGAAACACCAAAGATTTCAAAGAGTCGCCGGTAGCATCGATAACACCGGAAGAGTTTTGTACAAGACAGCATGATCAATAGAAGAAGGAGAAGCAAATAATGACTGAAATGATATATCAATTCAAAGGAACAGACGATTACATCATCAACGACGATCTGATGCTTACCATGAACATCGCCATCAAGATGAACAAGCCGCTGCTGGTAAAGGGCGAGCCGGGCACAGGCAAAACAGCACTGGCTGAAGCCATTGCCAAAGCTCTCGATAAGCACCTCATAGTCTGGAGCATCAAGTCCACCACCAAGGCTCAGGACGGCCTCTATCAGTATGACGTGGTAAAAAGGCTCTATGACAGTGAGCTGGGCAACGAAGGAGTCGAAGATGTCAAGAGATATATCAAGCTGGGCAAGATAGGAGAAGCCTTCACTTCAGAGAAGCAGTGCGTTTTGCTCATCGACGAGATAGATAAAGCCGACCTGGAATTTCCCAACGACCTTCTCTGGGAGCTGGACCGTATGGAATTCTACATCCCGGAAACGGACGAGACCATCAAGGCAAAACATAATCCGATAGTGATTATAACATCCAACGCAGAAAAAGAGCTGCCTGATGCTTTCCTTCGCAGGTGTGCTTTTCATTTCATAGATTTTCCTGACGAAAAGCTGATGAGAGATATCGTGCTGGCACATTATCCCGATATCGAAGAGACGCTGATGGAGCAGGCGATGGACGCTTTCTTCTATGTACGCGAGTACTTCGAACTTAAGAAAAAACCGAGCACCAGCGAGCTTTTGGACTGGATACAGGCGCTGCAGCTCTCAGGACTTCCTACAGATAATCTCAGACGTGATCTTCCGCTTCTCAGCTTCCTGCTCAAAAAAGACGAAGACAGGGAAGAAGTGAAGGGAAGCTTCGGAGGTCTCAGATAATGTTTTTAGGGTTTTTGATACATCTTCGCCAAGGCGGATTCAAAGTATCCCTCAAAGACTGGCTATCCCTCATCGAAGGCATGGAGATGGGCCTCCACGGACAGACGCTGAACGGATTTTTCGTGCTGAGCAGAGCGCTTCTTGTCAAAACCGAGTCCGACCTCGATAAGTACGAGGAACTGTTCTATCACTACTTCAAGAGCATTTCGTCCCGGCAGCTTGCAGAAGAGATGCAAAGGCTCGCTTCCGACAGGGAAAGGGCACAGCGCGTCTTTGCCGGCTATATGGAAAAGAAAAGGCTTACGCCTGCGGCGTTGGCTGATGCTCTGGATGCCAGATTTATGGTGGACGCTGAGGACTGCTCATCTGCAGCGGCAGGTGACGCCGGAATGGCAAGCGGCAAGCTGACAGGGATCGCTGCAGGAGGAGGCGCAGGAAGTGGCGCTGCCATGCAGGGTGCAGGCGGCAAGTCTGTGATCCATGCCAGAAACGATCGAAGATTTAGAGACTGGAGATCCGATCAGACCATAGAATCAAGACAGTTCCAGATGGCTTTTCGCCTTTTGAGGGAACTGTCGCGAAAGCTGGATACCAATGAGGAAGAGCTGGACATAAGGGGAACCATAGATAATACGTGCAGACAGGGCGGGATCCTGGATATCAGGATGCAGCCGCCGAGAAGGAACAGGCTGAAGCTTATGGTGCTGATCGATTCAGGCGGCTCCATGCAGCCATATGAGCAGCTTTGCAGCCTGTTGTTTCAATCGCTGCACAAGGCCAATACATTTTCGGATCTTAAGATATATTATTTCCACAATTGTGTTGAAGCTGAGCTGTACAAGGATCCATCCATTGATCCGAACAAAACGGTGAGAACTGAATGGGTATTGAGAAATATATCCAAGGATTACAAGGTGATACTGGTGGGAGATGCCGAGATGTCCAGATACGAGCTGGAAGATAAGTGGTTCAAGAAATTAAGAGAAAAATATGATCATATCGTATGGCTCCATCCACAAGAGAAGGAAGAAAACATTGCATGGATGAGCGAATCATTCATCGAGATAGAAAAGATATTCCCGATGTACAGACTTTCCATAGACGGACTTAAGGAAGCGATGTACAAATTGATGAGAGCATAGTAAGAATATAATCAAAAAACTGTGGAAATCACTCCACAGTTTTTCTGTTTTTGTTGTCTGTATCGTCGTTATTATCGTCATCTAGAACGTCAGGTTTTTTGGCCGGATTGAACATGAATCTGTTGACCAGGAAGGATACTCCCAGTCCGATCACTGTGTCGGTAAATCTATAGATGCTGTGAACGATAGGTCCCATTTCTGCATCCGCCTGATCCATGGCCACAAAGAGGAATACCACGCAGCAGATGACGATGGCATCGGGACTTTTGAATAAGTTGCACAGACTGATTACGAAGATTATGAACAGTGACAGCAGGATCATGTCGGACATCGGTTCATCAAGGGTCCTGGCTATATAAATATATATCATGCCCGATGCTGCTCCGATAAAAGTTCCGATAAGTCTGAAGGCACCCGTCCTTAAAGATTCGTCCACAGAGTCCTTCATGCAGATGACAGCCGTTACGCATGCCAGGAATGCATTTGATGTGTCGGTGAATCCGAATTGCTCTATGAACATATAAACAAGAAGGCAGAGGAATATAGATATCCCGGTCTTGATGGTACGAAAACCTATGGGACTTGCATGCTCTATTTCCCAAACCTGTTCTTCGATATCAGCTTCGGTACGCTTTGCTTTTTTGAAGAATATCCGAAGTCTTTTTCTTAATTTCCCCATTTATTGAGTCTCCTTATTTTGCAAAATAGCACTTGCCGCAGAGATCCGGAGTCGGCACATGTGTGAAGATATTCTTACAGTATGCCTGACATATTTTTCTGTTGATACCGTTTTTCGTAATTGCATTGGCAGGGCATGAGGCGATAAGCTCGTCGCTGCATTCACCTTCGTAACATGAATCGATCATGTATTTTTTGAATTCTTCAAACATCTCAGGAGTGGTTCCAAGAGACTCGGAATGTCCGAAACCAAAATCTCTGTCAGGAGCCAGGTTGACATCAGTTAGTACCGCGCCGAATCTTCCGGCAGGACCTTTCTCTGTTATGATGCATCCGGACGGGCCGAAGTCGCCCAATCCCGCTATATTAGCAGCGATCTTGAAGTTCCATTCAGGGCCGCACTTTTTCTCATCCCAGTCGCTGGGTGAGTTACAGATGGCAACAAGTCTGCCGAATCTATAGAGTTCCTGAGTGATGCTGGCATTGACCTTCATGATTGCCCAGGTGGAATCATGATATGCCTGGATCCATTTATCTGATGGCTCTTTGCTTTCCATATTGCTCGCAATGACATCTTCCGCGTAAGGAAGGAAATACACGATCACGGCACGAGCCGGGTTATATGATTTTCTTGGATGAGTACATAAGCCGTTATCGTAATACATATCAAAAGCAGGTTCAGATGTGTTGGCATATGCTACGAGAGGTTCGCCGAATCTTGTCTGTTTACCGCATTCTGCTTCATATACTTTGATCCCTTTTTTGATGGCATCAAACAGCCTTGCTTTGAGGTCTATTCCTATAAGATTGATTCCCATGATATATCTCCCTTCCAGATGAAATCTTTAAAGTATTATAGCATTTATTTGCAGTTTGGAACAGAGCTGATATAATAATGATATCAATAACGAAGGAGAAAATCATGTACGAATTAATACAAGTTTCAGGAAGCAGTTATTACATTCAGAGCCCTGCGAAAATCGGGCTGTATAAATTGAACGATACTGATGTCTGCCTCATTGACAGCGGCAACGATAAGGATGCAGGAAAAAAGATCCGTAAAGTCCTGGAAGCCAACGGCTGGACTTTGAAAACCATATATAACACCCATTCAAATTCGGATCATATAGGAGGAAACAAGTACCTTCAGGGGCAGACAGGATGCGAGATATTCGCTCTCGGCATCGAATGTGATTTTACCAATCATACCATCCTGGAACCTGCACTGATATATGGAGGATATGCACCCAAGGATCTGAGGCATAAGTTCATTCTTGCTCAGCCCAGCGAGGCGAAGCCTTTGACAAAAGACGTCCTGCCTGAAGGTTGGGAACTCATTGAACTTCCGGGCCATTTCTTCGATATGGTGGGATTCAGGACACCTGACGATGTGGTATATCTGGCAGATTGCCTTTCAAGCCGAGAAACCATAGACAAGTACAAGATCGGGTTCATCTATGATGTGGGCGCATATATTGAAACCCTTGAAAAGGTCAAGACCATGAAAGCTAAGATATTCGTGCCATCTCACGCGGAGCCAACTGAAGATATCGTGCCTTTGGCTCAGTACAACATCGATAAGGTCAATGAAGTGGCTGATAAGATCGTCAGCATATGTGAAAAACCTATAAACTTCGAGAAGATACTGCAGAGATTATTCACAGACTATGATCTGGTGATGAATTTCGAACAGCATGCACTGGTTGGCAGCACTGTCAGATCATATCTGGCATGGCTCAAAGACAGCGGCAGATTGACAGTGGAATTCACGGACAACATGCTTATGTGGAAGCAGGTATAGGCGTGGAAAAGATGGTTAATAAGAGGTAGAAGATGCAATATTTGATTTCATTCCTTGAGGGAATAGTAACATTCATATCGCCGTGCATCCTGCCGATGCTGCCCATATACATTTCGTATTTCGCAGGCGGCGGAGAGCGGGAGATGAAGAAGACCATGGTCAACTCAGCAGGTTTCGTGCTGGGATTCACCGTGGTATTCGTGCTTCTTGGAATGTTGGCAGGAACTTTAGGTGGTTTCCTGAGAGAATATCAGATAGCCGTCAATGTTATAACCGGGGCTATAGTTGTTTTGTTCGGACTCAACTATCTGGGCGTTTTCAAATTCAATTTGTTCAGAGGCATCAATAAGCAGATGGACACAAGAGATATGGGTTTTCTCTCTGCCTTTGTTTTCGGCCTGGTGTTTTCCATAGGATGGACTCCTTGCGTGGGAGCCTTTCTGGGATCGGCACTGATGCTGGCATCGCAGCAAGGGCAGGCTTTGATGGGCATGTTTATGCTGCTGGCCTACTCTATAGGTTTGGGTATACCGTTCATCATCAGCGCTCTGCTTGTGGATCAGCTCAAGTCAGCATTTGGATGGATAAAGAAGAATTACAAAGTGATAAATACAGTGTGCGGAATATTCCTGATAATCATAGGTCTGCTGATGGCAGCAGGACTCATGGGGAAATTCCTGGCACTTTTTAGCTGATGATCAAATCAAGGGTGATTGGATAAAAGGAGGGAAATATGAAAAAGCGTACTGTTGTATTGATAGTAATATTAGTCGCTGTTATAGGTGCAGCGGCGATCAGTTATTCTCTGCTTAAGCTAGCTTCAGATGCAGAGGATATGGGAGCAAGTGGAAACGGAGGTTATCAGGCCCCTGACATCTTGATCTATGACAGCGAAGGCAATGAAGTGACTTTGGCAGATTTCGAAGGGAAGCCTGTAGTCATGAATTTCTGGGCCAGCTGGTGCGGACCATGCAGAAGTGAAATGGAAGGGTTCAATAACAAGTATGAAGAACTGGGGGATGAAGTAGCGTTCATCATGGTAAATTTGACCGACGGCAGGAGAGAAACTACCAAATCGGCCATGGATTTCATAAGCGACGAAGGTTATAGTTTTCCTGTCTATTTTGATAAAGACATGACAGCTTCTGACAGCTATGAGGCATATTCAATACCGATGACATATTTTATAAAAGCTGATGGTACGGTCGCTACAAGTGTTACAGGAGCGATGAGCGAATATGCACTCAGCGAATACATAAAAATGATATATGAAGAATAAATATAGCAAAACCATAAAGGCTAGCCGAAATAAGTGGTTGGAAATATGAAAAAGTGAAAAGTAGCGATTGAACAATGCACCGGTTTTGGTGGGCCATTCAACAGTACTGTCAGCCATTTTACAAAAACTAGAAAATCGTGTAAATTATAGATTAAAGAAGGTCATTTACACGATTTATGAAAAATCATAAAGAGATATTGAAAAGAGGAAGATAATATCCGCAAGACAGTAAGAAATGATAACATAATAAGTGCAAGATAATTATAAATAGAAGTGGGAATTATGAGTTTGCCAATTGCACGGCGTCAAAAGCTGTCCAAAAACTGATCCAAATCGTGTAAATATGATATTAAAAGGGATGATTTACAAGATTGAGAGGTTTGAAGAGGACAGATGTTTCTAATCACTCATTTCAGATACACAAAAAAACCCTGCTTAAATCAATAAGCAGGGTTTTAAGTTCTATTTCTTATTTACAAGCCATTCCCAAATTAGGAATACAACACCTAAAATGCAAGGTATAAACCATTTTGATGGATCTACAGAGGATACATTACCCATTTTCACAAAAATTGAAAACAGGACACAGCCTATTCCGCAGCCTAAAACGAACAGATGCATAGTTCTGGAAGCATTCATAACAATAATCTCCTTAAATATTTTTAATAATCAAAGTCTACATTAATCGAGCGATTTCGTCAAGAAGCGGTGAATAAAATATGATATAATACATCTAAATATAGCTGTTGCGAAAATTTATAATGGGATAGGAACGCTGATATGAAAAAATTTATGATCGAAAAAGACTTTCTTGATATTTTCCCTGAAGCCAAGATAGGTGTTATCGTTTGCAAAGGGATAGATAACAGTATAAAGGACGAAAACAAATATGCCGGATATTTGAAAGAAGCGCAGAACGAGGCGATGAAGCATATCGAAAACCCGGAATTCATCGAAAATCCGGTGATAAAGACATGGCGCGAGGCTTTTTACAAATTCAAGACAAAGAAAGGTGCCAGATGTTCCATAGAAGCTTTGCTGAAGAGAGTATCCAAAGGTAACGATATAGGTACTATCAATCCGCTGGTAGATATATATAATGGGATATCTCTTAAATACGGTGTCCCTGTCGGCGGAGAAAACATAGATGCATTTGAAGGGAATATGCGCCTTACAGTGGCAGAAGGCGGAGAGGACTTCATCACGCTGGGAAGCGATAAGAGTGAGCCGCCTTATCCGGGAGAAGTTATTTATAAAGATGATGCAGGTGCGATCTGCAGATGCTTCAACTGGCGTGAATCGGTGAGGACAATGTTGACAGAAGAAACAGTTAATGCCTTTATGTGCATAGAAACTGTAGATGACCGAAGTGATGAGGATCTGGACACCATCCTTAAAAGCCTTCAGAACCTCATAGAAAGTGAGCTGGGCGGAGAGTGCAGCAGATATATCTTGAGCAAAGATCTAACAGAAATAACCATTTAGAAAAAACAGCCGACTACCTATTAACAGGTGGTCGGCTTGAATTTTTATAGGATGTTTTATTCCATATCTGCAGTGGCGATGACGTTGGCGCCGGTGCCGCAGATATTTTCAATGAGTACAGTTCCGTATTTGACAGGAAGCTGAGGGTGGGTGGCATATATGGCTTTGGCACATTCCTTCAGCATGGCCTTTGGAACAGGTCTGTCAGTTTTTACGCTGAGAGGCTTATCAGAGCCTTCGGGCCTCATCAGTACAGTCAGAACTCTTTCAGGAGATATGATTTCCTGCTGTGCGTATGGTATGCCTTTGCTGCAGTAGTTTCCTGAAACTTGAAGATCTTCCCCATCCTGAACGATATCTAGGAGGCAGCCTCTAGGGCAGTTGATGCATATAAGTTGTGATTTGTTTACGGCCATTACATCGCACCTCCTTCAAGGGAAATAGTTAACACATCAGCATCAGCAGAAAGCTTATCAGAAGGTATTTCCAGTTTTATCATTTCACCCGGAGTTACCGCCACCAGCTTCTTTGATGCGATCACATCGCCGTTCATTTCAGCCTGCACAGTAACATCTCTGTACTTGTTGTCAGGTCTGAACATAAAGGATATCGACTTTGCAGACGTGTTTTTATTCACCAACTGAGGTACTACATCACCTGCGCCTTTGCCGTTTTTAACTTCGATAGTTTGTGAAGGCGATGCCATGCCGTCCATTATATAGCGCGCTGCATGAATGCCGGCTTCTTCTGCTTCAGCAGCCACGAAATCCACAAGATCGTGGACGTGAAGCACATTTCCGCATGCGAAGAAACCTTCTGCAGATGTCTGCAAATCTTCTGTAACAACAGCGCCTTTAGTTCCCTTGGAAATCTTGATGCCTGCCTGTTCGGTAAGTTCATTTTCAGGAATTAGTCCTGCTGAGATCATCAGTGTGTCACATTCTATTTCAAATTCTGTACCAGGAACAGGGCGTCTGTTTTCGTCTACCTTGCTGATCACAACTGAAGAAACTCTTTCCTTGCCGTGGATCTGGGAAACAGTAGAGCTATAGTATACAGGTATGTCAAAGTCTTCTATGCACTGCTTCATATTTCGAGGAAGTCCCCCCGAGTAAGGCATAACTTCAACTACTGCTTCTACAGAGACTCCTTCCAGTACGAACTGGCGAGCCATGATAAGTCCTATGTCGCCGGAGCCTAAGATCACCACCTTATTGCCAGGCAAATATCCGTTGATATTGAGATATTTCTGAGCAGTTCCTGCTGTAAGGATACCGGCACCTCGCGCGCCCGGGATCAGCAGGTTGCCCCTTGTCCTTTCACGGCATCCCATGGCTAAAACGATGGCATCGGCCTTTATTTGCAGCAGACCTTTTTCAGGATTCACTGCAGTTATCTCTCGGTTCTCATTCATCTCGATGACGAAAGTATTGAGCATATACGGTATATCCAGATCTTCCACCATATCGCAGTATTTTTTGGCAAATTCCACGCCTGTCAGGTCTTCTTCGAATTTGTGGAGCCCGAACCCATTGTGGATGCATTGACGAAGTACTCCGCCCAGATAACCGTTTCTTTCTATTATCAATATATCGCGCACGCCTTCTCTGTACGCGCTTACGGCAGCAGCCATGCCGGCTGCACCGCCGCCTATTATCACAAGTTGTTTATTTGTCATTCCAGTCCCTCCCCGCTGCATGCTTCACGTGCCAGTACTTGCGAGTTTCCGCCGCACTGAGTGACTTCAAGAGGAGATACACCCAGCTCTTCGCACAAGATCTCAAGGACTCTGGTACTGCAGAATCCTCCCTGGCATCTTCCCATGCCTGCTCTTGTTCTCAGCTTTACTTCAGAGACAGTCCTGGCGCCGAGAGGTCTTCTGATCGCATCTCGTATTTCAGCTTCAGTCACCATTTCGCAGCGGCATACGATCCTTGCATAATCCGGATCCTCTGCGATGGCAGCTTCACGTTCTTCGTTGGTCATGGTCCTGAATTTTTTCTTGGCCTTTCTGTACGGGTCAAAGTTTTCGTTTGGCTGAGCAGCAAGTTTTTCTGCTACGATGCCGGTCACATGTCTTGCTATGGCTACTGCAGATGTAAAGCCCGGTGACTCCGTGCCTCCGGCGTTGACAAATCCCGGAACGTCTTCAGCTTCGCCGATGATGAAGTCATCGCCATCAGGATGAGGTCTGCAGCCTCCGAAGATGCCTATGACCTGATCCATAGGGAATTCATCTCCCTCAAAAGGCAGGTACTTCCAAGCTTCCTTGAAGTAATCGATGATCTGATCGACAGAAGGTCTCATAGTGTCGGTGAAATCCGGATCAATGACTTCTGTGGCATCACATCCCATGATCATAGTTCCGCCGGTAGTAGGAACTATCGCCATACCTTTGGTATGTCCGCCGCCGGGTAGATCGTGAGGTGTTTCCATCAAGCTGGTAGTCAGTCTGTCGGAGATCTTTCGATCGAGGATCACATGAGCACCGAAACGAGGGATGATCTTATAATGATTTGATGAGATCATGTTATTGATCTTATCAGAGTGCAGTCCGGCACAGTTCACAACCATTTTTGCCTGATATGTATTGCCGCTTGCCGTTACATCAAAAGTACCGTCATCGTTCTTGATGATGGAAGATACTTCAGCTTCTTTGATAAATTCGACGCCGTTATGATGAGCATTTTCGGCCAGTGCGAAGGTCACAGAGAAAGGCGTAGTCACACCGCCTTCAGGCACCCACAATACAGCCTTGACGTCCTTGCCCATATGAGGCTGCATTTCGTAGAGCTCGTCTCCATCTACGATCCTGACTTCAACACCGTTTTCTTTGCCGTAGCCTTCCAGTTTGCGAAGCTCATTCATTCCGCTTTCATCAGTTGCAAAGATAGTGCAGCCGCTCTTTTCATAAGCTACATCCAGCTCGTCACAGATCTCATACATCATCTTACAGCCGGGTGCATTGAATTTCGCTTTATTGGTGCCCGGGGTAGGGTCATACCCGGCATGGATCATACCGGTATTTGCCTTGCTGGCACCGGAACAGATGTCATGACCTTTTTCAAGGACAAGCACCTTGAGTTTGTATCTTGATAATTCTCTTGCAGTACTGCAGCCGACAACACCGGCTCCAACTACAATAACGTCATACATAGAAATTGCCTCCAAATTATGTGTCAAAATGATTTTTACGGCTCTACCACGTTACTTTGATAAACCGCACAATTATAATTATACATAGTTTTTAAAAAATTTCCATATATTATGACTTTTTTTAGAAATACATCTGTATCTTTCAGAGAAAATGTGGTATCATATTCCATGTTGTGTTGCTTTAACGCGATAAAACGATACAACGGCAAATCAATAAAGGGAGCAGACAATATGAAAACAGCACGATATTATGGGATCCATGATATACGTTATGAAGAAATACCCAAACCTTCATGCGGCGATGATGAGGCGCTCATCAAGGTAGCATATGCAGGTATCTGCGGTTCGGATCTTCATATCTACAACAAGGGTCTGTTCATACAGAACATACCGGAGACTATGGGTCATGAATTTTCCGGCACGGTCATAGATGCCGGGAAAAACGTCAAATCGATAAAGCCGGGAGATAAAGTCACAGCGAACCCTATGGTCACCTGCGGGGAATGCATAGGCTGCAGGACAGGCAAGTACGGCAGCTGCGAAAATCTTGGATTCATCGGTGAAGTAAGACAGGGAACTTATGCAGAATATATAGTTCTTCCTGAAAAGGATATAGTTGCAGCTCCTGAGAATACTGATCTTAAGGCTTTGGCTCTGGCAGAACCTTTAGCAGTGGCTCTCAACATCTGTGAAAAAGCAGCACCATCAAAGGAAGCCAGAATGCTTATAGTAGGTCCCGGACCGATAGGACTCTTAACGTTGATGGCTGCAAAGGTATTATATGGAGTAGAGGACATAACTGTACTCGGAAGATCGCAGGCAAGACTTGAAAAGGCTTCCGAGCTTGGCGCCAAAGTTTGTACAGCACTTGATGAGGAGCAGTATTTTGATATCACAGTCGAAGCTGCAGGAAATGAGATCGGGATCCAAACTGCCGTTTCCCATGTACTCCCGGGTGGGGCAGTTTACGTAGTAAGTATATTTGAAGATGAATTCATCTTTGATATAAATCAGATCGTTGCTAAGCAGATATCCGTTACAGGATGCAATGTGTATGAAACATGGCACATACAGCAGGCCGCCCAAATAATCGCGGACGGTAAGATAGACGTAGGGAAGCTGGTGACAGACACCTACAGCTTGGAAGAATGCAAAGAAGCATTTGCGGAGCTTTGCAGCAAGGATAAAAAAGCAGTAAAAATATTATTTGACATGGAGGAATAATAAATGAATACATTATCGTGGTTCTTTGACTTTCCGGTAAGTACAGGGATGCTCATAATCGGAACAGTCGTAGTTGCAGTGATCGCAACGGTGACATTTGCTAAAGGTATGTGGAAACTTTAATGGAAAAGCTAAGAAAGGAATAAGAAAATGACTAAAAATGTACTTGAACAGGCATTAGGGTTCGATATACCTGCCATAGTCCCTGTTATGCTCATAATTTATATGGCGGCCATCATGATCGTTGGTCTGTGGGCCGCTAAGAAAGTAAAGAACTCAGAAGACTGGTTCGTAGGCGGAAGATCTATGGGTCCATGGATCACAGCGTTGGCTCACGGTTCCAGTTCCTTGGGCGGCGGTATGTATATCGCAGGTCCTCAGTACGGATGGGAAGCGGGCGCTTCATCCCTCTGGGCAGCACCCGGGGACGTATTCGGCCCTGTTCTCAACTTCGGTATCATCGCAAGAAGAATGAGAAAATATACTGAAAAATCCAAGGCTCTCACTATCCCTGAATTTTTCGGACATCGTTATTACAGCAATGGAGTAAGATATCTGTCAGTAGTGGTGCTCATAGTAGCAATGATCATTTCACTTCTGGTTGAATATATGGCCATGGGAGTTCTTATCTCATGTATCACAGGTCTCAGCTACACTGTATCTCTGATCGTTGGATGTATCATAATCCTGATCTATACAGGAGCAGGCGGTTACTTCTCAGTAGCATACACTGACTTCGTTCAGTCCATACTGATGATAATAGGTCTGCTGATACTTATCCCTGTATGCATCAGCAGTGTCGGAGGACTTTCCGGAATGAATGCCGGACTTACAGAAATCAACGAAGGTCTGGCAACATTATGGGGTGAAGACTACTACCTGAAGGGCGCACCTCTCATGATCGCAGGTATCGCACTGGTATACTTCATCGGATACATGGGTCAGCCGCATCTTGTTATCAAGACTGTTGCCATCAAGGATGAAAAGTCCATCAAGCTGGTTCCTATGATCGGAGCAGCGTTCGGATTCCTGCTGGCATTCGGCGTATATATCCTGGGTATGGTAGGACGTGTTGCTTATCCTGATGCCGGTATGCTCCCTGGTGGAAGTGCAGAATATATCATGCCGATGATGGCACTTTCCAACTTACCTCCTGCAGTTGCGGGTCTGATCCTGGCAGGTGCTGCAGCAGCCATCATGTCAACTGCAAGTGCATTGCTTCTTGTTATCGGATCATCTGTAGGAAATGACCTTCTTACTATGATGAAACCTGATGCCAGCGAGGCAAGCAAGATGAAGATCACAAGATGGTCAACATACATACTGGGACTTGTTTCATGTGCTATGTGTTTCATCCCGCTGTTCTCAGTAGGCGTATATCAGCTCACATGGATCGCTTGGTCAGTTCTGTCACCTGCATTCATTCCATGTATCGTAGGCGGACTTTACTGGAAGAACGGAACCAAGGGCGGTGCAATCGCAGCACTGATCGTTGGTTCCATCACAGGCTTCGCATGGTATTACCTGCTTCAGGATGTCACAAATATCCACACATTCTTCGCAGCTCTGGTGCTGGCCATCGCGGCATATATAATAGGAAGCAAGCTGACTAAGAAACCTCCTCAGGAAGTTGTAGATATGTTCAACTATGCCAAGAGCTTCGATGAGATCGAAGATGCAGACGTTCCTGCAGGCGTTCAGATGAGTGCAGAACAGTTCAATGCAGTTATCGAATAATAAAAAAGGTCAATAGATATTATGGCAGAAATAAAAGTTCTCAAAGGGTTGAGATATACGCCGGAAATGTTTCTCAAGCGTATGGAAAAGTCTAAAAACCTTAAAAATATTTCCGTAAGACAAGTAAATACTTTATACAGTCTGTGCTGGGTATTTCAGTTCCGTATAGCACTTCAGGCGACCAGGAAAACGACTAGATATGCCGGTTACTATGCGGGGTTCGATGAGATAGCCATGAGCCCGGGTAAGATAGCGATGCTTCCATCCTGGGAAGAGATGGATGTAGAGGAGGCTTGCATCCTGAAAGACAAGGTGACAGAGGAACAGGCTCTGAAGAGCGCCTGGGAATGCAATATGACAGGGATCACCAGGAAATTCAGGAATCTCAATGCACCTCCCGTGCTGGAAGACTATGTGGTAGAAAAACTGTATAAGCCTCTTTACTTATTCGAATTCCATAACGAAGAACTTGATGAGAAAAAATATAAAGTCCTCGATTCTCTTACCGGGGACCTTGAAGATATCAATATAACGTGATACAAGACATAAAGAATGTGCAGAGAAAGCTCTCTGCACATTTTTTAATACTACATATTTACTTGAAAAGGGGCTCCAGACAATCCATCAGCTGTCTGTAGCGGTCCAGCAGCCCGTCGTACACAGGTTTCAGTTTAGGATCAGGTCTGTAGACCTTGTCTTCTTTGATTATTTCGGCGCATGCTGATTCGACAGAATCCCATATACCGCAGGAGACTCCTGCCAGGATCGCTGCGCCGAGACAGCCGGCGCTCTTATTATTGGTAGTTGTCACAACTTCTTTACCGGTGGCATCGGCTTTCATCTGGCACCAAAGAGAGCTTAACGCTCCTCCGCCGAAGCTGATGATTTTTTCCACCTTTATATCCAGAGCCTCTGTCTCATCTATGATCCTTCTGAAAACCATGACTACGCTTTCCATAAGGGCACGGATGAAGTGAGCCTTTCCATGAGCCATGGTCATGCCGTAGAAGCAGGCCTTGGCCTGTGAATTGAGGTCCGGAGGACCTGAGCCTTGAAGATGAGGAAGGGCTATCAAGCCCTCGGAGCCCACAGGGACTGACTGGGCCAGGATATCCATCTGGTCAAAGGCATTCATGCCTCCGCCGTTTTCTATCTGCATTTCTGTTTCGGCAAAACAGTCACGGAACCATTTGACGCTCATCCCTCCTGTTGAAAAGGCGTGGAAAATGTATGTGCCCGGCAGAACTCCGCAGTAGCATGGGATCTGTCTGCTAGGGTCAAGGACTACGTGATCCGCCATTGCCATTGTGCAAAGTGCTGATCCTGTGCTTTCGGAAAAGGCCCCCGGTACGATGGTGCCGGTGCCTACAGTTCCGCAGGCAAGGTCGCTTCCTCCGATATTGACCGTCATGTTTTCCGGAAAACCGAATTCTGCAGCTGCTTCAGGAGTTATAGTGCCGATGAGTGAACCGGACTCTACGATATCAGGAAGCTGCTTTCTGGTGATGCCTATGTAGTCCAGCATATCGTCCCAGTATTCGCGGGTATTGATATCCCAGTAAATGGTGCTGCACAGCAGTGAGTCTTCCTCTGCGATCTTGCCGGTCAGCAGATATGAGAAATATCCGTTGAGCTGTAGTATCATGTCCAGATTGTTGAATACTTCAGGTTCGTGTTTCTTGATCCATAACAGTTTAGCTCCCGGCCAGATCGGGTTTTTGCCGACTTGACCTGTCTGCCTGTGGATGGTGGAAAGACCGAATTCGTCAACGATCTCACCGGCTTCTTCATCAGCCCTCATATCAAGCCAGGCAATGGCCGGCCTTAAGGAAGTCATATTTTTATCAAGGAAAACACTGGTCTCCAATGCTACAGAAAGTCCAAGCGTTACGAGCTGCTCTTTAGCAGCACCGGAATCTTTTATGGCTTCAGCTGTAACTCTTTTGAATATATCCACATATTCTTTGGGATCCATTTCAGCCCAGCCCGGATGTGGCGTTTGGAGCTGATATTCTTCAGTGGCACTTCCGCACTCATTGCCTTTGCTGTCGAAAACAGCAGCTTTGAAAGCGGTGGTTCCCATGTCTATAGATAATATGTATTTTTCTTTATCGATGCTCATGTATGATTTGCCTCTCTAAATTGATAATGTGATATAATTCTAACCTTTTTCCGATGTTTTATCAATATGTATGGAAATAAAGAAATTTAACATTTATAATTTAATGTATATAAATTTGACACAAATAAAACAGGAGATGATAACATGCAGGGATATAACTGTATCATGGTTTTTGATAAAGAAGAGAAACATTTGCTCTTCTGTAAACGTCTGTGGGATCCCTATGAAGGGAAGTTCAATTTGGTGGGCGGCAAGATAGATGAAGGAGAAGATGGCTTTCATGCCGCTTACAGGGAGCTTTGCGAGGAGACCGGCATCACAGATGAAAATATCGAGCTTACACATATGATGGATTTCACATACTACAATCAAGGCTGCTATGTGGAAGTCTACGCAGGAACTCTCATGGATGATGTAGAACTTGTGCAGGAAGACCATCCGCTACATTGGCTGCCTCTCGATGAAGATTTCTTTGACCTTGAGAAGTTCGCCGGTGAAGGCAATATAGGCCACATGCTCCGGCAGGTGAGAGAGTACGGCATGGGAGACAAAACTAAATAGAGAAAACAAAAACGAATAAAAAAATAAAATGCACCGTGAAGAGGATTTAAGAAGTGATTTGAGAATCAGGTCTTTAAGGTGCATTTTATTATGATGGATTTTCTTTATGTTATGCAGCGCAAGCTTCTGTCAGATTATTATAGTTAACATCTTGCGTCATCCTAACGGCATAGCCTATATCTATCAGCCACCAGGTACCCAGAGAGAATAGCATCATTCCCAGCTTACATAGAAATACTTTTACTCCGGCTTGATAAAGTCTGTCTATACCGAACATTCCCAGGAAGATCGCGAGTATCAGTGTGACCTTGGGATTTTTTAATTTGATATCCGAAGGCAGGTTTCCTGCTTCATCTGTCAGTGCTTCTATCTCGGCCATGTGGTGGGCCCCGAAGTATTTCTTGATCAATGTCTTATCCATTATGATTCCCTCCAGTTCTAATATATATATGTATGGTATCAGAATAGATCGAAAAAAGAACTCAACAAAGAGTATTAAAATCGATACATAATCAGTATTAGATTGAAAACAAAAGGGTCTAATACTGAAGTACTAGATACCATTTATATATAATTGGTACTTCGGTTCTATTGTTATGAATAGTCTGAATAAATAAAATAAAGAGGTAATTTAATCCATTATATTTATTTTAGTGAGGAGGAATTATTATGGGTAAAAAAATTCCTATGTGGCAATGTGTCCTCGTAATGGTAGTAATGATCGTCCTGATCTTCTGGAACGTTATGATCGACACAGATGCCGGTGAAGCACATGTGGCTCTGATCCTTGCCGGTGCATTTGCTGCTCTTGTAGCAATGGCCAACGGCTGGAAGTGGAAAGTTATGGAAGCAGGTATCCTGGCTGCTATCGACAGAACTATGCAGGCTATCCTGATACTCGGAGTTG
>CAYTVH010000010.1:0-36301 GCA_964441805.1 uncultured Oscillospiraceae bacterium | reverse complement strand
ACCTTCTGATCTGATCAGGCCTTTTTCTTTGGCTGTAGCCAGGTTTCCGCCACACTCGATCAGCTTATCGTATGCGATGGTCTCGGCTCTGATGAAGCCGCGTTCGAAGTCAGTGTGGATCTTGCCGGCGGCCCCAGGTGCCTTAGTTCCCCTCTTGATGGTCCATGCTCTTACTTCAGGTTCTCCTGCCGTCAGGAAAGAAATGAGGTCCAGCAAATGATAAGATGCTTTTACCAGTTTATCAAGACCTGATTCTGAGATCCCCAGCTCTTCAAGGAACATTGCTCTTTCATCGTCTTCCATTTCTGCCAGTTCTGATTCGATCTTAGCACATACTACGATCACCTCAGCATCTTCTGTTGCTGCGAACTCTCTTACCTTAGCGATGAATTCATTGTCTTCTGATGCAGCATCATCTTCAGAAACGTTTGCTGCATAGATGATTGGCTTGTATGACAGCAGATCCAGACTCTTGACGAATTCAGCTTCGTCGTCAGTCAGATCCATTGCTCTTGCTGATTTACCTTCTCCCAGAAAATCGTTGATCTTCTTCAGCAGATCCAGCTCTTTCTGAAGGCTCTTGTCGCCTTTAAGATTCTTAGTAGTCTTCTGGATCCTTCTTTCGAGAACTTCCATGTCAGAAAGGATCAGCTCCATGTTTATTGTCTCTATATCTGAAACAGGATCGATCTTGCCGTCTACGTGAACAACGTTAGGATCTTCGAAGCATCTTACTACGTGTACGATGGCAGCTACCTCTCTGATATGACCCAGGAACTTGTTGCCCAGACCTTCGCCCTTGGATGCGCCCTTTACGAGACCGGCGATGTCGTAGAAGTCGATGGTTGTATATATGGTTTTCTTGGAATTGTACATTTCGTGGAGTACCTTGAGACGTTCGTCAGGTACTGTTACGACGCCAACGTTTGGTTCTATAGTACAGAACGGATAGTTGGCAGCTTCAGCACCTGCCTTAGTGATCGCATTGAAAAGCGTACTCTTTCCTACGTTAGGTAATCCTACTATGCCTAATTTCATGGTATATGTTTCTCCTTTGTAAATGTTATGTTTTTACAGCAGATATATAATACTATATTTAGGCACAAAAATCCATATTTACTTATTCCAAAGCTTTTCGGCAGTTTCATGCCAGTTGTCTGAATATGGCTTGCACTTGGAGAAAAGATCATTGACATCTTCAGGATTCTGATAGTCAGTGCTGTGGGCGCCGCTTTCTTCTACCATCGCTTTCAATGCTTCAGGATTTTCGAGCATAGGACAAGGTTTCAGCATATTATCGTTGAACGGCTGATTTTTGTAGTATGACTGGAATAATGGTCTCTGCAAAGCTTCCAGTATAGTGTGCTCATAAATGTTGCTGTCTGCGTAGTGGACGAAAGCACAAGGTTCGATATCACCTTTTGCGTTGATATGTAAGTACTTTCTTCCTCCGGCGACACATCCGCCAACAAATTCTCCGTCATTTTGGAAATCTATTGTAAAAATCGGCTTGGTTTCACGGAATTTACGAATGTTATGATACATTTCTTCTCTCTGTTCAGGTCGAGGAAGAAGATTCACATCCGCATCTGTGCCTATAGGCATGTAGTGGAAGAACCATACGAAAAGTGCACCGTTTTCTACCATCATATCAAAATACTCTTCGCTTGAGATATCTTTATGGTTCAAGCTTGTATAGCAGCTGGAAATGCCGTATGGCAAGCCATGTTTCTTGAGAAGGGCCATAGCTTCTCTCATTCTCTGATAGCTGCCTTCACCACGGCGACCGTCATTGGTTTCTTCGAAGCCTTCAAGACTGATTGCAGGAAAGAAGTTCTTCACACGAAGCATTTCCTGGCAGAAATCTTCATCTATCAAAGTACCGTTGGTGAATGACATGAACTGGCAGTCAGGATGCATTTCACATAATTTGATGATATCTGCTTTTCTTACCAGAGGCTCTCCACCTGTATATAGATATATATGTGTTCCCAGTTCTTTGCCTTGAGTTATTATAGAGTCCAAAGTATCAAGTGACAGATTAAGATGATTTCCGTATTCTGCAGCCCAGCACCCTTTACACTTTAGATTACATGCTGAAGTTGGGTCCAAAAGCATAGCCCAAGGAATGTTGCAGTCGTATTTATCTTCCGCTTCTTTTTTAGTTATACTGCCTTTAAGGTTGGCGTTAAGTATGAAGTTTTCAAAAAATCTTTTTCTGACGCCGGGATCCAGCTCATAGAGCTTGAGAATAAGCTGATACCAATTGCCTTTTTCTTCTATTCCCTTTCTTATAGCTTTTCTGTGATTTTCAAACCATCCGTCAGGAGAAAAACGATCTACAAGATCCATCAGCTTAGGAATATTCTCTTCAGGGTTACCTTCGATATAATTCAAGGCTTGGTTTATAGCAAACTGCTGCATCGATTGTTTTATTTTACTGTTATCCATGATAAATCCTCCCATATGATCTATTAAGAAGAATATATGCTACGCCAAAGAGAAAAACATCGGACAAACGAGTTTCTGTGTCAAATTTTAAGACAAAAATAAGATTTGTTACATTTTTGGATAAATCTCAATAGTTGTCCATTGAACAGAAATTTATGAGGACTTAGTGTTTTAAGCGAGGTGGATTATGAAAAAAGATTTATCATATGCTTTGACTGAAACTATAGTCAGGAAATTCTTGAAAGAATTTAAAGGGTCGCCTAAGCGAAGTTTGAGGAATATAGTAGATATAGCACTGCATTTTTCCGAAGGACGATTTCAAAAGGAGCTGTTCACAGTTATACAGAATATGCTTCAAAACAAAAACAGTGCATACTATACAATGATCGAAGACATGGTTTGCGATATGGATATAGACAGGCTGGTAGGCATAGGAATGAATGTCGGGTTCAACAGCTGTACCAGAGGTGCTGAAAAGATAAGAAGTATTGAAGCAGACGAAGGTTTTAATATTCCGTGGTCGGTATCATTGGTCATTGATGGAGAAGAGTATGAAGAAAACGAGGAGCATTTTAAAAGGATAATAGAAGAAGGACATGAACTGGGAATAAATACATGGATGATAGGATCAAACAGAGCAGCATCTGATGTCATTGAATTGGCAAGCATATTCACTGATGACGCGTTCATAGTTTTTTGCAGACCGGAAGAGATAACAGACGATTTACTTATAGAAGTCAAACAAGTGAAGAATATAATGTTTGCTATTGAATGCATTGAAGGGGTAGAGGATGCATGCTGCAGATTGAGAAAAGAAGGGGTCCTTTATTCCGTATGCGTGATTTATGACGAAGAAAAAGCTCAAAGGATCATTGACGGGCAGCTGTTTTCAAATATAGAAGATATGAGGCCTATGTTTGCCGGTGTAGTTGCCGATGGGGATTGCAGTTCGGAAACAGTTCAAAAGGTTTATGATTACATATGCGAAATGAGAAATAAGCAAACATATGCGATGATTCCTTGGGATGTGTTGAAGGATAGTGAATTCATAGATTCGGTAATATCAGAAGATAGTTGTCTGGCATGGTTTGATGAGTACGGTTGGCTCATAACATATGATGACGGATACATAATGACAGAACTTAATGTATTCGAACAGCCGCTTAAACAAATCCTCAAAAGTGCTTTTTATAAATAGATTTTTATATTTCATCATACTCTTTTGCGAGACAAAGAAGACAACGCTGAAGTTCATGCATAAATGCAGTCGGTTCTATGGGCTCAGGATTCTTGATCCATTTATGAGTGGCGACGACAAAGGCATCTGTGAAGAAATCCACTTGAAAATCATAGGAGTCATCATGTGGGACGATTTCCTGTAAATGATTACTTGTTATTGTTCTGATCATGTCGTGAAAGTGGTCGATAAAAGAGTTCTGACCTTCTATACTCAATGCCTTCCTGTAGAAACTTCTATGTTCATATAGAAATTCAAATATATCTAAAATTAGATCCCAACTCACCTCATAGTTTTTTTTATGGGTGACTGCTATAAATTCGGTGTCATATATCCAGTTGACAAGATCATATTTGTCTTTGAAATGATAATAGAAACTTTTGCGGTTCATATTGCATTTTCCGCAAATATCGGAAATGCTGATCTTTGCAAAAGGAATTTCTTCCATTAGCTCTTTGAGAGCATTTGCCAGAGCTTTTTTTGTAATATTAGAATCAGCCATCTTTTCCCCTCCCTTTGTACCTAATTATAACAAATTGAAATTTGGTTTTTCAATAAAGATGGCGAGTCCGGTTTTGGACAAATCATCACATGTGTCGCAAAATATGACGAATCAAGCTTTTGTCTGATGATTTGAGGCTGATATTTGACTATAGTCTATCAGAAGGAGGCTGATACAATGTTTAAAGACGTACTCAATGATAAAAAATCAGCATTAAGATTAATAGTTATAATAACTTGTTGTATAGTAATTTATCTTGCTATCGGCAATTTGGACATGATAGCAAAAGCTGTCATATGGTTGGCGGATCTTGTGAAGCCTATCATAATAGGTATTATTCTGGCGCTGGTACTAAATGTGCCAATGGCGATTATTGAACGAAAATTATTAAAAAAGATTTTTGTTGGAAGAAGATCATTGGCGATCGTATTGGCGCTGCTTTTGGTGATAGGAGTTTTTGCTGGCATAGCTATCCTGATAATACCGGAACTGTTTGGCGCATTGAAGATAATGATCAATATAGCATCGGATGGGCTGAGACAGATCGCTGCATTCGAAGCATCGATGGAATTCGCCGGAAAACCTTGGCTTGAGTATTTAGCCAAGATCGATATCAATTGGACGGAACTTCAGCTACAGCTTGAAAACTGGTTGAAGGCTCAAAGCGATGCTATCGCAAACCAAGCAGTGGAACTCGCCGGATCGGTAACTAGCGGAGTCGTTTCGACTGTATTGGGCTTGATTTTTGCCATATATATACTGGCGAGAAAAGAAATATTGAAAGCACAAGTTGCCAGATTGATTCGTGTGTGGCTGCCTCAGAAGTGCAGCGGAACCATTATACACGTTTGCGATGTGTGCAATAATGTGTTCCAGAGATTCGTAGGCGGACAGGCAATGGAGGCAATAATATTAGGAACACTGTGTATGATAGGCATGCTTATTCTCAGGATACCGTATGCGCCTATGGTAGGGGCTCTGATAGGAGTTACTGCATTGATTCCTATAGTAGGTGCAATTATTGGTACGATCGTAGGCTTTATCATGATATTTACTGTTGCGCCTTTCAAAGCATTTGTATTTCTCATATACTTATTGATTCTACAGCAGATAGAAGGGCATGTTATATATCCAAAAGTAATCGGCAGCAGAATAAATTTGCCTGCAATCTGGGTGCTGGCCGCTATCACAGTAGGAGGAGAACTAGGTGGACCTTTGGGAATGTTTCTAGGTGTACCTGCTGTTTCATCAGTTTATTTGTTGCTTAGAGAATATACTGAAAAAAGAGAAAAAACAAAACAGAAAAAAGCTGTTGACAAGGTTGAAGCATGAGGCTATAATAAGTTTAATATTAAACCGTTTAATTTCAAACTAATTAAAGGGATGATAAGGAGTAAGACATGCAGGCATTGTTAAACGGGATGCAGTTCAGAAAGCTGCTGGAAAAAGAATACTCAAATATCGAAACAGAATATGACTTAAAAAAAATAGATATCCAGATTTTACAGTACTTAAAAAAAGCCGGTCAGTATGATACTGCAAGAGATATAGTTGCACTTGGTCTTTTTACTAAGGGGCATGTATCGCAGTCGTTGGCAAATCTCAAGGCGCAAGGTCTTGTAGAACCTGTACATGATGAAAGCGATAACAGGTGTATCCATTTAATGCTTACTGATGAAGCAATTGAACTTATAAAGCAGATAGAAACCATATATGAAAAAATACTGCAGATAATGTTCAAAGATGTTTCCGAAGAAGATCAAGACGTTTTCAAACGAGTGGGGAAACAGATAGTGCAGAATATAAAAGCTTACATGTAGTAAGTTTTTTTGGGATGATAGTTTAATTTTGAACTAAAAGGAGATGTAAGAAAAATGGCAAAGAAACAATTCAAAGCAGAATCAAAGAGACTTTTGGATCTGATGATCAATTCGATTTACACAAATAAGGAAATTTTTTTGAGGGAACTGATATCTAATGCCAGCGATGCCATCGATAAGCTGTATTACAAGAGTTTAACAGAAAACATCAGCGGGCTTTCCAGAGAAAGTTTTTCCATATTGCTTGAAACAGACAGAGATTCCCGCACTTTGAAAATCACCGATAATGGCATAGGGATGACAAAGGAAGAACTGGAGAAGAATCTCGGAACTATCGCTAAAAGCGGGTCTTTGGAATTTAAAGCGGACAGCGACAACGAGAGATTAGAAGAGCTTGATATTATCGGGCAATTTGGTGTGGGGTTTTATTCGGCATTCATGGTCAGTGATAAGGTGACTGTCATAAGTAAAGCTTACGGTACAGATGAAGCTTATCAGTGGCAGTCAAGCGGTGCAGACGGATATACTATCAAGGCGGCGACCAAAGAAGGTTACGGGACAGAAATAATAATGAAAATCAAAGATGATGCCGAAGGCGAAAGTTATTCCGAATATCTTGATGATTTCAGATTGAGGGTGCTGGTCAACAAATATTCGGATTATATCAGATACCCGATCCAGATGATGGTATCTCATAGCAGACCTGTAGAGGATAAAGAGGATGAGTATGAAACATATTATGAACTTGAAACTCTCAACAGTATGATTCCGCTGTGGAAGAAGAATAAAAATGAACTGACAGACAAGGATTACAACGACTTTTATAGGAACAAATATTATGACTTCGTCGATCCTGCGAAGGTGATACATACCGATGTGGAAGGTGTAGTCAGCTACACATCACTTCTGTTCATTCCGGGACAAAGACCATTTGATTACTATTCCAGAGAATATGAAAAGGGACTGCAGCTTTATTCCTCCGGAGTTCTTATTATGGAAAAGTGCGCAGATCTGATTCCTGACTACTTCAGTTTCGTAAGAGGTCTTGTGGACTCACAGGATCTTTCTCTCAATATTTCAAGAGAAATGCTGCAGCATGACCGTCAGCTTAAGGCTATAGCTAAAAGAATTGAGAAGAAAATCAAGGCAGAGCTTGAAAACATGCTGAAAAATGATAGGGAAAAATATCTTGAGGTTTTCAAAAATTTTGGTATCCAGATGAAGTTTGGTGTTTATGATAATTACGGTGCCAATAAGGATGTTCTCAAGGATCTCGTATTGTTCTATTCATCAGATGAAAAACAACTATCTACCTTCGCAGAATATGTATCAAGGATGAAGGAAGAACAGAAGTATATCTATTATGCATGTGGTAAGAGTATAGAAGCTATCGACAAAATGCCGCAGACAGAAGGTGTGAAAGACAAAGGGTACGAAATCCTCTACCTTACAGATGATGTTGATGAATTCGCACTTCAGATGCTTCGTGAATATGATGGCAAGGAATTCAAATCGGTATCGGCAGAAGATCTGGGCATCACAGACAATGAAGAGGAAAAAGAAGCTGCTGAAAGACAAAATGAAGAAAGTAAGGATATGCTTGATTATATGAAGACCGTGTTGGGAGACAAAGTGGCAGAGGTTCGTTTGTCACAGAGGCTCAAGAGCCATCCGGTATGCTTGACTGCAAAAGGTGGTCTGTCAATTGAGATGGAAAAGGTACTCAATGCAATGCCTATGGATGAAAAGGTTCAGGCAGAGCGTGTTTTGGAAATCAATGCCAAACATGGAATATACGACAAGCTGAAAGAACTTTATGAAGAGGATAAGGATGCAGTTGATAAGTACACCAAACTGCTTTATGATCAGGCCTTACTGATAGAAGGACTCACAGTGGATGACCCTGTAGCTTTTTCAAATGCTATCTGTGAGTTGATGGTTATGTAGAAAGATGTTAGTTGCCTTTTTATCATTAACAATATTTTTCCTAATTGCTGCTATGATTTCTTTTAAAAAAAGAAATAAGGGCAGAAGCTTAGTGTTCTCTGCCCTTACAGCATGCAATCTTTTATTTATGGTGTACATGAATTACCTGATGAAACTGTAATGAAATACGATTTGGCCAGAGCAGGCTTCTATGATAAGGAAGAGTTGGAAGAATCAATAAATCGTTTGTCACAGATGATCATTGATAATATCGACAGTGAAATGGAAAAAATATAATAAATAATTGGCTACATATAGAACGTAACAAAGTCAACCTCTAATAAAACGCTTTAAGAAATAGTGCTCATTTATCAAAGCAAAAAGGAGTTTATATGTAGCCATTAATTCTTATGTATTTAGGCTCATCACTAAAATCCTACTATGCCTAATTTCATGATTTATTATTACCGGAAAATTCAAGATCACATATAAAGCTGATGGTAAAACTATTGGCTCTAAGACCATAAGTATTAAAAACATGAAGACAAATTCATATAAAACCACGACATTCTACCTAAGCGGAAGCAAGAAGAATGCAGATCTCAGATGTGCATCATACACGTTGAAAACACTCAAATAAAAGCGCAAATCAATAAAAGCATAATATTATCCATAGAAAAAATAGACTCATTTAACTTTGCAGATAAAGAGTCTATTAAATACACATTGTTTGAAGAAATATTATCATCAAGAAAAATAGAAGATATACTTCTTACTTGATATTCTGCTGCTTGCACCAGATCTTCATTACGAGACTGTGTGGCAGCAGCTTAACACCTATTCTTTGAAGTTTAGTATTAAGGCCGCAGAATGAAACATCTCGGCCTTTTTTCATGTCCTTAAGTGCCTGAGTTACAACTTCTTCAGGTGTGAATATCCTGCCGAAGTTGTTTACTGTGTCATCATTGATAGCTGTGTCAAAGAACTCAGTCTGAACCCAGTAAGGACATGCAGCCATAACTTTTATCCCTCTATGCTTCAGCTCAACGTTGAGTGCTCTTGAAAAGCTGAGGACATATGCCTTGGTAGCAGCATAAACGTTTATATACGGTACCGGCTGGATGGATGACATGGAACCCATGTTGATTATCCTGCTTCCGGCTTTCATATATTCAAGACTCAGATATGTCATGGCAGTGAGACCTTTGCTGTTGAGATCGATCATGTTCAGCTGGTTTTCAAGAGGATCTTCGGTGAATGCTCTGAAATATCCGAAACCGCTGGCATTTACAAGCACAGATATTTCGGGCTTCAGTTCATCCAGCAGCTGTTTGTATTCTTCGTAGGCTTCATCTGTAGTCAGATCCAAAGGCAGTACCCTGATAGGTGCGTTTGCTTTGAGTGCTTCAAGTCTTTCACGACGTCTTGCTATGACCCATATCTCATCGAACTTTTCGTCTTTATCTATCTGCTTTACGAATTCTTCACCTATTCCGGAGGAGGCCCCTGTTATTACTGCTATTTTCATCTTGAATTCTCCTCATTTATTACTGGTGCTTGATGTGTTATGGCGTTTTGACAGTACCGCATAAGCTATCAAGCATAGTATTATCAAAGTAATGCTAAGTACTTGTGCCTGTCTGAAAGGTCCGATCATCAAACTGTCCGTACGCAGTCCTTCGACGAAGAAACGTTCGATTGAATAGAGGATGCCGTACAGAAGTATGGTCTGACCTTCGAATTTTCGTCTGTTGTCCACGTATAAAAGAACGAAGAACAATATGAAACACCAGATGGATTCATACAGGAATGTTGGATGGACCGATATGCCGTCTACCGTTATTGCCCATGGGAGATCAGTAGGCCCCCCGTGGGCTTCAGAGTTGAAGTAGTTGCCCCATCTGCCTATGGATTGGGCCAGAGCTACCGTTGGAGCAACAAGATCCAGTGCATTGAGGGGACGGAGTTTCCATATATAACAGAGAATGACGGCAGCACCAAAGCCGAATAGAAGACCGCCATGGATGGCAAGGCCTCCTTCTCGGATGTTTAATATCTTCATGATGTCCCCTGAATAATATGACCAGTTGAAGATCACATAATAAAGCCTTGCTCCTATGATGGCTGCAGGGATGCATATCACAACAAAATTAAGCACCTGATCAGAGTCAAGCTCGTGTTTAGGTGCTCTTTTGCATGAAATGATCACCGCCAGGATCATCCCTAAAGTGATCAGGATCGCATACCACATGATATCGATATTAAAAACTGTGAAAGCTACCGGTTCGGGTATGGGCATAGTGTCTCTCCTTAAATAAGATCTTCAGGCTCCGTTTCAACGATAAGTTCTGCTGTCGATCCCATGAAGTAAACGGTATATAATGCATCTTCGCCATCCTGATGGTTATCGATGAAATCTTTAACATTAGATACCTCGGCATTTTCGCCATGATAACATACGATCCTGGCATCAGTGCCAAGAGGAGCTTCACGAGTAACATTAGTATCAGCTATATAGTAGCCTTTTTTATTGGAAGTGGTCGGAACTACTTCCTTTTCGACTGCAGACATGTTGTAGGCGCCTTCTTCACCACTGATGGTAACTGAGGCCGTCATCACAACAGCACCATCATTGATAAGCTGCTGTGAATAATCTTCGACGAGGTAATCAGCGGTGATTTCAGGTTCAACAATAGTATTGCCGGTGGTGTTGCTGCCGCATCCGGAT
Source organism: uncultured Oscillospiraceae bacterium (assembly GCA_964441805.1). Lineage (GTDB taxonomy): Bacteria > Bacillota > Clostridia > Peptostreptococcales > Anaerovoracaceae > Lentihominibacter. The sequence continues at coordinate 25,637 of CAYTVH010000010.1, read as the reverse complement.
GATATGGATAAAATCAATACGGAAATTAGCAGCATATAAAAATAAAGCCTAGTTTTTTTCATTCGATTACTCCCATAAAACCATTGAAAATAAGTGCTGTACGTTCATTCTACACTTAATAAAAAGTCCTTTCAAGAGAGTTTGAAAAAATAATGAAGAATTTGGTATAATAAAGTCATGAAGTACAAAAACATGGTAAAAGGAAAATTCATAGAAAGACCAAACCGGTTCATAGCCATCGTAGAAACAGGCGGCGAAAGGGTGAAAGCTCATGTTAAAAACACAGGCAGACTCAAGGAGCTGCTTTTTGCCGGTGCAGAGGTATATCTGCAAGATCACTGCGACAGTATGGGAAGCAGAAAACTCAGATACTCGCTTATTGGTGTGAGCAAAGAATCGATTTCGGGGAAGATACATGTCAACATCGATTCCCAGGCTCCAAACAAAGTGGTGAAAGAGGCTCTTGAGGTGGGAAGCATTCTGCCGGGAGGTCTTGGGGATATCAAAGTTTTGAGGCCGGAATATAAGTATGGTGATTCAAGGCTTGATTTTTATGTGGAGGATAGTCAAGGCAGGAAACTACTCATGGAAGTCAAAGGCGTCACCCTTGAAAAGGACAGGGTGGCAATGTTTCCCGACGCACCGACCCAAAGGGGTATAAAACACATCGAGGAGCTCGTGAAAGCAGCTGCAGAAGGCTACAGTGTATGTATATTGTTCGTGATACAGATGAAAGGTGTCGAAGCCTTTAGTCCCAACTACGACACCCACAAAGAATTCGGAGAAACACTGGCGGCAGCGAGGGCAGCAGGCGTAGAAATATCAGCATATGATTGTATGGTCGACAGGGACAGCATCAGACTGGATAAGCCCGTATCTGTGATTCTCTAGAAACGTTGGAATTTCAATGCTTTAAAACGGACTTAAATCCCGATGAGGATCCGTTTTTTGCTTTTTTTGACAAAAAACACCCTCCCGATCCATGAAAAATGCAATATATAGAAGTTTGAATGGCGCGGGAGCACAATATCTAGTGGTTGAAAGAAAAACGAGAAAAAAATCTTTTCTCGTTTTTTCTTTTTTGTGGCAAAAAAGTTATGATGGTGGAGCGAAATTGTTGCGAAATGGTTTTAAGTGGTTTAAAATGGAGTATATCAAAATGGGAGGAAACTAAATGTTTGTAGGCAAATTCAACAATTCAATAGACGGCAAGTCAAGAATGATCGTGCCTGCAAAATTCAGAGATGAGCTTGGGGGCAAATGTGTCATCGCCAAATCTTTGGACAAGTGTCTTACCATTTATCCCGAGGAACAATGGGAGAAGTTCGTGAAAGAAAAATTGAGCGTACTTCCCATGGGCAATGAAGGCGCACGTAAATTGAGAAGACATTTCTATTCATCAGCTGCTGAGTGTGATGTGGACAAGCAGGGCAGATTGACTATACCGCAGGAACTGAAGGAATATGCGGGCATAGAAAAGGAAATGGTAACTATCGGAAGCGATATGACTATAGAAGTCTGGAGCAGAGAAAGCTGGGACAAGGAGCTGGATCCTGACACAGGCGAACTGATGAATGCCAGTGAGCTGGCAGAAAGCATGGAGCAGTATGGATTTTAAACATGTGCCCGTTTTATATGAAGAATGTATTTCGAACCTTAAGATAAAACCTGATGGAATATATGTCGACGGTACCCTTGGAGGAGGCGGACATTCGTTTGGCATTGGCAGTGCCCTCAATGAAGAAGGTCTGCTCATAGGAATAGATCGCGACATGGATGCCATTGAAGCGGCAGGTAAAAGACTGGAACCGCTGAGATGCAGAAAACAGCTGGTCCAGAGTACGTATGCAGACATAAGAGCAGTATTGGATGATCTGGGCATCTCCGGAATAGACGGAGCCCTTCTCGATATAGGTGTATCTTCATTTCAGCTGGACAATGCAGACAGAGGGTTTTCCTATATGCAGGATGCCCCGCTGGATATGAGAATGAACAGGGAGGATGATTTCTCCGCATATGACGTAGTCAATGGGTATGACAAGAAACAGCTTACGGAGATCATCAGAAAATACGGCGAAGAAAAATGGGCTTCCAGAATAAGTGATTTTATTGTAAAGGAACGAAAAAAAGGAGACATAGAAACCACCGGTCAGCTGGTGGAGATAATCAAAGCAGCCATACCGGCAAAAGCCAGACGTGAAGGGCCGCATCCGGCCAAAAGGACGTTCCAAGCCATAAGGATCGAGGTCAACAGCGAGCTGGAACAGCTGGAAAGAGCCATAGATGAGTTTTGCGATATGCTCAATCCGGGCGGCAGACTCTGCATAATCACTTTCCACTCTCTTGAGGACAGGATAGTGAAGGAAGCTTTTAACCGAAGACTTGATCCGTGTACATGCCCAAAAGAATTTCCGGTATGTGTATGCGGTAAAGTATCGGATGTAGTTAAGGTAACAGGCAAACCCGTGATTTCCGGTGAAGAAGAACTGGAAAACAACCCAAGGGCAAGAAGTGCTAAACTTAGGGTGATAGAAAAGAAGAGGTAATGAAATGATCGCACCTGAAAAATGGTATGAGTATCAAAAAAATTATCAGAGATACGGATTTGATATGAAACCGCAGCCGGAGCGCAAGATGCGTTCCCAGAGGAAGAAGAAAGTCAGGAAGGTCACATTGCCTGCAGGCAATGGTAAAAAACTGGCATTCTCCACTGTTTTGGCTGCCGGCATAGCAATGATAATGCTGATAATCATAACGGCTTACTCTGCAGGAGTTCGCTATGACATCAATACCATGATCAAGGAAAATCAGGCGCTCATGGGAGAAATAGAGAACTTGCAGGTCAAATTGTACAGCGCAAGCAACGTTGATTATGTGGAAGGCAAGGCCGTTGGTGAACTGGGAATGATTTATCCGTCATCGAAGAACAGCGTGTATATTACAAGCGATGACATTCCGGCACCGGGGTTTGCAGACATGATCAAGGAAGATGCATATAATTGATTTTATAAAATATAATATGACGTAGTTGATTATAATAGATGCGAAAACTATACCCGGACAGCTTAATATAATAATGATGTCCGGGTTGTTTTTAAGGGTAATAAAATGACAACATCAAACAAGAGTAAGAAAAACTTGATATTGATACTGGGAATTGTCTTTCTGTGTATGTTGATGCTTTGTATAAGACTTGGCTGGATTCAGATCGTTAAGGGCAGTGAGTATTCTGATCTGGCGATACAGCAGCAGACAAGAGATACCCCGATAGAGGCAGAGCGCGGTGTGATCTATGATACCAATGGAAACGAGCTGGCTCTCAGTGTTACCTGTTATACCATCTGGGCAAGGCCTACAGACATAAAATCGGCAGATACCGAGAAGAAAAGTGAAGAAAAGATCGAGAACGTTGCCACGTCACTTTCCAAGATACTTGATATTGAATATGAAGAAGTCAAAGAGTTGATAACTAAGGAACAGAGCATCGTCAGAATAAAGAAAGGCGTAGATAAAGAAACTGCCGATAAAATAAGAGAAGAGGGATTTTGGGGGATCGAAATAGCAGAAGACACCAAGCGAAGCTACCCGTTGGGAGCCTTTGCATCACATACCTTAGGAACCGTGACCGATGATAACAGCGGATTATCGGGACTTGAGCTTCAGTATAATACATATCTCAGCGGTGTTGCCGGCAGATGGATAAACTATACGGATACCAGCGGCAACAGACTATCTTACGGAGAAGAAACATATTATCAGGCCGAAGATGGATATGGTATCGTGACAACACTGGACCAGGTTATCCAGCATTATACCGAGAAAGCTATCGAGCAGGTACAAAAGAAAACCAGTGCGGAAAGAGTCATGGCTATAGTTATGGATCCTGAGACCGGAGATATATTGGCAATGGCCCAGACACCTGAGTTTGACCTCAATGACCCGAAAACTCCTTTGGATAAGAGCGAGCAGAAGGCAGTAGAAAAGATGTCCGATGAAGAAAAGGTAGCATACTGGAACAAAATGTGGAGAAACTCATTGATATCAGATGTATATGAACCAGGATCCACATTTAAACTGCTGACTACGGCGATCGCCCTCGAAGAGGATGTTGCGACCCTTGATGATACATACCATTGCAGCGGATCTGTAGAGGTGGCGGGAGAGACCATTCATTGCTGGAGATCCGAGAATCCACACGGAACGCAGAATTTGAAACAAGCGGTCGGTAACTCCTGTAACCCTGTATTTATAGAGCTGGCTACAGATATAGGGATCGATTTATTCTACAGCCACCTGGATACCTTTGGTATAACGGGAACCACAGGGATCGACTTCCCGGGAGAAGGAACTGCACTGCTCCAGTCAAGAGATTCGGCAGGGCCGGTTGGTTTGGCTACGATGGGATTCGGACAGGGCGTGGCAGTTACTCCAATACAGCTTATAACAGCAGTAAGCTCTTTTGGTAATGATGGTAAACTGATGAAGCCAAGGCTGGTAAAGGCACTGGTTGATGCAGATGGCAAAACTGTTCAGGAGTTTGAACCTGAAATCGTTAGGCAGGCTGTATCACAAGAAACTGCTGAAGAAATATGTGAGATAATGGAATATGTAGTCGCAGACGGCGGCGCCGGAACAGCAGCTGTTGAAGGATACAGAGTTGGCGGTAAAACAGGTACTGCGCAGAAGCTGAATGATGCGGGTACGGGATACAGCAGTGATACATATTCATCATGTATTGCAATGGCACCGATGGACGATCCTAAGGTTTCTGTTCTGGTTATCGTAGACAGTCCGCAGGGTGTACATTATGGAAGTGTCACTGCAGCTCCGGGAGTACAGCAGATATTATCGGATACACTGCGATATATGAACATATCACCTGATTCAGAGAGCAGTGAAGACTCTGATTCAAAGAAAGTAACAGTGCCTGATGTGGTTGGTCAGAACGTAAGTGAGGCCATAGGGATCTTGGGCGGAGCATCATTATCTTATGATACAGATAAAGCTGAAGCCAAGAAAAATGATTTCGTAGTAACGAAGCAATACCCTGCAGCAGGAACGAAAGTTAAAAAAGGCAGTAAAGTCTATTTGTATAAATAAGCAGGTAAATATGAACAGAATAACGATAGAAAAGATCACGGAAGCCTGCAAAGGCACGCTGATACAAAAGGGAAAAGATGAATATATCACAGGCGTAAGACATGACTCCAGAGAATGCAGCAGCGGAGACATGTTCGTTGCCATAATAGGCGACAATCAAGATGGGCATAAGTATATCCCGCAGGTAGTGGAAAAGGGATGCACGACAGTTCTGGTGTCACATCTTGACGGCTGGTATGATGAAGTGAAAGATAAGGGTGTGACCGTGATCAAAGCAGAGGATACGGTATATGCTCTGGGTGAACTGGCAAAGTACTATCTTTCTACCCTTGATGTGCTGAAGATAGCCGTGACCGGCAGTGTAGGCAAGACCTCTGTACGAGATATGATATATTTCGTACTCAGTGAAAAATACGTGTGCGGAAGAAATCTGAAGAATTTCAATAACTTCATTGGATTGCCCATCTCGATCTTTCAATTCGATGACAGCACTGAAGCAGTTGTCCTGGAAATGGGTATGGATAAATTCGGTGAAATAGACAGACTGGCTGAGATAGTGAAACCCCATATTGCAGTAATAACAAATATAGGTATATCACATATTGAAAACCTCGGCAGCAGAGAAGGCATTTTCAAAGCGAAGATGGAAGTTTCAGAGCACATAACAGGAAGAAACGACCAAGAAAGAGGAACATTGATATTCCCGTGGGACGATGAATTCCTGACAAGAGAAAACACACAGGGTGATTACCGACAGATAATCGTTGGCGAAGATGGAAGAAGCGAGTATATCATATCCCATATTGACGATTTCGGTCTTGAGGGTATAAAATTTACCTTAGAGCATATGCAAAGATCCAGGAGGGTAAGCCTCAATATACCGGGACGTCATAATGCAGTCAATGCAGCCCTTGCAACTGCGGTGGGAATTGCTGCAGGAGTATCGGAAGAAGATGTTCAGAAAGGCCTTCTTAAAACTGAACTTACCGGAAGCAGGCTCAGAAGGGTGAAGACCGACAAGCTCAGCATTATCGATGATACGTACAATGCCAACCCGGACTCAATGAAAAGTGCATTAAAAGTATTGGAACTCAGCGAATGCCGGGGTAAAAGGATCGCCATATTGGGAGATATGTATGAGCTGGGCGAAGAAAGTGAAAAGCAGCATTTTGGAGTAGGCCTATTTGCGGGAGGCTCACGTATAGACACCTTGATAGCCATAGGTGAGAATGCTTCAAAGATAGCTGAAGGAGCAAAAGGCGGTCTGGCACAGGTGGCGTATTATGAAAACAAAGAGGATTTTTACAGGGATATTGATCGATTTGTAGGTTTAGGGGATATAATCTTAGTTAAAGGTTCCAGAGGAATGAAGATGGAACAGGTAGTACAAAAGCTTATGGAGTTTTAGGAGTCATTATGAGTTACACTATTATCGGAATAATAATTTTAATAGCATTTGTGATCTCTGTAGTAATAACAAAGTTCGAGATCCCGATCCTGCGTGCGAAAGCAGGGCAGAACATCAGAGAAGACGGTCCCCAGACGCATCTTTCAAAGGCAGGAACCCCAAGCATGGGCGGTATCGCTATCATAATAGCTGCAGTGTTGTCTACACTGGTGGCCGGACTTTTATGGGGAGCAAAGCTATCAGATGTTCTCGTGATATTATTCGTGTTCGTGGGCTTTGGCCTTATAGGATTCTTTGATGATTACCTTAAAGTTATAAAGAAAGTCAATCTCGGTCTTAGGGCGTATCAGAAGTTCGGACTTCAAATAATCATAGCGGTAGCTCTGGCAGTATTTTTAGCCAATTACTCTGACGGCAGCACATTCGTATATATCCCGATAGCTGATATTTATATTGACTTCGGTATCTGGTATATACCTTTCATAGTATTTGTAGTGCTTGCCATGACCAATGCAGTAAACTTGACCGACGGACTTGATGGACTGGCATCAGGTGTAACAGCCCTTGTCACATTGTTTTTCGCGGTAGCGGGAATAACTTACGGAGTGGCTTCAGGTTCATATTTCTGTGCAGCATTGTGCGGCGGATGTCTGGGATTTTTAGTATTCAACAAGAATCCTGCGAAGATATTCATGGGCGATACAGGGTCGCTGGCGCTTGGCGGCGGTCTGGCTGCAGCGGCAATAGTCATGAAGCTGGAACTGCTGCTTCCAATAGTAGGCCTGCTGTATGTTATAGAAGCGCTTTCCGTAGTTCTGCAGGTAGGTTACTTCAAGCTGACTCATGGTAAGAGAATCTTCAAGATGGCACCTATACACCATCACTTTGAAAAATGCGGTTATAAGGAAGTACAGGTGGTTACAGCGTTTTGGATATTCACTGTGATTTGCTGTCTCGTAGGATTTGTGATCATTTAAGGTGATAATATGAAAGATAAGAAAGTACTTATAATCGGAATGGGCAATTCAGGCAAAGCTGCAGCCCGGGCAATGATCGAGTTTGGAGCAGACGTGTCTGTTCAGGATAGCAAGAGCGAAGAGCAGATGGATCCACAGCTGCTCTCTTTCCTTAGAGAAAATAATGTCAAATGTCACCTGGGGAAAACTCCTGAAGACATGTCCGTATTCGATATGCTTATCGTCAGTCCCGGAGTGCCCCTTGAGCTGGGTTTCATAAAAGAAGCAAAGGAAGCCGGTGCGGAGATAATCGGGGAACTGGAAGTGGCTTACAGGATGGGCAGCGGAAGCTACGTCGCCATCACAGGAACCAATGGGAAAACAACTACCACAACGCTGGTGGGAGAAATATATAAGGCTTCAGGAAGGAAGACATATGTGGTGGGCAATATAGGAGTAGCTGTTATTTCCAAAGCCCTCTCTGCTGAAGAAGACAGCTGGCTGGTCACTGAATGCAGCAGCTTCCAGCTGGAAACCATCAAGGAGTTCAGGCCTGAAGTTTCTGCAATACTTAATTTGACACCGGACCATCTTGACAGGCATAAGACCATGGAAAACTACGGTGCTGCAAAGGCTCAGGTTTTCGCCAATCAGAGAGAAGGCAGCTACTGTGTCATCAATTACGATGACAAAGAATGCCTGGCTCTGGCCGATGGATGCAAAGCCAAGGTCGTACCTTTCAGTCGTAAGGAAGAACTGGGATTTGGGGCTTTCGTAAAAGATGGTAATATCGTTATAAAGAATGAAGATGGAGCTCTCATAGATATCTGCAGAGCAGATGATCTTAAGATACCGGGAGCCCACAACCTGGAAAACGCCCTGGCGGCATGTGCCATCGCATACTTTGGAGGAATATCAGAGGATGTGATAGGGGATGTTTTAAAAACATTTTCGGGAGTGGAACATAGAATAGAACTATGTGATGAAATAGACGGAGTAAGATACGTCAACGACTCTAAGGGAACCAACCCTGATGCAGCGATAAAAGCGATAGAGGCGATGAAAGAGAATATCATACTAATTGCCGGAGGATATGATAAAAATTCATCATTTGATGAATTTGCTGCGGCTTTTGACGGCAGGGTCAAAGCACTGCTTCTTCTGGGCAAAACTGCTGCCAAGATAAAAGCTGCGGCAGAAAAGGCAGGGTTTACAGAGTCAATAATACTTGAAGATATGGAGGCCTGCGTCAGAGAGGCTCATAGAATAGCTGAGCCGGGAGATGTGGTGCTGCTGTCTCCTGCATGTGCCAGCTGGGATATGTATACCAGTTTTGAGGAGAGAGGGAGACACTTCAAGGACTGTGTCAGCACACTTGAAAGGTAACTAAATCAATTGAAAAAGAGAGCAAAGAGCAAATCAAGAAATCTGAATAAATTAAAATCCGGAGATTTTACGCTTATGCTGGTCACATTGATATTGGTGATCTTCGGACTGATAATGGTGTTTAGTGCCAGTTACTATTATTCCATAAGTCAGGACGGAAAGGCGTACAGCTATCTTATGAAGCACGGCATGTGGGTGATTTTAGGATTCGGACTGATGGCGTTCGGCGCAATGACTGACTACAGACAGTATAACAATAAGAAGTTCGTATATTTCGCATTGGGTGTGAGCATATTGCTCCTTATCATAGTTATAACTCCCATAGGAACTACGATAAACGGTGCCACAAGATGGATAACTATTGGACCTATCACCATAATGCCGGGAGAGATCGCCAAGCTTGGTACGATATTGTTCGTAGCTTGGTTCTTGGGAAATGAACCGGGTAAAATCAAATCTATCACCGGAGGTATACTTCCCGTCCTGGGTTTGATGGTAGTTGTTGCAGGTTTGATAATCAAGCAGCCGAACCTTTCGACAGCCATAACAGTATGTGGCATAGTGGTGGCGATGATGCTGGTTGCAGGAATGAAATGGAGATATTTCTTCGGTGCAGCCGGGTTGGGAGCTGCAGGGATACTGAGCATATTGCTGTTTATGAAAGACACTTACTGGTACACGAGATTAACAGCATTTACAGATCCATTCGCAGACCCGCTGGGTTCAGGCTATCAGGCGGTGCAGTCCCTTTTGGCATTGGGAAGCGGAGGGCTGTTCGGAGTAGGTTTGGGCAAGAGCGTTCAGAAAAACCTATACTTGCCTGAACCGCAGAACGACTTTATCCTGGCAATAATAGGTGAAGAGCTGGGCTTTATAGGTGTACTGTTATTGATGGTAGTCTATTGTCTGTTCCTGTGGAGGGGAATACACATCGCAATAAATGCACCTGACCAGTTTGGACTGCTGCTGGGATCCGGTATCGTTCTTATGGTAGCCATCCAGGTGATACTGAACATAGCAGTAGTAACATCATCGATGCCGGCGACAGGTATAAATCTGCCGTTCATAAGTTATGGAGGAAATGCACTGCTGATTTTCATGTTTTCGGCAGGTGTGCTTATAAATATATCTCGGCATGGACCGAAGAATACGGGAGTAGAATAAATGAAAGTGATAATGACCGGCGGAGGCACAGGCGGACACATATATCCTGCAGTTGCCATAGCTGATGAGATCAAAAGAAGAGATGAAAGCGCAGAAATATTGTTTGTGGGAGCTGAGATCGGCATGGAAAAGGATATAGTTCCCAAGTGCGGATACAAGATAGAGCTGATACAGGCTGACGGTTTCAACAGACAGAAGATGCGCAACAACATCGTAGCTGTAAAAAGGCTTATCAAAGGAAGCAAAAGAGCTAAAGAAATACTGAAAGAGTTCAAGCCTGATGCAGTTATCGGCACAGGAGGATATGCAAGTGCTCCTGTGGCAAGGGCTGCACAAAAAATGGGCATACCTACTTATATCCATGAACAGAACGCTTTTCCGGGAATGTCCAACAAGATCCAGGAAGGTAAGGCACGAAGAGTATTTCTGGGATTTGAAGACGCATCTCGGTATTTTAAGCATCCGGAGAAACACGTTGTTTGCGGGAATCCCGTAAGAGGTACATTCATCAAAGCTGACAGGGAGCAGGCCAGAAAAGAACTGGGGCTCGGTCCCGATGATTTCTTCTTGCTGGCATTTGGCGGAAGCCAGGGTGCAGGACGTGTTAATAAGGCCATGATGGAAGTAATAGAGACCTTCAATGGGGTGAAAGGTTTTAAGATCTGCCTTGGGACCGGCAGCTATTATTATGATGTGATCCGCGACGACTTCAAAGACAAGGGAATAGAGCTGCAGGATAATATCGATCTGCAGGAATATATAGATGACATGCCTAAATATCTGGCGGCAGCAGATCTTATGATCGGAAGAAGCGGAGCACTTTCGGTGGCAGAGGTCACAGTATGCGGAGTGCCGGCAATATTCATCCCTTCGCCTAATGTAACAGGAAACCATCAGTACTTCAATGCCAAGGCGGTTTCTGAAAAGGGCGGAGCGATCATAATTGAGGAAAAGGATCTTGATAATAAAAAACTGGTAGCGACGATCCAGAGTCTTAAAAATGATCCTGAAGTGCTGAAAGATATGGCGAGAAAAAGCAAAGAGTGCGCTTTGCCTGATGCAGTAAAAGTGATATACGATAATGTGATAGCATCTTACAAATAGTAACGACATAAACACCTTCGACATATTATGAAATATGTTGGAGGTGTTTTTTTGGATAGTTATCGAATAACGGGCGGGAATGCCCTTTCCGGAAAGGTGAAAATTTCAGGTGCAAAGAATGCGGCACTTCCTATTCTTGCGGCGAGCGTGATGACAAAAGGAGAGAACCTGCTCACCTCATGCCCTGAAATATCGGACACAGAAAGCATGGCAAGCATTTTGGGTGCACTGGGATGCAGGATACATAAGGAAGGTGAAGCGCTTTCAGTAAATGCAGATACCATGTGCAGCTGCAGCATACCGGACAGCATGATGAAGAAAATGAGATCCGGGGTTTTTCTTGCGGGGGCACTTTTGACCAGATGCGGGGAAGCAGTTTTGAGCAGCCCCGGAGGATGTGATATCGGAAAGAGGCCAATAGATATCCACATAGAGGGTCTTAAAAAGCTGGGTGCAGCTGTTGAAAATACTGCAGACAGGATAATGCTGAAGGGAGGCAGCTTAAAAGGCACAGATATCGTGCTGCCGTATCCAAGTGTGGGTGCCACTGAAAATATCATGATGGCTGCCATATCTGCAAAGGGTACGACCAGGATAATAAACAGCGCAAAGGAGCCGGAAATAAAAGACCTCCAGGATTATATAAACAAATGCGGAGGAAAAATCGACGGTGCAGGAACAGGGATAATAACTGTTGAAGGTGGAACCGAACTTCATGGATGCAGTTACGATATAATGCCCGACAGGATAGAAGCCGGAACGTACATACTCATGGCACTTGCCACAGGCGGGGATGCTTTAGTTGAAGGCATCGACAAACATTTGATTGGACCGCTTGTTGAAATCCTGGAGGATTCCGGTTATGAAATGAGATATGGAACGTCAGGTATATGGGTAAGTGCAAATGGAAATGAGAGAATATGCAGAAGGATAAAAACTGCACCTTATCCGGGATTCCCTACAGATCTGCAGCCGCAGATGACAGCGTTTTTAACGGGAAACGGTGCGGGATCGGTAATAGAAGAAAGTATATTTGAAAAACGGCTGGGATATGCAAAACAGTTGAAAAAAATGGGTGCAGATATTGAAATATCTGAAAAAGAAGTTATAATAAATAGTAACAATATATTGTGTGGTGCTGCTGTGAAAGCAGAAGACCTTAGGGGCGGTGCAGCTCTTATAATTTCAGGGCTCATGGCTGAAGGGACAACTACGGTGGCAAACACTAAATATATTAAAAGGGGATATAGCAGACTTATTGAGAAAATCAAAGGTTTAGGCGGAGAAATCACAGAAGATGAATGGCGAGAGTCGAACGCAGAAAACTATCAAAAAAAAGAAAAGGCGTAAGAAGCGATATTTGCTGAAATTCACCATGATCATAGCGGCATGCATAGGGCTGTATTTCTTACTTCACATAGACTATTTCACTGTAGACGGGATCACGGTTGCCGGAAACAAAGAGATTTCCGATGCGGAGATAGTTAAGCTCGCTGAGGTGGAAACAGGCGATAATATCTTTGATGTCCACACGATGTTGGCAGAAAAGAGGATCAAGAAGAACCTCTATATAGAAGATGTCGATGTGAAGAGGATGCTGCCCAACAGGATAGACATAGTGGTGATCGAGCGAAGCGGCAAGGCGCAGTTTGTCAAAGGCGAGAAGTTCGTCGTTACCGACAATGACGGCAGGGTTTTGGAAATAGCAGAAGAAGAGCAGAAAGCGACTCTGGTGGAAAACGTCAAGGTCACGAAGGCGAAGCCGGACAAAACCATAGAGGTCAAGGAAGAAGAGACCTATAACAAAGCCATGGAAATGATAACGGCAACGGAAGCCGGAGACCTTTATTTCAAGAGGCTTGTGATCGATGGCAACAATGTTGAGGCATATGTCTATGACAAACTTGTTTGCAAAGGAAAGTACGATAATGTGATGGAAAGCATCAGGTCGGGTGCCTTGAAGACAGTGGTGTTTGATTTGTATCAAAAAGGCAAGAAAAGTGGCGTGATCAGTATAGGAACCAATAATTATTGTTCCTTTACGCCGAAGAAATAATATGGTATAATCAGAATGTTAATTATTAAGATTATGGGAGGTACTTCTGAATGTTACAATTTGAGATGAATGACTCGACGCTGCAGGAGATAAAGGTAATTGGTGTCGGCGGCGGTGGATGTAACGCAGTTAACAGAATGATAGAGGGCGGCATGAGAGGTGTGTCTTTCATTGCTGTAAATACAGACAAGCAGGCTTTGGCAAAGAGTAAGGCGGAAACTAAGATCCAGATCGGCGAAAAGCTGACAAAGGGACTGGGTGCAGGAGGTAATCCTGAGATCGGTCAGAAATCAGCTGAAGAAAATCTTGAAGATCTTGAAAAGTTCATCGCAGGTTCCGACATGGTATTCGTGACATGCGGCATGGGTGGCGGTACAGGAACAGGTGCAGCACCTATCATTGCTAAGATCGCCAAGGATATGGGCATTCTCACAGTAGGAGTGGTTACGAAGCCTTTCAGATTCGAAGGACGCAAGAGAAGCGAGCATGCAGAGCTTGGTATTAAATTCCTCAAGAAATATGTTGACTCCCTTGTAGTAGTACCTAATGATAAATTACTTGAAACAGTTCAGGAACAGACTTCACTCCTCGAAGCTTTTGCTATGGCAGACGACGTGCTGAAGCAGGGCGTTCAGGGAATTTCCGATATCATCGTAGATGATGCACTGATCAATCTGGACTTCGCAGATGTTACCACTATCATGAAGGACAGAGGTGTGGTACATATGGGCGTTGGCAGAGGCAGAGGCGAAAGCAAGCTTGCCGATGCTGTAAGAGGTGCAGTTGACAGCCCGCTGCTTGAAACTAAGATTTCAGGAGCCAAGGCAGTTCTCATCAACATCACAGGCGGAAGAGACCTCACTATGTTCGATGTGGACAAGGTTGCAACTCAGATCGATGAAGAAGCGGACAGCAATGCCATCATTATCCTGGGAGCTTCCATCAAGGAAGATATGCAGGATGAAATCTCTGTTACAGTTATTGCAGCAGGTTTCGAAAAGGCAAGCAGCGTAGATCTTCTGAACAGTTCGGTTATCCCTAACAATACAGCAGTAGATGCAGCAACAGTGGAAGAAGCTGCTGCAGAGGATGTTTACAGAGGAACATCCGGTATCGATATCCCTACTTTCTTAAAGAGATAAGGGTAAAGAAAGCTTATTACAATAGCCGGTCAAAAGCCGGCTATTTTCCAGTTTATGAAAACAATAAAATCCAAGGACAATCCTACGTACAAATCAGCTTTGAAGCTGATAAAAAAGAAATATCGTGACGAAACAGGCCTGTATCTGCTGGAAGGTGTGAAGCCTTTGGAAGATGCCCTTGCCATGGGCATACGGTTAAAAACCGTGTTCTTATGTGAAGGCACTCAAAGGGCTGAAGTCTTTTCGGAAGACCTGTGCATGATGCTCGATGATAAACTCTTCGCAAAACTTTCCGATACGGGCACATCCCAGGGAGTGATCGCCGTGGCAGAACAGAGACGCTTTTCTCCGGAAGCCTTTGCGAAAGAGGCCGGAGGCAAAGGAACCAACGTGGTCATTCTTGACAGGCTGCAGGATCCCGGCAATATCGGGACCATAATCAGAACGGCCGAGGCTGCAGGATACAAGGGCATTATCATGGTGGCAGGCAGCGGAGATGTCTATTCACCGAAAGTGGTGAGGGCAGCCGCGGGATCTTTGTTCAGGATGCCGGTCATATGGGTTGAAGATGTGGATGCAGCGGCAGAGCTGGCAGCCAAAATGGACAAGAAGCTCACTGTTACATGCCTTGAAGGTGCAGAAAACTGTTTTGACGTGGATATGACAGAAAACATCGCTCTCGTTATCGGTAACGAAGGCAGGGGCGTAAGCGAAAGATTCATGGATCTTTCGGATATACGGGTGAAGATCCCGATGGAGGGTTCCATCGAGTCCCTCAATGCGGCGGTGGCGGCCGGAATACTCATGTATCAGTCACAAAAGATAAAATAATGAGAGGTAAGGAAAATGCAAGCTCAGTTAAACAAAATTTTAGAAGAAGCTAAAGCACAGCTGCAGGCAGCTGAGACACTGGCACAGACAGATGAGATCAGAGTAAAGGTGCTGGGCAAAAAAGGACAGCTGACAGAGATCCTCAGAGGTATGGGTAAGCTGTCACCGGAAGAAAGAAAAGAAACAGGGCAGATCGCCAATAAGGTGCGAGCTGAGATCGAAGGTCTGCTGGAAGAAAAGTTTGAAGCTGTTAAGAAGGCAGCCAAGGAAGCACAGTTTGCGGCAGAAAAGATCGACGTTACTGAACCGGGAAAAGATACTAACGTTGGGGTCAAGCATCCTGTAACAATAACTATCGAAGAAATATCCAAGGTGTTTATGAACATGGGATTTTCCATCGTGGAAGGTCCTGAGGTAGAAACTGTTTTCAACAACTTCGACGGGCTCAATGCCGGTCCTAACCACCCTGCAAGAGATATGACTGATACATTCTACATCACAGAGGATATCCTGCTTAGAACACAGACATCTACCGTGCAGGTGAGAACACTGCAGAAGCAGCTGCCTCCTATCAAGGTGATCGCTCCGGGAAGAACATTCAGATGTGATACTCCTGACGCTACACATTCACCTATGTTTCATCAGATAGAAGGTCTTGTGGTAGATGAAGGCATCACTATGGCAGACCTGAAGGGGACTTTGGACAGCTTTGCTAAGCAGCTTTTCGGACCTGAAACGAAGACTAAGTTCAGACCTCATCACTTCCCGTTCACAGAACCAAGTGCCGAAATGGACGTATCCTGCTTCAAGTGCGGAGGCAAAGGCTGCAGAGTATGCAAAGGCAGCGGCTGGATCGAGATCCTGGGATGCGGCATGGTGCACCCTAATGTACTGAAGGTAGGTAATATCGATACAGAAAAATATACCGGATTCGCATTCGGTATAGGTGTAGAGAGAGTTGCTATGCTCAAGTACGGTGTTGATGATATCCGTCTTTTCTATGAAAACGACATGCGTTTCATCAATCAGTTCAAATAGGAGGTTAAAGAGATGTTAGTTCCAATCGAATGGCTAAATGATTATATAGACACGAAAGATATAGATATTACAGAATTCTGCGATCGCATGATCATGTCAGGTTCCAACCTGGAAACGTGTGAACATTTCTGCGAAGAAATGGAAAACGTAGTAGTTGGTAAGATCGAAAAAATAGAAAGACACCCTGATGCAGACAAGCTGGTGGTATGTCAGCTGAACGTTGGTGCGGACGAACCGGTACAGATCGTAACAGGTGCACCTAACGTATTCGAAGGTGCATACGTTCCCGTGGCCCTTCATAAGAGCAGGATCCCGGGTCCTTTACATGGCAAAGCAAAAGAAGAAGGCGGAACAAAGATAACTAAAGGCAAGCTGAGAGGCGTTGAGTCTTTCGGTATGCTTTGCTCGGCAGAGGAACTGGGCTTTGAAGATAAAGTGGTTCCTGTGGCTCATAAAGATGGTATTTGGATCCTTGAAGAAGAATATCCTCTGGGAATGGATTTCGCAGAAGCCCTTGGTCTTAAGCAGGCTGTAGTTGACTTTGAGATCACTCCTAACAGACCTGACTGTCTGGCAATGGTGGGAATGGCAAGAGAGGCTGCTGCTACTTTTGACAGACCTTTCGCATATCCTGATGTGGAACTGGAAGAAGCAGGGGAAAAAGAAGCTAAGGACTTAGTATCGGTAGAGATCAGAAATCCTGAAAACTGTAAGAGATACGTTGCAAGAGTAGTTACTGACGTCAAGGTCCAGCAGTCACCTTGGTGGCTCCAGAAGAGACTGATGTATGCAGGCATGAGACCTATCAACAACATCGTAGACATTACAAACTTCGTAATGCTTGAATACGGTCAGCCTATCCATGCATTTGACATCAACCAGGTAAAAGGCAGCAAGATCATCGTTGAAAATGCTGCAGATGGCGACAAGTTCACTACCCTCGACGAAAATGAAAGAGAAATGACCAAGGACATGCTGATGATCAAGGATGCAGAAAGAAGCATCGCCATCGCAGGTGTTATGGGCGGTCTCAATTCAGAAATCGAAGAAGATACAACTACTATCATAGTAGAATCAGCCAACTTCAACGGAGACAGCGTGAGATCGACTTCAAAGAAGCTGACCCTCAGAACCGAAGCCTCATCAAGATTCGAGAAGGGCATCGATCCTAATCTCTGTGAAGCTGCTGCAGACAGAGTTTGCAAGCTGATCGAGATGGTAGGAGCAGGCAAAGTGTGCAAGGGAAGCGTTGATGTATATCCTAACCCTGAAACTGCCAAGACTATCAATATCAGAGTAGACAGGATCAATAAGGTGCTGGGAATCGAGCTTAGCCGTGAAGAAATGGTTAAGATCCTTGAAGGCCTTGAAATACAGGTTTCCGGAGAAGGAAACACCATGATCGTTACTCCTCCTACAGTAAGACAGGATCTTCTGGAAGAAGAAGACTACATCGAAGAAGTTGCAAGGATCTACGGATATGACAACCTGCCTGTAACTCTTCCTAAGGGAAATAACGAATCAGGAAAGTCAAGAGAAAGAGCGCTCAGAGACATGGCAAGAGAAGCCCTTTGCAGCATGGGACTCAATGAAGTGCAGACTTATTCTTTTGTAAGCCCTAAGGGTGTAGATAACGTGAGAATAAGCGAAGATTCATGGGAAAGAGCTTTTGTTAAGCTGATCAATCCTCTTGGAGAAGAAAACTCAGTAATGAGAACCATCCTTACTCCTAATATGATGGAAGTGCTGGCCAGAAACTCTTCAAGAAACATAGATGCTGTTAAGGCGTTTGAAATCGGCAATACATTCATGGATAATCCTTATAGTCCTGATAATCTGCCTGATGAACAGTACTCACTGTGTATCGGCATGTACGGCAAGGACGAAGATTTCTACAGTTTGAAGGGTGTTCTCGTGGAGTTACTGAAGATCCTGGGAATCAAGGATGCACAGTTCGTAGCTGAATCAGAGTACGGTGTATATCACCCCGGCAGATGTGCTCGCATCGTAGTACCGTCAGGAAGACCTGCTCCTGAAGGAATGGAACCTGAATATGATGAACTTGGTATCATGGGAGAGATCCATCCTGACGTTGCAGAAAACTATGGTATGGACGGCATGAGGATCTACTGCTGCGAGCTGATGTTCGATTCGGTGATAAGACATGCTGATACAAATATCGTATTTTCACCGCTTCCTAAATATCCTTCAACATCCAGAGACATCGCTCTGCTGGTGGAAGAAGATATGGAAGTAGGCAAGATAGAAGCTGTCATCAAGGCCAATGGCGGCAATATTCTCGAAAGCGTCAAGTTGTTTGACGTATACAGAGGCAAGCAGGTAGAAGAAGGCAAGAAGAGCGTTGCTTTCGCACTGACATATAGAGATAAGGAAAAAACCTTGACAGATGAAGATGTTGCAACAGTGCACAACAAGGTACTTGAAGCTCTTAAGGAAAAATTAAACGCTGTATTGAGAGAAATGTAGGAGAGGTTTAATGGAACACAACAGAGTAAAAGTTAAGATCTATGGTCAGGAGTATGTTATAGCAGGCGAAATGTCAAGGGAAGACATCATCAAAGTTGCAGCATATGTTGACAACAAGATGATGGAAATAACCGATGCAGCAAAGGCTGCCGGTGCAGTTCCTTCAAACATTGCAGTACTGTCTGCTGTGAACATCACCAGCGAGCACTTTAAGATGCTCGAAGAGATGGAGGACTTGAGACGTCTGAACATCCAGCTTGAAAAGGATGCTCAGCATTACGTGCAGCTTTGGGATGAGTCCAAGAAAAACTATATGGACTACAAAGAAGAAACCCAGGCTATCGTTCTGCAGAAGGATGAGCTGATGGCACAGCTGAGACAAAGAGATCTGGAACTGCAGCAGATGAAGGCATCAGTTGAATCTGCTCAAATGCAGGCTCAGGAAGGCATGGAGGAAGTAGTTAGAGAAATCGAAGAAAAGTGCAGAGAACTGGAAAACAGCTTCTTCGATCTCCAGATGGAAAACCTCCAGCTTAAGAGAGAAATAGAAAGATATAAAAACAACGGATAGTATATTTCATGAAAGCAAAGACGTTAAGTGTTTTAGAGTATAATAAAATAATAGAACAGCTTATCGAACAGGCAGGCTCTGAGTTGACCAGAAAAGTCATCTCAGAGCTGAAGCCTTATGATGATGTGTCTGAAATAAGGGATGCTCAGGCGGAAACCACAGAAGCGGTAAGGCTCATCAACCACAAGGGGCCATTGCCAGTCGGTGGTTTTTATGATATTGAGGAAAGTGTTTCCTTTGCCAGAAAAGGCGGCACTCTCACCATGGCACAGCTTCTCAAGATACTCTATAACATGAAGACTGCAGAGAGGATAGCAGCATTTCTCAAGGGAGATATACCGGATATCCCGATCATCTGCTCTGTGGCGGAGCTGCTGCAGGTCCATAAACGTCTTGCTGATGAAATAGACAGATGCATAATCTCAGAAGACGAGATGGCTGACAATGCCAGCTCGGAACTGAGAAGCATCAGAAGAGCCATGGTCCGTCAGAGCGAGGCTCTGAAAGCCAAGATGGCACATATACTCAATTCTGCAGATAACAGGACGATCCTGCAGGATTCCATCGTTACCATGCGTAACGGACGTTACGTTATTCCTGTCAAGCAGGAACACAGAAACAGAGTTCCCGGCATCGTCCATGACCAGAGCGGTACGGGGGCGACCTTGTTCATAGAGCCCCAGGCCATAGTCAATCTCAACAACGAGCTGAGACAGCTGGAGCTGGATGAAAAAGCTGAGATCAACAGGATACTGGCAGAACTTTCCGAAGGAGTTTCAGAAGTTTATCACGACCTTGTGAACAATCAGAAGCTGCTGCTGGAACTTGATATGTTCATGGCCAAGGGAAGACTCAGCATAGAAATGGGCGGCGACGAGCCGGAAATAAACGAAGAAGGTATTTTAGATCTGAAATCTGCAAGGCACCCGCTGATAGACAGTAAAAAGGTGGTGCCTGTCAATATAAAACTGGGTGAAGACTACAGCACTTTGGTTGTCACCGGACCCAATACAGGCGGTAAGACGGTCACTCTCAAAACAGCAGGGCTGCTGTCGCTGATGGCACAGACAGGGCTTCATATCCCGGCAGCACCGGGAAGTACCGTGCCTGTATACGAAAACATCTTCGCAGATATAGGAGATGAACAGAGTATAGAACAGAGCCTTTCTACTTTCTCATCACACATGACAAATATAGTCAGGATAGTGAAGGAAGCAGGAACCAATTGTCTGGTGCTGGTTGACGAGCTGGGAGCAGGTACAGATCCGACAGAAGGTGCTGCACTGGCCATATCCATACTGGAACAGCTGGCAGTACAGGGTGCGACCATAATAGCCACCACCCACTATACAGAACTTAAGAAATATGCCATATCGACTGCAGGTGTGCAGAACGCATCCATGGAGTTCGATGTGGAGACCTTGAGTCCCACTTACAGGCTCACCATAGGAATACCGGGCAAATCCAATGCATTCGAGATATCTCACAAGCTGGGTCTTTCCCGGGAAATAACTGACAGAGCCAAGACTCTGCTGGAAGCCGGCGATATAGCATTCGAGGATGTTATCACATCCCTTGAAGAGGATAAGAGACTGGCCGAAGAAGAACGAGATGAGGCCATCATGATCAACATCGAGATGAAGCGCCGGAAGGAAGAACTGGAGCAAAAGGCCAAGAAGTTCGAACAGCAGAAGGAACGCGAGATGGAAAAGGCCCGCGAGCAGGCCAGGGAAATCATACGCGAGGCAAAGGAAGTGGCTGCTGAAGTCCAGGAAGAGTTGAAAGCACTTGCCAAACTGGAAAGCATGGGCGAACGTAATCTCAAGTTCGACCAGGGAAGAAAGCGGCTCCGTGAAATAGAAAAGAAGAACAGAAGCACCATCAAGAGGGAAGTGAGTGATAAGCCGGTGGATCCGGATCAGCTTTCATTGGGTGACAGAGTCAAGATACTGACCCTTGATCAGAACGGTGAGATAGTTTCACTGCCTGATGATAAAGGAAATCTTCAGGTTCAGGTGGGTATGATGAAGATCGGTGTTAAGCTTAGAGATATCATGCTCATCGACCAGCCTAAGCCTAAGAAAAAGCCAAAAGCGACCAAATACGGCGGGCTTTACAAGCAGAAGGCGCAAAATATTTCAACTTCTGTGGATGTGAGAGGAAAAAACCTTGACGATGCCATGATGGATGTGGAAAAATATATAGATGATGCTTTTATCTCCGGCCTTGAAGAAGTGACCATAATCCATGGCCGAGGAGAAGGGATCCTGCGTAAGGGACTGCAGGATATGTTCAAGCGTCACAAGAATGTCAAGAGTTTCCGCAAAGGCGGATACAATGAAGGCGGAGACGGTGTCACCGTTCTGAAACTGAAATCATTAAAATGAATCAACAATAAGGAGAAAAAATATGATCAGCTACAAAGAGAAGATCGCGGAGATACTTGCTCCACAGATCGAAGGTCTGGAAAAAGAAGAAATAATGTCAATGATAGAAACACCTGCTGACAGCAAGATGGGAGACTATGCTTTCCCTTGCTTCAAGCTGGCTAAGATCCTGAGAAAGGCACCTCCTATGATCGCCAAGGGTATCGCAGAAGCGATCGCGGACAATGAAGCCTTCGATAAGGTGGAACAGGTCAATGCATACGTCAACATGTTCGTCTCAAAAGCTGATTTTGCAAAAGAAGTAGTTGCTGAAGCTGTAGCCAAGGGAGATGATTACGGCAGAAGTGACATGGGTGAAGGCAAGAAAGTCATCGTTGAGTATTCATCGCCTAACATTGCCAAGCCTTTCCATATCGGACATATCAGAAGTACCGTAATAGGTAACTCTATCTATAAGATCTATGATTTCCTGGGATATGATGCCATGAGGATCAACCACCTGGGTGACTACGGAACTCAGTTCGGTAAGATGATCTGTGCATACAGAAGATGGGGAAACAAGGAAGACGTTATCAAAGAGCCTATCAAGACTCTGCTTTCATATTATACTAAGTTCCACGAAGAGGCCGAAAACGATCCTTCGCTGGAAGACGAAGCAAGAGCTATCTTCACTAAGCTGGAGAAGGGCGCTCCTGAAGAAGTTGAGCTGTGGCAGTGGTTCAGAGATGAATCCTTGAAGGAATTCAACAGAGTATATGACATGCTGGGAATCGAATTCGATTCATATAACGGCGAAAGCTTCTATTCCGACAAGATGCCTAGATTCGTTCAGGAACTTGCGGACAAGGGCATCATGGAAGAAGATAAGGG
Organism: uncultured Oscillospiraceae bacterium; assembly: GCA_964441805.1. Lineage (GTDB taxonomy): Bacteria > Bacillota > Clostridia > Peptostreptococcales > Anaerovoracaceae > Lentihominibacter. Next base: position 3,137 of record CAYTVH010000010.1, on the reverse strand, counting down.
TGCTAACATCGTAAGACTCGACGATTACAACCTGCCGCCTGCACTGATCACCAAGTCAGATGGCTCAACTCTCTATATCACAAGAGACATCGCAGCAGCAGTATACAGAAAAGAAACTTATGATTTCTACAAGAATATATATGTAGTAGCTTCTCAGCAGAATCTCCACTTCCAGCAGTGGATCCAGATCGTAGAGATGCTGGGATACGAATGGGCAAGAGATTGTGTACACATCCCATTCGGTCTTGTTAGTCTGGAAGAAGGAACGATGTCCACAAGACAGGGCAGAGTAGTATTCTTAGAAGACGTACTCAACAGAGCTGTTGAGCAGACTAAGCAGATCATCATCGAAAAGAACGTAAACACAGAAAACATCGATCAGACTGCGAAAGATGTTGGTATCGGTGCTGTAGTATTCAATGAACTGTCCAACTACAGGATCAAAGATTACGTATTCTCATGGGATAAAGTTCTCAACTTTGAAGGAGAAACAGGTCCTTACGTTCAGTATACTCATGCCAGAGCATGCAGCATCCTGAGAAATGCAGGTGAAGAAATCGTTGCGAAAGCACGTGAAGGATTTGACCCTCAGTACATCACAGGAGAAAGCGCTCACAAGCTGATCACACTGATCTACGAACTGCCTGACGTTATCGTGGAAGCCGGAGAAAAATATGAACCGTCCATCGTAACAAGACATATCGTAGATATTGCTCAGAGCTACAACAAGTTCTACCATGATGAACACATCCTGGTGGACGACGAAGATGAAAAGGTTGCAAAGGTGGCACTGGTAATGGCTGCCAAGGCTGCCATCAAGAACGGTCTGGGTCTTCTGGGCATGAATGCACCGGAAAAGATGTAACCCGGATAAAATGAAAATAAGAGATTTGATCAGGAGGATATTTCCGATGCGATATGAAGGAGATATATACAGACCGCCCAGTGAGGCGTACAGTCTGCTGGTACAGGTAACCATAGGCTGTACACATAACAAGTGCACTTTCTGCAAAATGTTCAAGGATAAAAAGTTCAGAGTGCGCCCTTTGGAAGAGGTGCTGGAAGATCTGGCATGGGCAAGAAGAAGATATAGCAGAGTTGGGAGAATGTTCCTCTGCGACGGCGATGCACTGGCCCTTTCCAATAAGAGACTGATGCCTATTCTGGAGTACATCAAGGATAACTTCCCTGAATGTGAAAGAGTAACTATTTACGGAAGAGCCAACGATGTGAACAAGAAGACCGAAGAAGAAATGAAGGAACTCTTTGATGCAGGTATCACAATGGTTTATATAGGTGCCGAATCGGGAAGCGATAAGGTGCTGAAGGATGTAAACAAAGGCGTTACAAGACAGGAACTCATCGATGCAGTAAGAAAGATCGAAGAGTGCGGTATGGAAGCATCTGTTACATTCATTTCAGGTCTTGCAGGCAAGGACGGATGGGAAGATCACGCTATCCAGACAGGCACGATGATAACAGAAATGAATCCATCATATGTTGGACTGCTGACTTTGATCGTAGAGCCTAACGTTCCTATGTTCGACGATATCCAGTCAGGCAAGCTGAGACTTCTTTCACCGGAAGAAGTAATGGCAGAGACCTTGTTGATGCTGGAGCATACACATGTGGACAAAAAGTGTGTGCTGAGAAGTAACCATGCATCAAACTATGTTTCACTTAGAGGAGACCTGCCGCAGGACAAAGAAAAGATGATGAACCAGCTCAGAGCAGCGATGAACAATCACGACATGTTCAAAAATGAAATGTTTAGAGCGTTATAAACATAATTAACGCAGGATAGAGGTAAACTATGGCAAAAGAAAAAAGATCTATAGCCCAGAATATGGGGATAACAAGAACTGTTGAAAGACCTTGGGAAGAAAGGGATATCCAGCTTAGAGAAGACCGCATTGGCAAGTACTTCAAGAAGTACCTGAACAAGTTCGTCTTCGCTGAATTCTCAGAAGAGTTCATAGCTAAGTCAAAAATAGGTCACTTGATGAAAGGCGTTCCTATTCCGCTGAGAAAGAAAGAAGTAAAAGAATTTGCAGGCGGCGAAGGAATAGATTTCCTCGTTCTTGCAGAAAATATGGCGTGGGTAATGGGTTGTGACCCTCACTTTAAGCATACTAAGGATTACGTGGCTATCCTGACAAAGCTGTACAATCGTAAGCTGGAAGAAGGTATCCTGAAGAAGGGAAGAGACGCTGCTGAAATCGGTGAAATGGATTACGCTTGCATCATGTTCAGAGCGACCCTTTGCATCAATAAGGAATATCTCCACGGCATGTACTCATATGCCAGAGCCTGCAGAGCATTATATCTTGCCAGCAGAAACGAAGAATATGTTGGACGTTTCAAGGCTGAAGCCCTCGATTGGTTTGAACTGGTAACTGAAGCTCATCCTAGGTTTGCCAACGGTTACTATTACCTTGGATATGCTTATCTGAATCTGGGACTCTATGCAAAGGCTGACCTGGCATGGAGAAACTTCCTCAAGTTCAGCAGAAACGGTAAGGACAAGAAGGAGATAAGAAATCGTATCCAGCAGATCGAGCAGCCTCGTCAGATAGAAGAAGGCTGCAATCATATCATGGCAGGCAGAGTTGAGGAAGGTATGCAGATCCTCGAATACTTTGCAACTACCAAGTTCGAAGACTGGTGGCCGCTGCACTATTATCTGGGGATCGGTTACGAGCAGATGGCACAGAGAGATGATGCCATCGCCTCATTCAAGAGAACACTGCAGCTCAACGGAAGTCATCTGGAATCCATGAAGGAACTTCTGAAGATGTACGAAGAAGACGACGACAGAGCCAACATCAAGAAGTACTCTGAAAAGATCAAGATGATCGAAGCAGGTATAGAAGCTGACAGACAGAAGGCTCTCAAGGAAATCGAAGCAGAAGACAAGAAGCTCCAGGAAGAAGAAACTAAAGCCATCGAGCCTGAACATATCGAAATGGAAGCTGATCTTGATGTTCCTGAAGAAGGCGAAAAGAAAACCATCGTTAAGAGACTGGGCAGGAAATAATCAAAACAAGCTCTGAAAAAATATTTAAAAAATAACATCAAAAATACTTAAATTTAGGTTGACACTCATTGTGCAGTGGGTTATAATACTACTTGTCGCG
>CAYTVH010000009.1:35972-36337 GCA_964441805.1 uncultured Oscillospiraceae bacterium | reverse complement strand
TATGACTTATCCTTTCAACTTGTGGAAGAGCTTTTTTTAACAGGATTTCTTCTTGTTTCACTCATTTCAATTTCTCCTTTTTTCAATAAAAAACCACACACCTTGCTTTGTGTGTGGTCATATATACTTTTTTGATTTGTCAACTATGCCGCCTCTCCTCATTGTCCAGGAATCGAAAATCCTCATGTCGAGTCAACTATATGCCCCTTTTTTGCAAAAAAACTCATGAAAAAGTCCACTATTTTTGCGTCGGAGAGCGTCGGAGTGACGCCCAAGTGCGTTTTTGCGAATCTCTCCAAACGTTGAAATTTCAACCTTATCCCCTGAAACCGTTGCAAATAAAAAGACCTAGACGTTTATACATC
>CAYTVH010000009.1:0-35962 GCA_964441805.1 uncultured Oscillospiraceae bacterium | reverse complement strand
TGGTGGAGATGATGAGAGTCGAACTACTGTCCGAAAGAATTTCCAGCGGAATTTCTCCGAGCGCAGCTTTTGTTTTAAAGTTTCGCTTCCTCAGCCGCCCAAAAGCAGGCTGCCAAGTCAGCTATCCCGTTGATCCCTTACGGTGCCGGGCTTTCCCGCAAGGTTTTCCTGCATGTTTTGACACATGGGATCAGGCCTGCAGGTGGACCTGAGCATGCGCGCGGGGCTGAACTATGCAGCCAGTGCGAAATTGTTGTTATTTTTAGCGTTTATATTTAACGTGTCCCTTTTAACGCAGACTGGACAAACTGCGGCTCGCTTATCCGGTTTCCACACCCCCGTCGAAACCAGTACATCCCCTTATCAAGCTGAGGTCGGTGTTGCCGGCCTCAGGTTTTTTTATTCTACAAAATCTCTTTCTGCTGCATCTCTGCCGGCTTTGGCTTCGTATTCGTCCTTTGCCAGCTGGATCTGCTTTTCAAGGTCCGCGATCTGCTCGTAGCAGCATTTGATCCTTTCACAGAGCTCTTTAACGATTTCATCGTCTACTTTACCTTCTTCGTAGAGGCAGTAGTAGTGTTCCCCGATTTCTTTCATGGCGAGACCTATATCCTGCTTGTTGGAACTGATCTTGTTCTTCAGCTTGCCGACCTCGATCATTTCCCCGGCTTTGTTCCCTGCCATTGCTGCTGCATCAGTAGCGGCTTTGCTCAATTTGTCTAAAAATCCGGCCATATCTCTTCCTCCATTCATTTCCCTTAAACAAACTATTTTCTCATCGCCTGCTGCATCCTTCTGTCTGCATCTCTCTTGGCAATGTCATGACGCTTGTCATATTCTTTCTTGCCTCGAGCTACAGCGATCTCCACTTTAGCTCTTCCCTCATCATTAATGTACATCCTAAGCGGCACTAAAGTCAAGCCTTTCAAAGTGGTATATCCTATCAATTTGCGTATTTCACGCTTGTGAAGGAGCAGCTTCTTCGGTCTCAAAGGATCCGTATTGAATCTGTTTCCCTGCTCATAGGGGCTGATATTCATGCCGTAAAGGATCATCTCTTCGTTTTCAATTTTTGCGTAGCTTTCTTTTATGCTCACCTTGCCCTGTCTGACTGATTTTATCTCGGTCCCTGTCAAAACGATGCCCGCTTCATAGGTTTCCTCGATAAAAAAGTCATGTCTGGCTTTTTTATTGTTTGCTACAAGCTTCATCTTATTACCTTTCCGATACAATCCTCTGTTTTCAATACTCCTATTGCTTCGTTCCTGCTGTCCATGGATGATTTCCTATTGTCGCTGAGGACAAAGATTTCATCGTTCATCAAACGTATCTTAGCCATGTCATCCATATGAACAGGCTCTTTCATGTATTCATCATACGGCTTGTCATTGAGATAAAAAATATTATCCTTTATCTCCACCGTATCGCCGGATTTGCCGGCCACTCTTCTTACCAGTATGCTTCCTTCGCCTTCCTCGCTGTAAACATCGCTTTCAAAAGCGATAAGATCCCCAACCGAGGGGACGGAAGTGTCCTTTGCATATGCCAGCTTATTTATCAGGACTTTAGTACCGTCTTTAAGTGCAGGCTCCATGCTGCTGCCTGTCACTGTCGTGACCGTAAATACTGAAGTCACTGCCAGCGCAGCTGCCACACCAATGACCGCCGCAGATACATACAGAAGGATCCTTTTGAACATCTTATCACTCCTTTCAGAGGGATTATGCACAAAAGCCTCCTGTCGTAAACAGCCTGATCTATAGCAAGCCGAACTCGCTGAACGGATACAGACGTATGAATGCCTTGCCCATGATATCGTCTTCACTTACAGTACCGACAGACGCATCTCTGCTGTCAAGGCTGACACTTCTATTGTCTCCCATAACGAAGACTTCATCCTGCGGCACAGTAAAATCTGTCACTTGACCGCTGGTGTAACCTTCCAGTGTATACGGTTCCTCCAGAGGATATCCGTTTCTGTAAACTATACCTTCCGATATGGTGATCACATCGCCTTCCACTCCCACAACTCTCTTTATGAGCAGCTTCTTGTCCTTGCCATCGTCTGTCTCAAGGCCTGATTTGAATACTATGATATCCTCATATTCAGGGTGGTCCTTTGTTATGTATGACAGCTTATTTATGAACAGATAGTTGTTTTCATAAAGGGTAGGCTCCATGGAGCTTTCCTTGACGATAGTGGGTTTTATGACCGCAGTTATTGCCGCCACTATTACTATGGCTATCAGTATATCTTTGATAAATTCTTTCATCTGATCTCGCCTCCAAATCCGGTCGCTGTCGTTTATTTTGTTAAAAACTTAAACTCAGAAAACGGCCATACGCGAACAAGTACATTCCCTTTTATCTCTCTCATATCGACCGGCCCCAGCTCAGGATTCCTGCTGTCGATAAGTTCGTCCCTGTTATCGCAGAGCAGGAACACCTCATCTTCCGCCAGCTTTATCTTATCCATATCTTCAGGGGCCCCCTCGATACCGGTCTTTGTCACATATTCCTCACCGTTAACCAGCACCTTGCCGTCTTTGATCTCAACCGTATCCCCCGGAACTGCCGCTACACGAGCTATTATATTATCCTCGGAAACTTCAGGTGCATAGAACTTTTCCATGATGATCATAGTATCCTGTTCAGGCGGCTTCCTGTTGGGATTATATGATGACTTGCTCACCACCAGCACTTCTCCGTCTTTAATGGTCGGTGCCATGGCATCGCCCTCATTGACTTCAGGTGCTACAACCATGAACATTACGAATGCCAGCGCCATGGCTATAAGATAAGGAGCATTATTTCGTTTCCAGTTCCTGTAATCTCTCTGTTTTCTCTGCATTATTTTTTCCTTTCGTTATCTGCTTGGGATCAGCTTTTCTTTTACCCTTGCAAAATCTGCAGGCAGCGGTGCCTCCACTACTTTTCCTTCAAGGGCAGCCAGTTCTGCCGGCATCCCGGTAAATCTCAATTTATACGCATGGAGCATCTGGGTAGTAACTCCGTGCTTCTTCAATAATTCATTGGCTCTCTTATCACCGTATTTTATATCTCCGGCCAGCGGGAATCCTGCGCTTGCCAGATGTACTCTTATCTGGTGGGTTCGCCCTGTAAAGATCTGAGCTTCCGCCAAAGAAAATCTTTCTCCTGTTATGACAGGTCTCACATGGGTCCTGGCTTCCTTACCTTCAGCTGCCGCTGAGCCTTCGGCTGAAACAGCTGCGCCCTTTACGACTGAAGAGATATTCCTGTCATGATCCTTCTTCAGTCTGTCTTCCAGGATCAGCTCTTTATCCAGCTTTCCGCACACTAAGGTGAGATAGTACTTCTCGACACGGTCTTTTTCTCTAAGCAGGGCCGTCAATAGCCTCAGAGCCGCTGCATTCTTCCCGAAGATCACAAGACCTGTAGTGTTCCTGTCCAACCTGTTTACCGGAGCAGGCACAAAAGTCTTTTCCCTGGAAGGACAGTACTCACCCTTGTCCTGAAGATATCCGCAGACCTGATTTACCAAAGTGTTCTTCTTTTCGTGAGCATCACCGTGAGTGAGAAGCCCTTCAGGCTTTTCCACGATAAGAACATTTTCGTCTTCGTAAGCGATCTTGAACTGCCTCTTGGCAGTCTTCTTCTTGATGGGCGCGGTCAGCTCTGACAGCTTTTCCTCCGGTATGTAAAGGGTCAGTTCGTCGCCTTCGCAAAGCTGTGTGTCTTCCTTAGCTCTCTTACCATTCACCTTTATATCCTTGCGGATCATCTTATATATGGCGCTGAGGGGCGCTCTTTTCATATACTTTTTGAGGAATCTGTCCAGTCTCTGGTCAGCCTCGTTGGCAGTTATGGTTATTTTTATCATAGCAATAATTATACAACAAACAACGCCATAAATACAATTCCAACTGCCACATTGTGAAGAAATTTTCATTAAAAATAATCTTATATGATTTGTGAAAGTGAGTGAAATATGTTAAAGTAAGTATATGTATGTGATATACATTTTAAAGGAGCATTGGAAATGAAAAAAATCAAAGACTTTTTTTACGATAAAAACGATATAATAATAGTGTTGCTGATCGTTGCCATCGCCGGATTCATCATCTACAACAGGATCGATGCCATCATGGATTATCCTGCCAAGTACGCCGAAGAAATGGCTGCAACGGAAACTACCGAAATGGTGGAAACGACAGAAGCGACAGAAGCTGCAGAAGAGACAGGATCTTCAAGCTCGTCAACAGACTCTTCAAACGAAGAGAATTAATTATAATCAATCAATTCATTATTATCAAAGGAGGCAATCATGGCTCTAGTTACTACAAAAGAAATGTTTGAAAAAGCTCTCAAAAGCGATTACGCAGTAGGAGCATTCAATGTCAACAATATGGAGATCATCCAAGGTATCGTAGAAGCTGCTCAGGAAGAAAACGCTCCGCTTATCCTGCAGGTTTCTGCAGGGGCAAGAAAATATGCTAAGCCTGCATATCTTCTCAAGCTGGTAGAAGCTGCCATCCTGGACACAGGTCTGGATATCGCCCTTCATCTCGACCACGGTGAAGATTTCGAGATCTGCAAGAAATGCGTCGATGACGGTTTCACATCAGTAATGATCGACGGATCAAAATATCCGTTTGAAGAAAACATCAGACTGACCAAAGAAGTTGTAGACTATGCTCATGCTCACGGTGCAGTTGTAGAAGCTGAACTGGGCAAGCTGGCAGGAATCGAAGACAACATCAAAGTAGATGCTAAGAACGCTACGTTCACAGTTCCTGAAGAAGCTGCAGAATTCGTTGCCAAGACAGGTGTGGACTCACTGGCAATCGCCATCGGAACAAGCCACGGTGCATTCAAGTTCAAGGGCGACCCTTACCTGGACTTCGAAAGACTTCAGGAGATCCATAAGCTGATCCCTGATACTCCGCTGGTTCTTCACGGAGCATCAACTGTACTTCCTGAATTCGTAGCTAAATGCAATGAATTTGGCGGAAACATCCCGGGAGCACAAGGCGTTCCTGAAGAAATGATCAGAGAATCCACCAAGTACGGAATCTGTAAGGTAAACATCGATACAGACTTGAGACTGGCAATGACTGCTGAGATCAGAAAGCACCTGATCGAGCACCCTGCAGACTTCGACCCTAGAAAATATCTTGCTCCTGCAAGAGATGCTATCAGAGGAATGGTACAGCATAAGATCAAGAACGTACTGAACGCTTCAAATCAGAGATAATAAAAAAGAGTTGGCATCGCCAACTCTTATTTTTTATTTCTTTGCATCAGACAGCATGTCGTGCTTTAGTTTCCACAGGTCGTATGAAAGGTCCACATAGTATGTCTGCGGATTTTCAAAACGCTTCATTTCATCCCACATGGAATCCAGTTCCTTCTTGCAGTAATCCTTGATATCTGCGATCGATGGACTTTCGTATACGCACTTACCCTTGTCAAAGATCTGTGTACGCAGATTCTTGGCATAGAAGTTGTCTACTTTCTTTCTCTTCCATACTGCGCTAGGGTCGAAGATCTCATATCCGTCTTCTTCAGGTATGACTTCGTGATCCAGAGTGATAACGTCAGCCAGTGCTCTGTCAGTGTCTTTATCATAAAGTCTGTACAATGTCTTGAATCCTGGGTTCGTGATTTTCTCAACGTTTTCACTGATCTTGATCTTAGGGATCATCTTACCGTTCTTTTCCAGAGCGGACAGCTTGTACACTCCGCCGAATACAGGCTGTGAGCTGGCTGTGATCAGTCTTTCGCCTACACCGAATGAGTCGATGCATGCACCTTCAAGGATAACGTCTCTGATGATATATTCATCCAGTGAGTTGGAGACTACGATGGTGCAGTCCTGCAGTCCAGCATCGTCCAACATCTTTCTTGCTTTCTTAGTCAGGTAAGCGATATCTCCACTGTCGATACGGATACCCATCTTGGCAGGTTTCATTTCCTTGAACACCTTGATGGCAGTCGGAACGCCTGACTTCAGAACATCGTATGTATCTACCAGCAATGTGCAGTTGTCAGGATAAATTTCAGCATACTTCTTGAATGCTTCATATTCATCGTCATACATCTGCACCCAGCTGTGAGCCATGGTTCCCAGTGCCGGGATGCCGAACTCTCTGTCCGCTACAGCACATGCAGTTCCTGAACATCCGCCTATGTATGATGCTCTCGCACCGTAAATGGCAGCCGCAGTGCTGTGGGCTCGTCTTGTACCGAATTCCATTACAGGTCTTCCTGCAGCAGATCTTACGATCCTGCTTGCCTTAGTAGCGATAAGGCTCTGATGGTTTATCAGCAGCAGTATCATGGTTTCTATGAACTGGGCCTGCATAACAGGTCCTCTAACCGTGATAAGCGGTTCATGAGGGAATACGATGCTTCCTTCAGGCACTGCCCACACGTCACATTTGAATTCAAAGTTTGCCAGATATTCCAGGAACTCTTCGTTGAACAGCTTCTTGCTTCTCAGATATTCAATATCCTCATCTGTAAATTCAAGTCCCTTGAGATACTCTATAACCTGCTCAAGCCCGGCGAATATGGCATAACCGCCGCCATCAGGGATCTTTCTGAAGAACATATCAAAATATGCTATATCATCTGTCATTCCTGAGCTGTGGTAGCCGTTGGCCATGGTTATTTCATAAAAGTCCGTAAGCATTGTCAGGTTTAGTTTTTCAATCATTTTTACATCCTCCATATTAAAGGCCGATAGCTAAACACTACTATTATAACACCTTTTTCAGGAATTGTCCCGTATATGTTCCATTTGCTGCTGCAACTTCTTCAGGAGTCCCTTCAACAACGATGTTTCCCCCTCTGAATCCGCCGTCAGGTCCCAGGTCGATAATATGGTCAGCACGTTTTATAACGTCCAGATTATGCTCGATGACAACTACAGTGTTTCCGCCGTCCACCAGCCGGTCCAGTACGTGGAGCAGCTTGTCCACATCTGCAAAGTGCAGGCCTGTGGTCGGTTCATCCAGTATATATAGAGTCTTACCGGTACTCTTCTTGCTAAGCTCTGATGCCAGCTTTATCCTCTGGGCTTCCCCTCCGGAAAGCTGCGTGCTCGGCTGTCCCAGCTTGATGTATCCCAGCCCCACTTCTTCCAAAGTAGTCAGCTGTCTTGAGATGCCAGGGATATGCCGGAAGAATTCCAGCGCTTCCGTAACGTTCATATCCAGCACATCGAATATGCTCTTCCCCTTGTACTTTACCTCCAGGGTCTCCCTGTTGTATCTCTTTCCTTTGCAGACTTCGCAAGGCACGTAAACATCAGGCAGGAAATGCATCTCTATTTTGATGATACCATCGCCGCTGCAGGCTTCACATCTGCCGCCCTTTACATTGAAACTGAATCGACCTTTGCCGAAGCCTCTCATCTTCGCCTCAGGAAGCTGAGCGAAAAGGTCACGGATGTGGGTGAATACCCCTGTATATGTGGCAGGATTTGATCTAGGCGTCCTGCCGATAGGTGACTGATTGATATCGATGATCTTGTCGATATGTTCAAGACCCTTGATCTTCTTATGCTTACCCGGCTTATCCTTGCTGCCGTGCATCTCAGCAGCCACAGCCTTGTAAAGGATCTCGTTGATGAGGCTGCTCTTGCCGGATCCCGAAACCCCTGTGACGCAAACCATCTTGCCGAGAGGGATCTTCACATCTATACCCTTCAGATTGTTTTCTTCTGCGCCGATGATCTCTATATATTTGCCGTTGCCTTCACGTCTTGAAGACGGTACTTCTATCTTCTTCTTGCCGCTGAGGTACTGACCTGTGATGGATTCGGGACATGCCATGATATCCTCAACTGTCCCCTGTGCCACCAGCTCACCGCCGTGGATGCCTGCTGCAGGCCCGATGTCTACGATATGGTCTGCCGCATACATGGTGTCTTCGTCATGTTCTACCACAACGAGAGTATTTCCTATGTCAGTCAAGTGCCTGAGCGCCTCCAGCAGCTTTTCATTGTCCTTCTGATGGAGACCTATGCTCGGTTCATCCAATATATACAATACACCGACCAGACCCGAACCTATCTGGGTAGCCAGCCTTATTCTCTGGGATTCGCCGCCTGAAAGTGTCGCCGATGCTCTGCTAAGATTCAGATAATCAAGTCCCACGTTTGCCAGGAACGTCAGTCTGCCCTTTATTTCTTTGAGGATCTCTTCGGCGATCTTCTGATGTGTAGGTGACAGCTGCAGGTTGTCAACGAATTCGATGGCTTCCACTACGGACATATCTGTGAATTCCATGATATTTTTGCCGCCAACTGTGACCGCCAGCAGTTCAGGCTTCAGCTTGTTGCCGTCACATACATGGCATGTGTTGATGCTCATGTATTTTTCCATCTTTTCTTTGATCCATTCGGAGCCGGTTTCTCTGTATCTTCTCTGCAGGTTGTTTATGAGACCTTCAAAAGTATGTCTTCTGTGCTGGACCATGCCGCTTCTGTTGGTATAGTCGTACACCAGTTCCTCATCACCCGTGCCGTAAAGCAGCACTTCTTTGAATTTCTTAGGGAGATCCTTGTACGGCAAGTATATGTCTGCGTCGTACTTATCTGCCAGAGCTTTGATCACCTGCCAGTAGAAGCTGGTATGCTCCATGGTCGCAAATATGTTGCTGAGGGCCTTATCCACGATGCTAAGTTCCTGATTCGGTATCAAAAGATCCGGATCGATGGACTGGATGAACCCAAGTCCATTACATTCAGGACATGCGCCCATGGGATTGTTGAATGAAAACATCCTCGGTTCCAGCTCTTCGATGCTGACCCCGTGGTCAGGACATGCCAAAGATGTGCTGAAAGTCTTTTCGAAAACAGCGTCGGCAGAGCCGTCGTCTGCGCTTTGCAGACCGCTCTTATCGATGATAACCTGCACCAATCCTTCGCCGTGAGCGATAGCCAGCTCGCACGCTTCGGCCAGTCTGCTCTGGACACCGTCTCTGACCTTGATCCTATCAACAACGATCTCGATGGTATGCTTGAAGGTTTTCTCCAGCTTGATCTCATCTTCGCTGAGGAGTCTCATCTCGCCATCTACGCGGACTCTGGTGAAGCCTTCTTTTTGGATCCTTTCCAGGATCTTTTCATGCTGCCCTTTTCTCTGTCTGATGACAGGTGCCAGGATCGTCAGCTTAGTCCCTTCGCCTTCCAGCATCAAAAGTTCCACGATCTGATCGATAGTCTGGCTGGTGATCTCGCGTCCGCACACCGGACAGTGAGGTATGCCGATACGAGCATACATCAGTCTCAGATAGTCGTATATTTCGGTTACCGTTCCAACTGTGGAACGCGGATTTTTATTGGTGGTCTTCTGGTCGATGGAGATGGCAGGTGAAAGGCCTTCGATGTAATCAACATTAGGCTTTTCCATCTGTCCCAGGAACTGTCTCGCATAGGATGACAAACTCTCCATGTATTTTCTCTGACCTTCTGCATAGATGGTATCAAAAGCCAGGGACGATTTTCCCGATCCGGAAAGTCCCGTCAGCACCACCATCTTGTCTCTTGGGATCGTAACGTCGATGCCCTTGAGATTGTTCTCTTTTGCTCCTTTTATAACAATATCCTTAGCCATAAAATAATCTTCTTCTCCCTTTATAAAGCACTATATTTTTGCTTTGTATTCAAATATGATATCTCTAAGCTGCGCCGCACGCTCGAACCGGAGGTCTGAAGCTGCCTGCTTCATTTCCTTTTCCAGCTTCTTCACGTAGTCAGTCAGCTCCTTCTTGGTCATTTCAAGCGGCCTCTTGCCTTCGTACTCTGAAGGATCTTCTGCCACCTTCGTTGCTTCGATGACGCTCCTTACTGCCTTCTTGACGCTCTGAGGCGTGATGCCATTGGCTTTGTTGTAGTCATCCTGTATCTTACGCCTTCTCTCGGTCTCATCCATGGCCGCTCTCATGGCAGGGCTTATACCGTCGCAGTACATGATGACCTTGCTGTCCACGTTTCTGGCAGCACGGCCGATGGTCTGGATCAGTGACGTTTCAGTCCTCAGGAAGCCTTCTTTGTCAGCATCCAGTATTGCCACCAGCGATACTTCCGGTATATCCAGCCCTTCTCTCAGCAGATTGATGCCCACCAGCACATCGAAAACACCCAGCCTCAGATCGCGGAGTATTTCCATACGTTCCAGCGTGTCTATCTCCGAATGGAGGTATCTGACCTTGATGCCTACATTCTTCAGGTAGTCGGTCAGGCTCTCTGCCATCTTCTTGGTGAGAGTAGTTACCAAGACTCTTTCACCTCTGTCTGTGACTTTGTTGATCTCGCCGATCAGGTGGTCCATCTGCCCTTCTGTCGGATGGGTCTCGATGACAGGGTCAAGCAGTCCTGTCGGTCTGATGATCTGCTCAGCAGAAACGCCGCCGCTCTGCTCTTTTTCATAAGGTGCAGGCGTTGCACTGACATAGACTATCTGATTGACCAAATCGTTGAATTCCTCGAATTTCAGCGGTCTGTTGTCCAGTGCCGACGGCAGTCTGAAGCCGTAATCCACCAATGACTGCTTTCTCGATCTGTCCCCTGCATACATGGCTCTCAGCTGAGGCAGCATGACATGGGATTCATCTATTATTATGAGAAAATCATCCGGGATATAGTCGATAAGCGTGTACGGTCTTGAGCCCGGCTCAAGTCCTGTGATATGTCTTGAGTAATTTTCGATACCTTTGCACGTTCCGATCTCGCGGAGCATCTCGATATCGTATCTTGTTCTCTGTTCTATTCTCTGGGCTTCTATCAGCTTGCCCCGATCCTGGAACCACTTGATACGCTCAGTCAGCTCTTCGCTGATTGTCTCAGTGGCTCTCTCTATGTTTTCCTTGCTGGTAACGTAGTGGGATGCCGGATAGATGGCAACGTGGTTTCGCAGACCGAGTATCTCACCGGTTACAGGGTTTATCTCTTTGATGGTCTCGATCTCATCACCGAACAGCTCGATGCGGACTGCATTTTCAGCCCCCGCAGGGTAGATGTCGAGCACATCTCCGCGGACACGGAAATTGCCTCTTTCCAAAACCATGTCGTTACGCGTGTACTGTATGTCTACCAGCTTTCTTAGGATGTCCTGGCGATCCCTTTCCATGCCGGGACGGAGGGAGATGACCTGGTTTTCGTAGTCGATCGGGCTTCCCAGTCCGTATATGCAGGAAACGCTGGCAACTATGATGACGTCCTTCCTTTCGGAAAGGGCAGCTGTCGCCGAGTGCCTGAGCTTTTCGATCTCGTCATTGATGTCCGAGTCTTTTTCTATATATGTGTCGGTGGACGCAACGTAAGCTTCCGGCTGGTAGTAGTCATAGTAGGATACAAAATACTCCACTGCATTCTCAGGGAAGAACTCCTTGAATTCGCCGTGAAGCTGTGCAGCCAGCGTCTTGTTATGTGAAATGACCAGGGTCGGCTTCTGCACTCTCTCGATGATATTGGCCATGGTAAATGTCTTACCGGAACCTGTAACACCCATCAGGGTCTGAGCTCGCTTCCCTTGCAATATCCCGTCTGCGATCTTTTCGACAGCCTGCGGCTGGTCGCCCATCAGTTTATATTCTGATACTACTTTGAATTCAGGCATGCACGCGTCCTCCTTTCTTATCGGTATAAAATCAGCTAAAAATAAGCGATTATCTTCTATATTATACAAAGCGTTATGACCACTCTCAACCACCATTTTTAACTATATCAGTATACCATAATAGTCGTAGCATCGCAAACAAATGTTCTAATCCACCAATTTTCAGAGACTCAAAAATGCATAAATATGCATCAAACCATTGAAAAAAGAGGCTTTGCAGC
This sequence comes from uncultured Oscillospiraceae bacterium, assembly GCA_964441805.1. Classification (GTDB taxonomy): domain Bacteria; phylum Bacillota; class Clostridia; order Peptostreptococcales; family Anaerovoracaceae; genus Lentihominibacter. The sequence continues at coordinate 24,132 of CAYTVH010000009.1, read as the reverse complement.
CCCTTTCATGTGTTATCCTCAGAATAACTACCTGAAGATTTTGTATGCCGTTATGATAACTATCAGCCAGCAATTTCGAGGTTTTCATCAAGAAAATCGAGATTTACCATCACATCTAATGTGATGATTTCTTTTGCATGTCCCATCATTCGTGATACAGCCTTTGGGCTATAATCGTTCTTTAGGAGCAAAGTACAGAATGTACTTCTCAAATCATGCCACCTGATATCAGGCAGACCACACCGCTTTAAAAGCGCTTTGTAATGTTCAAAGTGATAACTCATACTTCTTGGACGTCCATATGAAGAAAAACAAATATAATCCAGATCCTGAAACTCTTTACTGCGTCTGCTTCTATTCTTCTCATACTTTGCACGCTCTTTTAGAATTTCATCAAATACATAATCCGGGATATTTAGTATTCTTTCACTAGACCTTCATCACTGTCTTTATCAGTTTCGTCAGGATTTCTGTTTTTATTTTACCTTTACACTCTTAAAGTTTGTCCAGCCCGAATAATAGGTATATGTCCCATACTTATAATAAGATCTTATCTTAACGAAATATTTTGTTCCTTTTTTCAGTTTGTAAATTGTCCAGCTGGTTTTTTGTCTGTTGGCAACCTTTATCGTCTTCTTATTTTTTGTAAAGTTCTTATTTGTAGCTGTCATTATTTCAAAACCACTCAGCTGCCCTTTATTTGATTTTTTCCAATTTAAAGTCAGCGTCTTCGCTTTGCTGCTTTTGACCGTTTTTAAAGTCGGTTTGTAAGCAGTGAAGTTCTTAGTTTTAAATTTCTGAGTACCAGACCAGCTGCCCTTCTTGATCTTTGTGCCGGCAGCAGTTTCGATTTTTTCCTCGACATAATATCTGACATAGTACTGAGTATTCTTTTTCAGACCTTTGATCAGTGTGCGTTTTCCGCTCTGCGCAGCTTTGACAGTAGTGGCATTGCTGAAATCCGATTTAGTTGCATACTGAATCACATAAGACGGCTGCGTGTTAAATGAAACTGTGTTGTTGGATGCGCTGGTATCACCGCTCATTCTCTGACCTTTTGCCGGTTTCTTCAGCGTCAGCTTCACATACTCATAATCGGAACCGTAATCTGCTGCCACGCTTACATAAAGATAATCAGTATAAGCAGTCTTATACGCCTTATCAAAGTAAGACTCATCAATGGTCATCTGGTTTGCTTTCACTCCATTAAATGCTGCGATCGTGCCATTTTTATTTGCTATTACTACGCGGCATGCCTGAGGAAGCTTAGACCAGGATATTACATATTGGTTATCTACAATATCTGCGATTTCCAAATTAGAAGCCCTGTACTTCACAAACTTTGTATTTATGTATCCTATTTTACTGTCATACCAGATAGCCGTCCATCTATCATCTGACTGATCCGGATATACATACACTTCCGCACCGTTCTGCAGATAGCTGTTTATTGCGGTCGTTGTATCCTTTTCGCTGTACACATAAATGCCTTTATTTGTATCGATTCCGGTAAGCACTGCTTCGACTGCACCTTCCGGCTTTTTGACTGCGTTTTTCTGAACATTTACGTATTTCGCTCTTATATATAATTCATAGACATTGCTGCCCATGTAATTTGTATCATTGACCCCTCTGAAGCATACTTTGTAATAAGTATGACTATCATCAGGATTTACGGATGCAACTTCCTTCATGCCGTCAGGCAGATACATCACATCATTTATGAAAGTCATATAGCAGAGGCCTGAGTCAGGTTCGCCGGGCTGAGAATACAGCGGTGCCGTGCTTCTGGTTACCTTTGCAGTTGCCTTATATGTAGGGTTTTCTATGATCTTATTTGTTGAGTAGATATCCATCCACACATAATCCCTGCTGATCTTATAGAATCCAGCAGGATGAGAGCTGAGCAGGACCCATGCTCTGCACTGACCTGTGTTGATCCCGTCATATGATTTGAATCCGTCACTCCAGATATACACCCAATCCTCATCATAAGCTACTATACCGAATTTTTCACCTTCACGTGCAAAGAATTCCTGAGCCCCGGCAGTGAAACCGGAAGTGTTCCATCCGATTCTGTCATCCACATCGCCTCCAATAGTTCCTACTAAACCGGAATGATGCAGGTTCCACAGATGCTGCATATTGCCATAGATTATCCAGCCAGGATCAATGAGTTTGCCCTGGATATATATATTGCCTTTGTTAGCCTCATTCTTGGCAATACTTTTTACTGTTACCTTGAGACCTATACCGCTGCTGCTCATTTCAGCTTTATGGTTACCGCCATGAACAAAAGCCTCACCGATTACTTCGACCTCGGGAACGCAAGTCTTGATGGTCTTCATCGTGCCTTTGCCCGGTCCCAGCTTATTCTTCTGGTCCCACTTGTACCAGTCATGGGATGGTGCCGGCTCCATAGTCGTCTGCATCCATGCATGAGACTGGTCCGTTGCGATCCACAGACCTGCAAGAATGAATATCATACAAAGCATGAAACTCGTCAGCTTCTTTGAAATACTTTTTGACATTTTATTTTCCCCCTTCTGTAAGTAGTGGAAGTTTTCTTTCCTCTTCTGCAATGCATACTCGAAATTGATTACTGAGTCTTCACACTCTTTACTTTGCTCCAGCTGGAGTAATACTTAGCACCACTTACAGTCTTATATGTTCTTACTTGAACGTAATATTTTTTCTTGGCTTTGAGCTTGGACAATTTCAGGCTTGTTTTGCCGTAGCCGATTACGGTCTTTATTTTAGCATTTGTCATCTTTGCTGATGTGCTGTAACGGATCTGGTACCCTGTGATTCTAGTAGAAGCCATCTTCGTTGACTGCTTCTTCCACTTCACTGTAAATGCCTTCTTGGACTTGCTGAGCTTTGATATAGAAGTGCCTTTCGGATTGATCTTGAAAGTTTTAGTGATTTTGCCTTTATAATTACCCACACCTGCAATTGTGACAGTAGCTTTGCCGACGTTTTTATTGTTAGCATATGTGACCTTATAATCTCTATTTTGCACCAGTCCACTAATTGTAACTTTAGGCATTCTCTTAAATCCGTTGTATTGATAAGCAGTTGTACCCAGTGTCGCCTTCATTTCAGATATGTCGATTTGATCGATCGTAAACTGCTTTTCAACGGAGTCTTTATAGTTTCCTATTCCGGTGATCGTAGCTGTCGCTGTTCCGGTGTTGATATTATCTGCATATGTTATCTGATAATCTTTATCTTTAACAAGCCCCTCAACGGATACTTCTGGTTCCAGAGCTGTTCCATTATATGTATAACGATCCTCCAGCAGATTTACATTCTTATCAGTAATAGACGCCGGTGTGATTTCAAAATCACATGTTGTCTGACCTGTGTAATTGCCGATGCCCGTGAATACTGCCTGTGCTGTTCCGGCATTAATATTGTTTCTGTATGAAAGCTGATAATCTTTATCTGCAGTCAGTCCTTCGATCGTTCCCGCAGGTCTGATATTAGTACCAGTGTAGACAAAGGAATACTGATCCAGAGATGGCTCCATGCTCTTGATAGATTTTGCCGTAATCAGGAACTGCTCAGTTGCAGACCCTGTGTAATTGCCGATGCCCGTGAATACTGCCTGTGCTGTTCCGGCATTGATATTGTTTCTGTATGAAAGCTGATAATCTTTATCTGCAGTCAGTCCTTCGATCGTTCCCGCAGGTCTGATATTAGTACCAGTGTAGACAAAGGAATACTGATCCAGAGATGGCTCCATGCTCTTGATAGATTTTGCCGTAATCAGGAACTGCTCAGTTGCAGACCCTTTGTAATTGCCTATACCTTTGACCGTAACCTTCGCGGTTCCCACATTGACATTATTTGTATAAGTCAGCTCAAAATCTTTTCCCTGAGTTAATCCTGCGATTTCAACATCAGGCATAATTTCGCTTCCAGTATATTTAAGACTGCGGGATGACAATGTCCTTTTCAGACTGGTGAGGCTCTTTGGCTCGATAGTAAAGTTAACCTCTATTGTACCGGTGTAATTACCGATACCTGTGAACACTGCCGTTCCGGTTCCTGCATTCACATTATTTTTATAAGTGATTTCGTAATCCTTGCCCTTTGTCAGTCCGCTGATACCAGCTGACGGTTCCAGAGGCTGACCTGTATAAGTAACAGATTCCGTACACCATGCACTGCTTTGTTTCCCGGAAAGCGGCATATCGCCGACCCAGATTTCGTATGTACGCTTAAACTTCTCTGCGCCATCTAAACCCTTTACGGCAGAAGGATAAATGTAAATAACAGCCTTACCCTCTTTAGCCCAGGTAATCGTTGCCTCTCCATCGAAGTATGGCATACTGACGCTGCCCATGGATGGGTCTGCCAGTTCTACAACCATCGACCTGAAGTTTGAGTCACCGCTGGTTGGCATATTGCTGAATCTTATGATGCATTTTTCATCTTGCTCCATATGCGCTATCGAAGAAGAATAATATGTGTCGCTGGCTTTCTTCCACAGCACATTATAATCTGTCAGTACTGTACCGGTCTTTTCCTTACCGCATTTGATACACTTCAATGTTGCAGTCGTTCCATCCAGGGCTATCGGCTCGTTTGTATGGAAGTACGTTCTCTCTGTTATATCCAGAGACATGTCACCGAGAGACAGAGTGTAAAAATCAGTTGAATTGTTATTCCACACATACCAGATCAGTTTTCCATCGACCTGCAGAGGCACGCAATCTGAAAGGTGACCTGTTTCAGAATAGATCTCACTAGTCAGCTTGCCGCTTTCGTCAACAGTAGCATAATAGATCTTATCTTCACTCTCTCTGCTCCACATCACAAGACACTTACTGTCATCTATTTTAATTAAATGCGGAGTGGAAGTTGTTCTTGTAAGAGAATCATCACAGTCTACATAATCTGTGAGCCAATTCATTGTAACTTCATTCGTGCTTTTATTTACAGAGGCAATGAACGCATTACGGGTTTTGCTATTCCACCAATCGAAATTCGGATCATCCATATCCTGAACAACGGAAGCCCCCGCAACCAGGTAACTGTTATCCATGACTTCAAGTCCGCCTACTGATGCACCTGTGTTATTGTCTCCAGTGCCGCCAAAAATGTTTAAAATATTTACAGAGCTTACGTCACTTGATGTTATAGAACCTTGTGTGATATCCAATGGATTTTTTGTTAAAACAATGGCTCTCGGATAAGCATCTCCGTGGTCCACCGCAATCATCTTATTGTTTTCAAGCTTTACAAACTGGTTAAATGAGTGGCTGACATATCCCTTATGAATGTTAGCCACTTTGCAGCTCTTATCCAGTACTTCCATGCTATCGGTATTTATGAGAAGCGTCATGTTAGCCTGATGATTTTCTCCATTTTCAGTGGCTTTATACATCTGATGAGCCGTTCTGATGACCATATAATCCCCAGTCGTATCGATTCTGCAGCTGCCGGCTACAAATGGAAGATATGTATTAGCACCATAAACACCCACACTGGAAATCCTGTTCCAGTTCTTGTCGTATTTTGTCAATCTGATTACTTCCACATCATCGGTTTCCTGAGGGTTTTCCTGACCGGACACGATATAGTAGTTATCGCCTGATTCATAAAATGCACCAAACAAAGGCAGTTCCATACCGATTTCAGTGTAGCCGGTTCTGTTGAACTGCTGATCATAGTACTCTATACCATAATTACCGGAGCTGATACCGGCCTGTACTATCATATATCCGGTACCGCTCTTTACAAGATATGATTGCACAGGTGCAGCCGTTGCTCCATAATCCTGGTCATTAACATTTTCGCCCTCGAAGAACTCACACGTTCCTGTCTTAACACCCGCGTATACCTTCGCACCCGGAGGTATAACTCCAATTGCCGAAAATATCATCACTGCTGTAATGCAAATGGATAATATTCTTTTCGATATTCCATTCTTGCTCATATCTTATCTCCTTTTCGGTCACTTCTTTTAGTGAATTCTTAATACACCTTTTCAGCCTGAAGTTTATCATTTTTTACTCCGGTTTTTCTCAAAAGGTGTGAATGGTATTTTATTTGGTGTGAATGGTAGATTCAGTTGGTTGTCATTCCATTTTGAACCATTTATAATTAAAGTAAAAATGTCAGAGGAAGGAGTTTCAGGCATGCTAATTGATATATTATCTGCAGTACATAATGTTACGACGTTACTGTTCGGAATATATATTTCTGCATTTTTCCTGGGGATCAAGCAGAACCGTGAAAATATAGGAAAGCTGTTCCTGTTCTTTGCCTGCGACGGTATTTTATTCATAGTACTTTACCTGTTGCTGGGCGATACATTTACTGATAATATCTTTCAAATTTATCCTTTCATTACACATTTTCCATTGATCCTGTTCCTGCATCTTTACTACAAATATCCTGTAGTTTCATGCTGCATATCGTTATTCTCAGCATATCTTTGTTGTCAGATCAGTAATTGGGGCGGACATTTTATATGGGATATAACAGAATCCGAGTGCTATTACTATATTTTCAGAATTATAATCACGGTAACTGTATTTTTCTTGCTGTGCAAATATGTTTGCGGAACAACGGCTTCCATTTTCGAAAAGAATATCAAAGACTTATGTATGATCGGGCTGCTGCCTTTTATATATTACTTATTCGACTATGCTTTTACCAAATTCACAGATCTGCTTTACTCCGGAGACGCAGTAATCGTTGAAATCTATGGGTTCGCTTTCTGCATAACATATCTGGTATTTCTGTTTATTTACTTCCGTGAATACGAGCAGAAGAGGGAAAGCAGACAACTCAATTCGATCATGGAAATGCGATTGAATTCCATCAGGAACGAAATCGATCAGGTAAAAAAGAGCGAGCAGATGCTATCGATTTACAGACATGATATGCGCCATCATATGAACATACTGCACACAATGATCCAGAATGAAAATACCGATAGTGCTCTGGATTATATCAGTAAGACTGTTGATACTTTTGATAATACAATCGTTAAAAAATATTGCAGAAGCGATATGATCAATTCTGTAATTTCTATGTACGATCTTAAATTTGCTGAAAAGAATTTAAATCTGAGCTGCAATATCAATTTCGATGCTGCAATAGTAAGTGAAATAGACTTCTGTGCGATACTATCCAATGCTTTGGAAAACGCTATGAATGCGATCGGAAGTTTAAGTGAAGAGAAAAAATGGGCACGCCTTACTATTTCTAAAAAAGGCAGCTCAATTCTGCTTAAAATTGAAAACCCGACAACTAAGGTGCCTAAATTTGTAGACGGTGTTCCTGTTTCTGATGAAAAAGGCCACGGTTTCGGCATAAGAAGTATTATTTACTATGTTGAAAAATTAAACGGTCAATGGCAGTTTTCTGTAGTAAATAACATATTCATAACTCAGATCATTATTTAAATTTAGGAGATTTAATGAGAATAGCAATTTGTGATGATGAAAAACTGTTTTTAGATAATACGGGCACTCTAGTGAAAAAGTGGGCCGAAAATAATTGTCTCTCCGTTGATGTGGTTACTTTCACTAACGGGGATGATTTGCTGCGCGCTCATGAAACTGAATTTATTGATTTGATCATTCTAGATGTTATAATGCCTCTTCTGAACGGTATCGATACTGCAAAGGAATTGCGCATCAAAGATCCTGACGTGCCTGTGATTTTTCTTACTTCTTCGAGAGAGTTCGCTGTAGATTCCTATGATGTAGGCGCATTCTACTATCTGATAAAACCTGTCGATGAAGAAAAGCTGTTCCGGATTCTTGACAGATTCTACAGTATATATAATAAAAAAGAAGCATTTACTGCCAAGACTTCCAGCGGTTTCCGGAAAATAAATGTCAGTGAGGTTTTTTATTTGGAAGCTCAGAATAAATTGGTCAAAATGGTTTTTCATGATAGGAGCAGCATTTTGATCCATGAACTTTTTTCTGTATGCGAGGATTATTTTTCCCTCGAAAAAGGTTTCTTTAAATGTCATCGCAGTTACATAGTAAATCTTGATTATGTAGCTCAGTTTACTAAGACGGAAATCAGCGTCGGCGCTGTTTCGATACCGATTTCCCGCAACCGTTATCATGAATTCAAAGATGCGTATTTTGCGCATATGTTTAAGAAGTAGTTTGCATAAAAAAATCAGAGAAGTATTTAACCTCTCTGATTATGTAAGCTCATTAAATCTTTGTTTTGACTTCAAAGCATTATTTGTTTTCTTCTAATTTTGAAATTCTCTCCTCTAAATTTCTTATAGTGTCGTCCTGTTCTCTTTCAACCTGTGACACAAAATCTGGTATCAAGCACCCTAAAAAAATAAATTCATAAGAAGCAACAAGGCTCGCTAATGTTTGTAAGCCAAAGTCGCTAAAATCAATAAGTACAACACATGAAACTAACCAGAAAAAAGAAAAGAAACCGACTTTATTAATGTACTTCTTTCCATCTTTATTGGTAATAAGAATAACCGCACAAACAGCAGTCAAAATTATTAATCCTATTAGTTGAGCACATTGAATCCACCCATTTGTTCCTAAAATTTCTTGAGCAATATTTAAAGCAAAAGCCAATACCGCCAATACAAAAATTACTGGATACTTAAGCAGTCCTTTTATTACCTCTAGAAATGCGACCTCCTTTCTTATATGATTACTATTCGCCAATTAGTTTAACTATATTAGTATAACATAACAACAGCGATAGAGCAAACAAATGTTCTTTTGTTTGTACCTTTTATAGTTCTAAACTATTCTCCTTCAGTAAGAAATCATAAATACTCATTGTTGTAATTCCATCTTCATCCCTTGTTACATTTACTATGTCTTTTACAATAATGATCTTCTTAAATGAGTCGTTTATATTAATTAATGATGCCTTTTCCTGAAGCCTTTTTTCTTCAGTTGGCATGCTGAAAGCAGATTGGATATAATATCGTTTGCTTCCAAGATTTGCTACAAAATCTATTTCCAATGACTTTCTTATTTGCTTGCCATTTTCATCTCGAGTTCTTTTCTCTATTACACCTACATCAACTGAATAGCCTCTGCTTCTAAGCTCATTAAATATAATGTTTTCCATTAAGTGAGTTTCTTCTATCTGCCTAAAGCCTAATCTCGCATTTCTTAATCCTACATCTTCAAAATAATACTTCAAAGGAGATCCTATATATTTTCTTCCTTTCACATTATATCTATCAGCCTTATTGATAACAAAGGCATCTTCTAAGTATTCTATATACTGCCTGATCGTATTTAAGCTAATAGATGACTGTATTGTACTTTTAAAGGTTGTCTCAATTTTAGGTGGATTTGTCAGTGAGCCTATAGCAGAAGCAAGAATATTAATCAAATCTTCAAGTTCTTGTGTCTTTTCAATACTATGTCTTTCAATAATGTCTTTAAGATATGTCTCTGCAAACAAATGTGTTAGATAGCCTATTTTCTGTTCTTCTGTTTTCATTGTAACTGTAAGCGGAAGACCTCCATAAATGACATACTCAGCCCATCCATGATATATATCTCCATCGTATGCCTGCATAAACTCTTTGAAAGTTAAAGGATAGATGTGAATTTCATCACCTCTTCCTCGAAACTCAGTTATTACATCCTTTGACAAGAACTTAGAATTGCTCCCTGTAACGTATATGTCTGCATTATTGATATGGAGCAATGAATTTAAAACTTCTTCAAACTCATTAAGCATCTGCACTTCATCAAGCATGATATAGTACTGCTCATTGTCTATTATTAGTGATTCTATATAGTCCAAAATAATATCCGGATCTCTATATTTTTTATTGCTTCTTTTATCTAACTCTATTGTAATTATGTGAGATTCCTGAACCCCTTGCTCTAATAAATACTTTTTAAAAATATTAAAGAGTAAATATGATTTCCCACATCGTCTGATTCCTGTCACAACTTTTATCATACCGTTATGCATACGGTTGATTAAATCATTCAAATACTTATCTCTTTTTATCTCCATTACATTCTCTCCTCATTGAACAATTCTTGCACTTGTGTCATTTTCGTTCAATAGAATTATACTTTTATTTAAAAACATATGCAATACTTATTGAATATTTTTGACACTCAAGTCATTCTTATTCAATATTGTTATATAAAAACAGCCATGCACACCTCCTTCTCTCAGTTACTTCTTTCATCTTGGCTAAACCACCCTTCTTCAAAAAATAAAATAAGCCGGGCGAAATTTATCGTCCGACTTATGTAATGTATTTCATTCCCTTAACGCTATCACTTTTCCCTTAAATTTCATCATTTTTTAATGGAAAACGAGTTTGTTTGTGGAAATCATTTTAATCTATAATAACAAGTATTCTTTCCAGCTCCTTCTTTTTTCAGTTCGCCAGCTTCAACTAGCTTTCGTAATGCTCCCTCAATAGAGCTTACACTTAATGAAGGACACAGTTCACGAATATCCTGTTTAGTAAACCTTCCAATCTTATTCATGCTTGCACGGTTCACTGTCTCAAGTGCAGAAAGTTTAGTTTCTACTAATGCAAATCTGTCCTCAAAATCCTTATACGCTGCAAGAATAGTCCCAAGTAAATACTTAATGAATGGGACCGCATCTTCCGTGCCTTCATGCCACCCGGTTTGCGCCTTACCAAGTGCTTCATAATACAGGTCTTTGTTTTTAGCAATTTTTGCTTCTAATGATATATACTTGCCAACATAAAAACCGTTTCTATAAAGCAACAGTGTCGTAAGTAAACGGCTCATTCTTCCGTTACCATCATTAAAAGGATGAATGCAAAGAAAATCATGGATAAAAACAGGAATAGCAATCAAAGGTTCTACTTCCATATTTCCGATCACACGATTATATTCTTCACAAATCTTATCCAATGCCTCTGGCGTTTCATATGGAGCCATCGGAGTAAATAATGTTTCTACATGACCATCAGAATAAGTAGCGCTAATATAGTTTTGTACGCTCTTTGTTTTCCCTGCCATTGGGTTATTCATGTGGCTGTACAGCATTTTATGAAGCTGCAGAATATAGCTTTGTGAAATTGGAATAGCATCAAAACTTTCATGAATAATATTCAGTACATCACGATACCCTGCAATCTCCTGTTCATCACGATTTTTAGGTGATGTCTTTTCTTCTACAAGCTGTCTGATACGTGTGCTTGTTGTTACAATGCCTTCAATGGCATTCGATGCTTCTGTACTCTGTATCTTTGCTATTTCAACCAGCTTTTCTAATTCTTCCGGACGCTGTTTCAGATACATTTCCTGCTTTCCGGCTTCTTTATATATTGCAGCAATCAGGCCTAATACTTCTGAATCCCACTTTTGATTTTTAATATCAGAATAGTTAAAGGTTCTCATCCTCTTACCTCCATTTACTTTCCCTTAAATTCTAGTGCATTTTAAGGGAATAGTCAACATTTTAAGGGAATATTGCCTTAATACTATTACCATTTTAAGGGCAAATATTCACTATGCTATTTTTCTTTCTTCGCTAGGGATAAGTATATCCTTAACATTTCGTTTAATTGAAATCAAAAATCCGCCTTCAAGTTCTTTCGCTGCACAAAACCAACTATACCTATGATAATGGCTACTATGCCGAAAACTACTATGTTGTCTGCGATGTTTTGCAAAATATTACTCAGCATATCCGTTACTATCTCTCCGGAACTATCTCAAGCCAGTACCCGTCAGGATCCTTGATGAAATATATGCCCATTTCAGGATTTTCGAAACAGATACAACCCATCTCTTCGTGAAGTTTATGAGCCGCTTCGTAGTCATCTGTGTGGAACGCCAAGTGGAATTCTTCGTCACCTAAGCTATATGGTTCAGTTCTGTCGCGAAGCCATGTCAGTTCCAGCCGGAAATCAGTAGTGTCGTTGCCTATGAAAACGATGGCATAAGAGCCGTCTTCTGCATCGATACGTCTGACAGGTTTGAGGCCAATAGCTTTGTCGTAAAACTCCAGAGATTTATCAAGATCCAGAACGTTATAGTTTTCATGGTACATTTTGAATTTCATAATATCCTCCTGCTGGTTATTCCTGAACGTGTTCTTCCTTCTTGAATGTCGGTATCAGACTTCCCAAGTATGCCGCTGCAGAAAGGGGTATTATCACAGTCACAGGGAAGCAAAGGAGCAGTACTCCGATGACCATCACAGGTTTTCTCATTATGTATCCGCAAAGTGCCGCTGTAACAACTGCCACTGCGAATACCGGCTCTATTCCTATTATCATCGCCATTGCGTATCCAAGTGATACTCCTGAGAAAATGATAGGGAATATGGATCCGCCCTTCCATCCAAGGTTGATGCAAATGTTCACCAGCACCAGTTTCATCAGGGTAGTCAGTATCAAGTCTACAGCTGACTCATCCTGCCAAACTACCATCAGCTCTCCCATCTGATGCTCGCCTGAGAACATTGTCCATGGGAATGCCAGTCCGATGATAGCCAGGCAAAGACCCGCCAGCATACAGCTTATAACTCTGTGTCCGATGATCTTGTTGCCGATCATCAGAGTCACCTTATTTACCACCGCATATATGATACCTGCAATCAGCCCTGCCGCAAATACGACCAGGAACCATTTCCAGTCATCCACCGTTATATCCACGTCTCTTCCAAAGCGCGGTATGCCGCTGCCTCCTCCGAAGATAGCTCCGAGAAGATACATAGCCCCAAGGCCGCCTGCCACTGCCAAGATATAAACAAGTTTTTTCAGGTTTTTCAGAGTAACCTTTCCCTTTTCAGTAAGTTCTTCTTCCTGCTCTTTTGCAGCTTCGCTTTCATAGTTGAATGCGATACCTACGAATGGAGACGCGAAGATAACGCCCAACGTCGCAGCCATTCCCGCTTCTGCCATTTCTCGGATCTCTCTGCCTTTGTATTTCAGCTTATCTCCTACCCAGCAGCACAGACCCACGATGATCCCTGTAAGACCTGCTTCGGGACCTAAGCATCCACCGAATATAAGCGGAATTAATGCCGCAACAGACAGCATCGGGATCCTTCTGTATGGATATGTTCCTGTTGAACGCAGTTCGTGCATCACTTCTTCAAGTTCCTGAGGATATATACCGAATTTTCTCTGCCAAAGACCTATGAGAAGACCTCCCAGCAGACAAACACCGATGGTATAAACTACGTTATTTCCCACATACTCAGGAATCGTATGCCATACAATATCGATACCCAGATTCATGATGCGAAGCAGGAGCCACACTAAAGCTCCTGCCAGCGCACCGAGTACTGCTGATAACAAAACGTATAAAAATAAGTTTTTCTTGTACTTTACGACCATTTATTCTTCCTTCTTCCAAAGAGCACTGCCGCTGCTGCTCCAAGTACTGCGATCATTGCCGCCGCTGCCGCTGTTGCAATTGGCGCATCATCGCCTGTACCTACGCTATCACCTTTATCGCCGCCGTTTTCACCCGGCTGACCATCATCAGGGTTTCCCGGTCCGGCAGGATCGTCAGGATCTTCAGGATCATTTGGTCCGACAGGATCGTTCGTATCATCTTCGATTTTCTTCCAGCCGGCGTACAATGTCAATGTACCGTCTTTCTCGCTCACATCGAGCCATTTTTCTTCGACCTTATTCTTAAGTTCAGCATCTAAATACCATCCGGTGAACTCATGGCCTTCCTTTGATGCATCTCTCAGTAAGATATACTTTGAACCTGCTGCATATCTCACAGGGTTGAGATTATGGTTGGTACCGCCGTTCAATTCATATACGATGCCGTATGATTGATTTACTGTAAGCTGAATGCTGTTTGAAACAGTTGTTTTGAACGTATTGCTCTGTTTCTTCACCAGTGCGGTGATTTCATAAGAGCCCTCTTTCACATTCTCAAAACTGATCTCAGCTTTTCCTTCTGCATCAGTTTCAACAGATAAATAAGCTATACATTTACCATCCTGCGTCTTATCCATCAATGCGAAATATACAGTCTCGCTCGCAAGAGCATTGCCTGCCTGATCTGTAAGAACGGCTGCCACCTTTACATCATCGCCCGCTCCTGCCAACAGATCCGTATCTGATACTTGCGCATTTCTTGAAGCCTCTATCTTCAGATTCCTTTCAGCAGCATACACCTTATCTCCCGCATGCAGTGTCGCACTGTTACTGATGGTTTCGGTGTAATCGAGTTTTCCCGACTGATGTTCCGCAACTATACATCTGTATACATTGCCGTCAAGATCATCGATATCCTCTGCTCTGATGGTTCCATCAGGAGACGCATATGCTGCATTGAATTCTGCAGTTCTTCCGATCGTATTGTCAGATGCGACATTGATATCGCTCCAACTGATGCCATAGTCTTCTTCAGTCAGCTTCTGCCACTGATAAGATATGGTATTTCCTTCTGTTTGAGCTTTTGCCTCAATGTTGAAGTGCGCCTTTTCACCGATTTTAGCATAGCAGTCTACCGGATGTGTAATGATCGCAGGCTCACTTCCGCTCTTGGTACTTGCCATGACCGGTGCACTCATCACGCTTCTGAGAGACGTATCTTCATCATAGCTTTCGATTCTGAAGTAATAATCAGAATCTGCATTGAGACCGGTCACAAGGTGAGTAGTTTCACTACCCTTTACTGTGCCGTCAAGAGGATAATAATTCTTATCGTCCTTAGAGTAATAGATTTTGTAATAGTCCGGTGCCCTCTTTCCGTCTGGATTTGTCCATTCAAGCATCGCGCTGTCTGATGTCGCACCTAAAACATGTAAATCTGTCGGCACAGCAGGAGGTGCCGCATCATCCAGCATAGATACTACAGGTCCTATGACTATAGTTTTATCAGGCAGGATTTCATCGGTGCCGCTGACTTCCAGCTCCTGATCGAAACCTGCAAGGTCTGCATTCCATTTAACGAGTCCTGCACTATATTCATATCCATGGCCTTCAGCTTCTGAAGGAAGATTTGCAAAAGCTCCGGAATAGGTGATACCTGTCGATTCTGTGGATATCCATGTTTTACCGCCTACTACCTGCGTATCTACAGTAAGACCTACACTTCCGGTTGCAGAAACAATAGACATGAAATCAAGTCCGCCTATGACTTTCCCCATTACGCTGGTCTTGAGACCTGCAGTAAAACCGTTGGATTCAGAGCTGCTGCTTACAGTTTCGATACTTAATGTTTCTACAGACTTATCTTTACCCGTCTGCGCATGCACCTCGCCTACATAATAGTAGTCTTCACCTTCCTCACCTTTCAATGAGCTGATGTCCGTCGGAGCACTCTTATAACTGCTAGGATCTCCTATCTTCGCACCTGCATATATTTCTTCCAGATCGATGAGCGGCAGTTTATCCTGACTGTTGCCGGAAGCTTCTGCCATAGCATTAAATTCTTCTATAACGTCATTATATGTATCTATAGGCAAGTCCGTAATAACAGGTTCAAAGGTAGTTGTACATGCCAAAGGCGCAACTAATTCTGCTATAGTTCCGCTCTTGCCTGCTGCCTGTTCTTCTTTCGTCGCTTCATGTTCAGGCATTATCACATCGTATTCATATGTAACCACAGGCATTACCATGACCGCTGCAGAGTCCTGCCCTCCGCCTACAGACCATGTGATGCCCTTTGACAGCGACTTGGATTCAGTATTTTCATATGCATAACTGCCGACAGGTCCGATATCGATCCCTGCACCTACGCCATTACCAAATACTGTGACCTCTCCGCTTATATTGACAGTAACGCCAACATCGACACCTGCTGTCACTGTCGTTCCATCTTCCTTTGACTTGGTTATGCCGAAATCAGTCTGACCTCTATCGTTCCAAACATCACCGTAATCCATCTCCTGCCAGTAAGGCATGCTCATTAGGATCCCATAAACAACAGGGTTTGACCATCCAACTGTCTTACCTTTGTACTTTATCATGGAAGTATCCTGATCCACATTGACAGGGCACATGGAAACTATAGTGCCGTCATCTTCCTCAGTATCGTCAATATAATTGTCCTTTACGATATCTGTGGCAACCTTACCGCTTTCACCGGGGTGTCCCCATCTGATATCCACATCCACATCACCAGAACCGTGTGTTGTATAGAACACCACTTCTTCATTGCCCGGTTTGTCAGATACGAAAGTCCCTGATGCACCGATATTTATGGTAGCATTGCTGAGACCTGACATATTTTCTGAAGCATCCTGCTTGAATGTTCCTGTCTTGATCTTTTCATTTGCAGAATCACCGCTGCCCGGGAAAAAGTCCAGATAAGTTCCTTCAAGGAACACTGTATCTGCCACTGCCTGCATACGGTATTTCCCTGCTGCCATGGCAACAGGCGCATCCATTTCCCTGCTGTGGTTCAGATCTATACCGATAGTTGTCTGTGGCTTACTCCATGCCAGCTTGTATGCTCCATCTTCATAGAGAAGTACGTTGATAAGATACTCACTGTCAGAAATGGACCCACGATCATCACCCCTTGTGCTATATCCTGTATTTTTAAATCCTCCGACAACCAGCTCATCTGTTCCGTCTCCGTTCAGGTCTGCATTGACAGTTGACTGCATTTTAAAACGATATGCATTGTCATCATAGTTAAGGTCAGTATTAAATTCGATTTTCTTACTTCCATTTTGGAAAGATACTACTGCAAGTGCACCGTTATCATTATATGTATCTTCCTCATAATAAGGGAGTGTTGCCGCAATGACAAGGTCATCTCTTCCTGCGATCTTTGTTGTGTTCAGATGTGCATAAGGGAAATACTTATCGTATTCAATGCCAAAGCGGTTGCCCAGTTCTTTCAGAGACAGTGTATGTTCAAGCGTTAAGCTGTAACCATCCCCTGATTGCTTCGGCTGATAGATTTCTATCTTTGCCCATTCATCATCTACAGAGTTTGCAGGAACATAAACTGCGACTTCATTATAGTTGTCACCATCATAATCGCCTACAGCCATTCCTGTATAAGCCTGCTGTTCAGGCACATCAACATACCATGCCCAATGCGCATCGGACAGATACTTATCCTTGCACTGCGTTCTCACCCATGATGAGCCGTCAGATTTAAGGGTATAAGTATTCAACATCTGATACGTGTCATCTTCATAAAATGCTCCGTCTTCATCAAGATAAATACGGTTTTCTATGAGGATCTGCTGACGCGAGTTTGCATCTTCATCAGTGAGATTTCCCGGAGTCAAAGCTATGGTATTGATTGCATGTGTGTACATATCTCCGTTCTGGTCTTCACCATAATATGTATTGATACCCCCGTAATTGGTATTCCACATGGTATCCATATTGAAACCGGAATCATTTGATGCATTCTCCATCACCGCAAATTGACCGTCATAATTATTGGTACGGTTCATATATCCCAGGAAAAGTTCACTGAGCACGGAAGGTTCATACCCATCCAATGGATTGTCCGTATTGTTCGGATCGAAGGCGTCGATATCCTTTGAATCCAAGTCTACACCGAACAGCTTCTTATATTGAGAATCTGTCATGTAGTTGTTCTGCTCCGTATCTACAGTCCCTTCAAGTTTTTCAACTTCATATGGATCTTCCGATGCCGCGGCCGCAGCAGGTGCATATACAACAGCTCCGGCTATTCCGGATACTGCCATGACCAATGTTGTAATTACTGCTAATATTTTCTTCACCATAAATCTACCTCATCTCTGAAAACTAGCATCTAACTATGATTTCTTCATTTTATGATTATACAGCAGTTTTCAATAAATTGACAGGGGTTTTGCATTATCTTCGCCTGTCTTGTATAATCTAAATATCAGGCTGAAAAGGACCGATGTCAAAAGAAAGGATCAGCACCATGAGAAAACAGCTCATAGCTCTTAGAGAAAAAATGAAAGCCCGCGGCTTTGATGCATATATGATACCGACCACCGATTTTCACAGGTCTGAGTATGTCCATGACCATTTCAAGTGCAGGGAATATGTTTCCGGCTTCACCGGTTCCGCAGGGACTCTGGTGGTGACTATGGATGAAGCGAAGCTGTGGACCGACGGAAGATACTTCCTTCAGGCAGCTGCGCAACTGGAAGGCAGCGGCATAGAGCTGATGAAGATGGGCGAGCCTGACGTGCCCACCATCGTTGAATATCTGGAGCAAGTGCTTGCCGATGACCGAGCTGATGACAATAATGCCCATCATGCGAAAACCTTGGCCTTCGACGGTCGTATATGCTCTCCTGCAGACATTCCGGAAGGCAAATTCAACATATCTGCAAACTGCGATCTGGTTAACGAAATCTGGATTGACCGCCCCGTGATCGTTCCATCCGAAATATACAAATTGGACGAGTCTGTCACCGGAGAGACTTCAAGCTCCAAGCTGGCAAGACTGCGCGCCGCCATGGCAGAAAAAAGTGCCGACTACCACATAATCACAGCCCTCGATGAGATCGCATGGCTCTATAACCTCAGGGGCAGTGATGTAAAGCACACTCCTGTGTTTTTCGCCTACGCCCTCATAACTGCTGAGGAGGATCGGCTCTACCTAATGGTCAAGCCTCCGGCCGGCTCCGCCGATGTCCTGTGCAAAACTACACATCTCCGTTCTTATGAGGATTTTATGGCTGACTTGGCAGAACTTCCTGCAGGAAAGCTGCTTCTAAATAAGGACAATACCAGCTATGCCATCCTCAACTCAATTCCTGATCATATGGAAATAATATCGGATGAAGATCCTGTTTTGGCAATGAAGTCGATCAAGAATCCGATCGAAATAGAAAGCACTAAAAAAGCCCACATCAAAGATGGGGCTGCGATGACCGCCTTCCTCTGCCGGCTCAAGAGCAGCACCGATCAAATCACCGAGATCTCAGCCGCCGACAAACTTGAAGAATTCCGCCGCCGGCAAGATGGTTTCTATGATCTGAGCTTCGAAACCATATCCGGTTACGGCAGCAATGGGGCCATCATCCACTACTCTGCAACCGAGGAAACCAATAAGGAACTGAGGCCTGAAGGACTTTACCTGGTCGACTCCGGTGGACAGTACGATGACGGTACTACCGACATCACACGAACCATCGCACTGGGACCGCTGACAGATGAGATGAAGCTCCACTACACGACAGTTCTGAAGTGCCACATAGCCCTCGCAACGGCTAAATTCCGTCCGGGTACAACCGGAGCAGAACTTGATGCCATCGCACGCAAGCCGCTGCAGGAAATAGGACTCAACTATAACCACGGCACCGGTCATGGGATCGGTCATCTTCTTGGCTGCCATGAAGGACCGCAGTCCATCAGCCCGAGAGACAAGACCCACGCCATACTGCCTGGAATGATCAACAGCAACGAGCCGGGCGTATATATAGAAGGAAGCCACGGCATCCGCCTTGAAAACGAAATGGTATGCGTGGAACTTGCAGCAGACACCGATGCGGCCAGTTCTCTGCTCTACGGTTTCGAAACCATCACTTTCTGCCCATTGGACCGTGACGCCATCCTGCCGGAGCTTCTTACCGGCGACGAGCTTGCATGGCTCAACACCTACCACAAACAAGTTTATGAAACCATCAGTCCACTGGTAGATGATAAGACCAAAACTTGGCTTTGCGGGGCAACGAAAACCATCTAAAACAAAATCCCTTTCATCTGAAAGGGATTTTTCATTACTCACATCTCCATGTCACTATATATGCTGTATTTTCAGGAGCATCGATATCTGCCGGTTCCACTCGCTCAAACCTTCCTTTAAGACCTTTTTCCAAAGCGGCCAGATGGAAATGGCATATGGCTATGCCCAAATCTATCCTGTGCATCTGTACAGATCCGGCATCATCGTCTTTGATCCCCGCCTGATAGAAGTGGAATGCCCTGATACCTGCTTCATCCACAGCCCCATCTGTGATTTCCGCCACGATCCTCCAAGGCTGTCTGTTCACTGCCGACGGCGCCCATCTGACTGCTTCCAGCACAGATGCGTATTCTCCCGCGTCAGCCTCAGTAAGTGCCGCCCCGAAACCGGCTCCTCCCTTATAAAACAGCTGGTCCCATGGCATCCTTTTGTCACCGCCGGATCCTTTTCTCATGATCTTTTCGGTCAGACTCATCTTGGCTGCCGCATATCCCACAGGCGAAACGATGGTAAATATCTCGCCCTCTTTTACATCCATGGCTTCAGCAAAAGCCCCTTTATTGAATGTACCGCCAAGCCAGCAGGTCCCCAGTCCACGATCCGTCAAATACAGCACCAGCTTCTCAAAATCATAACCCAATGCCTCAGGTGCATACTCCTCGTCATGTATCTTGGCACCCACATAAAGCTCAGCCCCTTTGATTATGCCGTAAGTACCCAGCTTGTCGCCTTTTGGATCGGCCGCCTTGTCCAGCAACTTGAATGTCACCTTAGGCCCCAGCGGATTTTCCAAAGCTTCGGCATATGCCATGATCTCTTCCCTCATGGAAAGCGCCACTTTGCGCTTATCATAGGTTCTTACGCTTCGTCTCTTTAATACGGTTTTTTCCACATCGAACATCCCGCCACCTCTTTTATAAGTATTTCAGCCGGCCACTCTCGCCGCCACCATTATTATATATCACCCCTCTGGCAATTAACAGTAATTTCTTCTAATCCATTTACCAATCCACTTTAATGTGGTAGAATAGTAATGTTAATTATTCATCATAAGGAGTCAATATATGGATCGCAAAGAAATCGACGCTATACTTGAAGAAGCCATCTCACTGGGCAGGGAAGTTATCCCCAACGGTGCAGTAGCATCATATATACCGGAACTTAGCAAGGCTGATAAAAGTCATCTGGGTCTCAGCATATATACTAAAGACGGCCGCAGATACAGCATCGGTAATACTGACGTTCGTTTCACCATACAGAGTATTTCCAAGATCATAACTCTGGCGGTGGCACTGGAAGCGTGTGGTCCGGATGAGATCTTTGCCAAAGTTGATGTTGAGCCATCGGGAGAAGCATTCAATTCGCTGATTGACCTGGATACTACCAGCGGCAAGCCTAAAAATCCTATGATCAATTCAGGCGCCCTGACCGTTACAAGTCTCCTTATCAACAAAACCACATTTTCCGAAATGAAAGTCTTTACAAGAAAACTGTGCATGGATCCTGAAATCGAAATAGATAAAGCCGTATATAATTCAGAACGTGCCAACATATCAAGAAACCGCGCCATCGCATATCTGCTGGAAAGCAAGGGCATCATCGATACTGATGTTGAAGATACCCTGGAACTTTATACCAAGATGTGTTCCCTTTCAGTAACTGCAGAAAGCCTCGCAAACCTGGGAATGATCCTGGCCAACGACGGGATCGACCCTACTTCCAATACAAGACTTCTGAAGACTGAAACAGTACACACCATCAAAACCATCATGCTTACATGCGGCATGTATGACAGCTCAGGTGAATTCGCCGTACATGTTGGCGTCCCTACCAAGAGTGGGGTCGGCGGTGGTCTGGTATCCACCGTCGATAAGGAAATGGGCATCGGCATCTACAGCCCTTCTCTTGATGAGAAAGGTAACTGTATCGCAGGTCGCCCTATGCTGGAACATTTGTCAAAGGAGTTGAAACTGCACATATTCGAACGGCAGAGCAAGATCGTGGACTAGTAAGCGCCCCGGCTTGAGACTTGAAAAACAACAAAAGGTCATCACTGGGATGACCTTTTTTCATTACTGATCACAAAATATGTTTCGGCCGGCTGCCGCAGTACCGGATGCTTACGCCAGGCTGAACGCCGGCCAGAATCTCAGCAGCAGATATGCCACGATAGTCATTGATATTATCACAAGTATGGTCATCTTCCATCCTTCGCTGAGCATGTACTTCGGTGGCAGTCCATGACCTACAGGTATGGCCCTGATGGATGTAGGCAGCATGTATGAAAGGTTTACACCGATGGATGCGATGTAGATCCATGGTATCGGATTGAGTCCTATACCCTGAACGATGGATATAACGATCGGAATAGCAACAGCTGCTGTAGCAGTGTTGGATGTAACGTCTGACATGAGCAGAGTTACCGTGATGATGATGAATACTGTAAGCAATCCGCCTGTCAGCCCCATCCTTGAAACTGCATCGCCGATATTCTGCGCAGCACCTGTGTTACTGATAAGTGTTCCTGCTGCAAGACCGCCGGCAAATATGTAGAGCAGATCCCAGATGATCTTCTTCTGTGCTGACTTCCATGTCATAACCTTCTTGCCATCCTTATCGATAAGGAGGAATGCGATGATGCCGCAGATGATGAATGCGTATGCAGGCTTAAGTCCCGGCAGCAGATCCTGATACAGTGATCTGGTGAACGCCAGAATAGTGGCAGCGACAAACAGTGCCAGCGACCACTTTTCTTCCAGTCTCATAGGAGGCATCTTTTTATATTCCCGGATAAAGAATTCCTTTGATCCGCCAAGGCTTTCGTCCTTCTTGATGTCTCTTATCATGAACAGGATGTTTGTTACCATCAGAACGATAACGATCGGCAGGAATTTGATCACCCAGTGCATGAAGATGTATTCTTCACCTGTCAGCTGCTGGATATAATCAACTGTTACCAGATTCATGGCTCCGCCCAGCGGCGTAGCGATACCGCCAAGGCCTGCAGCATATGCGATGGTCAGCAGCAGCTTAGATCCGATGCGGCTGTTGGCAATATCTCCTTCACCTATGTAAGTCAGCATAGCAACTGCGATAGGAGTCATAGTCGCACATACTACCGCGTTGGGCAGTACTGATGATAATGCAGCCGATAAGATGAACCAGAAGATCACCTGATGTCTCAGATTATCACCTATGAATCCCAGGAATCTTGCTGCGATACGCTTATCCAGTCCTGTTTCTTCCCATGATACAGTGATGATGGATGCCCCCAGCAGCAAAAGGATAGTTTCCGATGCGTAGTTTGAAATGATGGCACTCATGTCAGTGAGCTGGCAAATGGCGTTGACAGCGATCGGAAGGAAACCTGTAACCGCATAATCGATCGGTGCCGTGATCCACCAGTATGCCATCCATGCTATAGTTCCTATTGCGGCTCTTGCTGCGAATGTAGTGAACACTGCCTCAGGAAGCAGAAATCCACATGCCAGGAACAATACAGGACCTATTATTAAGTTTATTATTCTTTTTCTATCCATAAAAAAACTCCCGAATTATATTGATTGGTTTATACAACTCGGGTAGTTTATCACATAATATATATAGAAGTAAATAACTATAACCTTATGGTTATATAATTTTTTAATTATATAACGATTATGTTTTAGGACGGCTCTGCGGCATCAATTACGCCCTTTCTTCAGGTACAAAATGTTTGATGATATGATCTTCCAGTGCTTCCACGACCTTCATAAAGTCACGCCCCTTAACAGCATCGAGGATTGCCTTATGTTCCATGATACTATTCTCATAAGCAGCATCTGTAAGGGAAGTTGAAAAATACAGCAGACTAGCCAGATTCTCAAAATCCTTCATGATAAGTTCATTTTCAGTGAGCAGCACTATCTCCTTATCAAAGTCCATAGCCAGCCAGTATCTGTCCTTGAGAGATATGATCTCATGGTTATCACACTGTCTTTCATATGCCTTTTCAAGATTTTTCTCAAGTTCCTCCAGCTTATCCATCTTAAAACAAAGTCTTGCCGCACCGATCAGAAGTGCCACAAGAGCAGCATCCACCTGCTGAAGCAGATGCTCATCAAGCTCTACCACCTTGTACTTGGAATTTGCCTCAATGGTCAGCAGATCCTCTTTAGCAAGCATAGCCAAAGCCTCTCTGATAGGTGAATTGCTGACACCAAGCTCTTCGGAGAGCCGAGAAATGTTCAGCACAGATCCCGGAGCATATACACGGTTTATGATCCTGCTTCTTATCTCTTCGTAGACCTGTTCTTTGATAGATTTCTTAACGATCATCTTCAATTCCTCCAAAAACATTCTTCCCTTCAAGTCTAGTCTTTTTTAGCGGTTTTGTCAATGATACAAATCCTCCAGATACTCATAGGTAAATCTATCTTGCCAGCATCATTCTATCGTTGGCGAACTCACCTCCACTGGCCTGTTCGAATTTCAACAGAAGGTCGGAAACTTCAAGCTTCATTTTTTCTTCTCCTGC
>CAYTVH010000008.1:0-37089 GCA_964441805.1 uncultured Oscillospiraceae bacterium | reverse complement strand
CGATGTGGAGCTTCCTCTTGTCATGGTCATGGCATCCATGGAAAAAGAAGGGTTTAAAGTCGATAAGGACGAGCTTGTTACCTTTGGAGAAACCCTTTCAGAAGAAATAGATAAGCTTACCGCTAAGATCTACGAAGCGGCAGGGGAGACTTTCAATATCAATTCACCTGTGCAGCTGGGTGAGATACTCTTTGAAAAGCTTCAGCTGCCGGCGGGCAAAAAGACTAAGCGCGGATATTCCACCAGCGCAGAAGTCCTGGAAAAGATAAAGGATAAACATCCAATCGTAGCGGATGTCCTTGAATACAGAACTCTTGCAAAGCTCAAGAGCACTTATATAGACGGCTTGCTGCCGCTTATCGCGTCAGACGGAAAGGTGCACGCTCACTTCCAGCAGACCGTTACGACTACCGGAAGGATAAGCTGCACAGAGCCGAACCTTCAGAACATCCCCATAAGGCAGGAACTGGGCAGAAAGCTGAGAAAGGCATTTGTTCCCGATAACGAAGAATGTCTTTTGACAGGTGCTGACTATTCCCAGATCGAACTTAGAGTTTTAGCCCATATGTCAGAAGACGAGGTGCTCATCCAAGCATTCAACAATGGTGAAGATATCCACCGTGCAACTGCTGCCAACGTTTTAGGCGTGCCCGAAAACGAGATAACCGTGGAAGAGAGAAGCAGAGCCAAGGCAGTCAATTTCGGCGTGATCTACGGCATGAGTGCTTTTGGTCTCAGTACCGAGCTGAATATAACAAGAAAAGATGCAGACGAGTATATAAAGGCATATTTCAATAAACATACGGCTGTAAAGGAATTCATGGACAAGCAGGTGGAATTCTGTAAGGAAAACGGTTATGTTACTACCATAATGGGCAGGAAGAGATATATCAAAGAGATACTGGCAAGCGCATATATGGTAAGACAGATAGGGGAGAGACTTTCCATGAATACTCCTATCCAGGGCAGTGCTGCCGATATCATCAAGATCGCCATGATAAAGGTATATGACGCCATCAAAAAGCAGGGACTCAAATCTAAACTTATCCTACAGGTCCACGATGAGCTTATCATCAATACTTATAAGGATGAAAAGGATATCATAGCAGATCTGCTGGTCGAGAACATGGAAGCCGCATATGATCTGGCTGTAAAGCTGAAGGCCGATCTCAATGTGGGAAGCAGCTGGTTTGAACTCAAGTAAACGTCGCTCTTGTAAATGTCGCTCTTGTGAAGGAGAAACAAATGAATAGTAAAGTACAGGTGGTAGGGCTTACAGGCGGTATCGGTACAGGCAAGTCCACCGCTGCAGAGTTTTTAAAAAGCAAAGGATTTGCTCATATAGATGCTGATCAAATAGGCAGGGACATAACGGTCGACGGAAGTCCCATGCTTCCTGTTCTCGATGAGATCTTTGGTCCTGACGGACCTTATGGTAAAAAGGATGTACCTATCCTTACAGAGACAGGCAGCCTTGATAGAAAGGCGCTGGCTTCCATAGTATTCACCGATATGGAAAAGAAGCTGAAGCTTGATGAAGTAATGTTCAAGGCTATAATTGCTGAAGTTGACAGGCAGATAGATCTGCTGGCAGCAAACAGGCCTACCGGCATCCTGATCGATGCACCGCTTCTTTTTGAAGCCGGCCTCGATGACAGATGCGATATGGTGATGCTCATCGTCGCTGACATGGATGTGAGGATACATAGAGTCTGTGCCCGTGACGGCGCTACAGAAGAGGAGGTGCTTAACAGGATCAACAGTCAGATGAGTGATGAACAAAGAAAAGCTCTCTCCCATGTGATAATCGACAATTCAGGCACCAAGGAAGAAATGGAAAAACAGCTCGAAAACTTTTTGTTCAAATTTTCAAAAAATTCTTGCAAACACTTTAACGCAGTGCTATAATAGCATCAAGAAAGGAGAAGAGCTTAAGGAAGCTCGAGAATTTCGATAAAAATAGATAAACTTATAGGCTAAAGCGTGTAAGGGCAGAAAGGGAGTGATTCCACCAGAAGTGTATAGAGAAGAACAAAGATAATACCAGTTGCTCAAGGAAGGTCGTCGGAAGAAGTGATGACAGGTGATCCGGATAGCAAAGGGGAAACTTCGTAGGAACCATTGAAACAGACTAGTGCAGTCAAGGGGCTGTGTGAAAAGGAACATTACTAAGCGTCTGGAAATCGTGGTTGGAAGGTGGAAGCTTTGCAGTGAATAGTTGAGGATCCAAAGGGAAGCAGCTGGTATTATTATTTTTTTGCAAAATACCAAATAATTTTGTTGACAAAACGAGTACAAATCATTAGAATAGAGTGGTACTGATTAAGCACGGTGCAAGATCAATACATGCGGCCTTGGCGGAATAGGCAGACGCGCACGTTTGAGGGGCGTGTGGGAGACCGTACCAGTTCAAGTCTGGTAGGCCGCACCATCAACGACGAAGATTTATCTTCGTCGTTTTATTTTGTCTGGTTTTCCCAATGATTGACAATACTCTACCTATGGAGGTGATGATATGTCATTATGGAATAACTATATAGATATCCCTAAATTCAAATCTCTCGAGGGTGATGTCACAACAGATACTCTTATAATAGGCGGAGGGATATCGGGTGTTTTATGCGCTCATGAACTGAAGAAACAAGGAATAGATCCTTTGTTAGTAGAAGGAAGAAGAGTAGGGGAAGGCACTACTTCCGGAACGACAGCTGTAATTACTGCTCAGCACAGTGATATTTACAGCCGAATCATCAAGAAATTCGATAAGAAAGCAGCTGCCTTGTATTTGGAAGCAAATATGAAAGGCTTTGAGAATTATAGAGCTATGGCTGAAAAGTATGATTTTGATTTTGAAGAAAAGCCATCATACATTTACTCGATGTATGATAAATCTTCTATGATCAAAGAGGCTGCTATTCTTAAAAACCTTGGAGCTGATGTTGAATATACTGAGGAAACAGACCTGCCTTTTAAAGTTGCCGGCGCAGTACGATTTGAAAGAGCAGGGCAGATGCATCCTTTGAAACTTATAGCGGAACTATCTAAAGAATTGAACATTAGAGAAAATACTTTTGTTTATAGAATAAAGGATGGTAAGGTTTACACAAACAGAGGCGTTATAAACGCTAAGAAAATCATAGTAGCCTCGCACTTCCCGATACTTAAATTAAAAGGGCTATATTCTCTTAAAATGTATCAGATGAGGTCTTATGTAGTTGCACTGAAAAGTGTTGACAAACTAAAAGGTTCATACGCCGATACTGCGAAGGGTGGAATATATTTAAGGTCATACGGAGATATGATGATAGTTGGCGGCGGCGATGCCAGAACAGGTTCAAGAAGCTGTGGATATGATACTGTCAGAAACTTTGTCAGAACTCATTTCCCTGAATCCAAAGAATGTTATGCATGGGCAGCGCAAGACTGCATGACGCTGGATGGTATGCCATATATCGGTAAACTCAGCTCTTCGTTAAGTGATGTATATGTGATCACCGGATTCAATGAGTGGGGGATGACATCTGCTATGACTGCATCAGTGATCATAGCAGATATGATATTGGGTAAGAAAAATCCATATGTGAAACTATTTGCTCCCGACCGAAACATGTTTAGAAAACAGCTGGTTATAAACGCGTTAGAAGCCGGTGTAAACTTGCTTTCCCCGAAGATGAATCGGTGTACACATCTTGGGTGTGCTTTGAAGAAAAATGAAGTTGAAAATACCTTTGATTGTCCATGTCACGGATCAAGATATGATCATGCAGGAAATACATTGAACGGTCCTGCAGTTAGAAACAAAAACTAATTGTGTAAACTCTGTGAATGTTTGTGAAGGACTATTGAAAATTTATGTTTCGGATTATAAAATGAAGTATTGATATGCAAAAGGGGAACAGGAGGAAAAAATGCTAGCAAAATTCAGTGTCAAAAAACCATTCACAATATTGGTTGCAGTAGTTATCATACTTGTTTTCGGTGTTATTTCTTATATCAAAATGACACCGGACTTGTTTCCAAGTATAAACGCACCTTATGTGATCGTAATGACCACTTATCCGGGAGCCAGTCCTGAGGAAGCGGAAACAGAAATCACTGATCCAATGGAACAGCAGCTTGCCACATTGGCGAATCTGAAGAATATATCTTCGATCTCAGCTGCCAACTATTCGGTGATTTCCATGGAGTTTTCTGACGATGTAGATATGGATTCCATTTCTGTTGATATCAGAGATAAAATAGATCAAATAGAGGGTTCTTTCCCTGAAATGGCAGGGACACCTCTTGTGATGAAAATCAACCTCGATATGATGCCGGTGGTAGTTGCTGCAGTTGGAATGGAAGGTAAATCTGCAGGTGAAGTATCACAGTTCATGAAAGAAAACCTTGAAAATCCCCTTGAAGGGATAGAAGGTGTTGCATCCATGTCCACCATGGGTCTCATTACTGATAATATCCAGGTGGTGCTTTCACAAGACAAGATAGATGAAATCAACGAGAAAGTTGCCGCATCCATCAATTCACAGATGAATTCTGCCGAAAACCAAATAAAAAGCGGTATTGAATCTGCCAACGATGGAAAGGAACAAGTAGAAAAGGGAAAAGAGAGCATAAAGTCCGGATACGACTCAGGTTATGAGCAGCTCATGGCAGCCAGGACACAGATGGAAACCAGCAAAAAGACTGCTGAAGATACACTTGCCGCTTTGGAAAAAATGGGAGGCAGTGAGAATGCTGCTCAAATCGCTGAGCTCAAAGCCACCATTACAGCCTTGGATGAGGGTATCAAAAAAATAGACAAGCAGATCGAAGCTCTGTCATTCACCTTGAGCACACAGTATGCCGATCTGTCATCGACGGAAAACACAATAACTTCAACTGTTAATCAGCTGCAGGAAGCTCTCAATGAAATACAGAGCTCCAAAGAAGCTGCCCTTGCAAGTGCAGACTTGACCGGTGTTCTTACGATGAATAATGTTTCTGCGATACTCAGTGCGCAAAACTTCTCAATGCCGGCCGGGTATGTGACAGATGGTGAAGCCGAAATTCTTGTTAGTGTCGGAGATAAGATCAAAAATATAGAAGAGCTGGAAAATCTTATTCTCATGGACCTCGGTATAGACGGGATCGATCCTGTCAGACTATCGGATATAGCCACTGTTACATACACCAATATGGCAGCTGATACCTATGCTAAGATCAATGGGGAAAATGGAGTAGTACTCAGCTTTACTAAACAGTCAAGCTATGCTACCGCAGTGGTTTCAGACAACATCGCTGAAAAGTTCACTGAACTGGAAGAAAAGTATGATGAACTTGAGTTCACGACACTTTCCGATCAAGGTGAATATATCCATATCGTAATCAATTCGGTACTCCAGAATCTGCTGCTGGGAGCGATATTTGCGATACTGATCCTGTTCTTGTTCCTGAGAGATATACGACCTACATTCATAACTGCTGTCAGCATTCCTATAAGTGTTGTTTTTGCAGTCGTACTGATGTATTTCTCCGGAGTGACCCTTAACATGATCTCATTGTCAGGGCTTGCCATAGGTGTAGGTATGCTTGTGGACAACTCTATAGTCGTTATAGAAAACATCTATAGACTGCGCTCACTGGGTTACAGCAAGGTACAGTCTGCTGTATCGGGTGCTATGCAGGTTTCCGGAGCGATCACGGCTTCAACACTTACAACAATATGTGTATTCGTACCTATCGTATTTGTTGATGGTATGACAAAAACCTTATTCGTTGACTTGGCGCTTACGGTAGCATATTCATTGGTTGCCAGCCTTATCATAGCTCTCACACTGGTTCCTGCCATGGCAAAGGGCATGATTAAAAAAGAACCAAAGAAGGCGATTCTGAATCAGGAAGGCAAAGCGATATCGAAATACAAGGACATCGTCAAGTGGAGTTTGAATCATAAAAAGATCCTTATAATCGGATCGATAGTTATTCTCTTTGCATCATGTGGCTTTGCACTGATGAGAGGATTCGTATTCATGCCTTCAATGAGCACACCGCAGATATCGGCAACTATCCAAATGCCTGAAGACAGCACTTTGGAAGAAACCATAGAGGCAACTGACGCGTTGGCCGAAGAGGCAACTAAGGTGGATGGTGTAGAAACTGTAGGTGCCATGCTTTCCGGCAACATGATGAGTATGCTGGGTATGTCTTCGGCGGATCAGGACGTCACATCGACCATGCTTTATGTGGTATTGGATGATAAGAAGGCGGAGAACGGTAAAGTCATAGCAAAGAAGCTGGAGAAACTGGGCGAAAAGTACAACTGTGAGATCGTGACCAGCGCCGACATGGATATGACATCTATGATGGGTGGTTCAGGAGTAGCGATAAATCTCTACAGTGATGATCTTGACCTGTTGAGAAGTACAGGAAGTGCCATCGAAAAAGAACTCAATGCCATGGGCGTATTTGAAGAAGTATCCGATGTAAATGAAGATAGTACAGAAGAGCTGAAAATCGTGGTAAACAAAAATCTTGCCATGAAAGAGGGGCTTACAGTTGCGCAGATTTATCAGCAAGTGGCTGAAAAGCTTACTAAAGAGTCCACATCAACAAGCCTCAATGAGGGAGGAAGTGGTGTTGATGTAGTAGTTGAAAATACTTCTTCCGACTTCACAAAGGATGATCTTGAAGATTTCAAGCTTACAGTGACCAAACAAGATGGTTCAAAAGAAAAGATAAGTCTCACTTCTGTGGCTGATATTACAACCGATGCTTCACTCAATGTTATCAATCATGACAATCAGAAGCGAAGTCTTCAGGTCACTGCCACACTGAAAGATGGTCACAACATCACCCATGTAACCTCTGATGTGAAAGAGCTGATAAAAGACAAGGATTTGATCCCATCGGAAGTCAAGATGGAATTCAGCGGCGAAAACGAAGAAATAATGAAAGCTATGAAACAGATGCTTTTGATGCTTGTGGTAGGTTTCATTCTGGTATATCTCATCATGGTCGCACAATTCCAGTCACTCAGATCACCGTTTATAATCATTTTCTCCATACCTTTGGCATTCACCGGCGGTATGCTTGCATTGATAATATGCGGGATGGAAGTCAGCATCGTTGCAATGATGGGATTTGTTATGCTGATGGGTATAGTAGTAAACAATGCCATAGTTCTCGTTGACTGCATCAACAGATTCAGGCTGGAAGGCATGGAAATGGATGAAGCGATCATTAGCTCAGGAGCTGTCAGAATGCGTCCTGTGCTTATGACTGCCATAACCACCATTTTGGGCCTTGTACCACTTGCACTGGGTTTGGGAACAGGTGCCGAGATAGTACAGCCTGTTGCCATAGTCTGCATAGGCGGACTGCTTTATGCAACTCTGACAACCCTTGTTATCATACCTGTTATGTATAAGATTTTTGCCAATAAACATATGGAGAAAATTAAAGAAGAAGAGCTTGAAATAGTAAC
The DNA here is from genome assembly GCA_964441805.1 of uncultured Oscillospiraceae bacterium. GTDB lineage: Bacteria > Bacillota > Clostridia > Peptostreptococcales > Anaerovoracaceae > Lentihominibacter. The sequence goes on along the minus strand of CAYTVH010000008.1, from coordinate 29,627 downwards.
GGTATAATGATATAATTGTAGCGTTACGCCGGCGTGATGGAATTGGCAGACGTGCGGGACTCAAAATCCCGTGGTGGCAACACCGTATGGGTTCGACCCCCATCGCCGGCACCATTTTAAGTTTGATATTACAATAAGCTAAAACAACAATTTTACTCGAATAGGAGGAGTAGTAAATGAGCGGACAGTTATCAATGATATTACCTTTAATTATTCTGTTATTAGTAATGTATTTCTTACTGATCAGACCACAGAAGAAGAGAGAAAAAGAAGTAAACGCTATGAGAAGCGGAGTACAGGTGGGAGATGAAATCATCACTATCGGCGGAATTTGCGGTAAAATCGTTAAGACTAAGGAAGAATCACTTATCATTCAGGTTGGAGCAGACAAAATCAAGTTTGAAATCATGAGATGGGCTGTTTCAAAAGTTGTAGAAGAAGGCAAGAAGTCCAAGGCAAAGGCTGATAACTATGACGCTGAAGATGAAGAAGTAGAAGTTAAGAAGGCTAAGCCTAAGAGAATGAAGAAGGCTGCTCCTGTAGTAGAAGAAGCTGTGGAAGAACCTGCTGCTGAAGAAGCTGAAACTGCAGAAGCTGAAGAAAAATAAATAGCTTGTTTTAAGAGATGGGAAACCATCTCTTTTTTATTTTTTGAAATCAGGCTGTGTATATAAGGTTATGTGAACAAATATATTGTATGGGAGGTGGAGTATGGAAAGAATAAGAAAAACTGTTAAAGTATTTATATTGGCTGTGCTGCTGTTCATAACATTGACCTTGATGTTGTGTACATTGATCACGTTTACGGATTTCGATGAAGATTGGTCGTACGCGGGAATGGTAACAGCACTCACATTATCGACTTTTGTTTTGGGATTTCTTGAAGCAGAAGTCATAGGTACGAGGGGTCTGTTCGTCGGTATCACAGCAGCGGCAGTGTTTATGGTGGTCATACTGGTGTCCATAAGTTTGATTTTCGGCGGAGATGTCGGTGATTTAAAACAATATACCATTTTATCTATACCTATATTGGCAGGAGGTCTGGGAGGAGTGGTTGGAATCAATCGAAATAAATAGTGAGAATCATTAAAAATCAACGGATTTACCCTTGTTATGAATACCAAAAAGTTGTAGAATGATATAGTATGATTAAATGGATTTTTTATTGCCTATTTTCATATAGTACGTAGTTGGAGGTTCTTATGAATCATAATTTGAAGAAGGTTTTAGCAGTAGTTTTCGTAGTGATAATAGCAGTGGGCTGGTATTTGACCATATTCGGTGCAGGTCCTGTTGAATCCATCAAAGACAGGATGAAACTGGGTCTTGATATCAAGGGCGGCGTTTACGTTGTAATGGAAGCCAATACAGATCTTGAAGGCGATGAGCTTCGTGAAGCCATGGAACAGACACAGGCTGTCATTGAAGAAAGAGTAAACCAAATGGGTCTGGCTGAACCTGTAGTTACCATAGAAGGTGAAAAAAGGATCAGAGTTGAACTGCCGGGTGCAGAAGATGCTCAAGAGGCCATCGAGCAGATCGGTACTACTGCACAGCTGCAGTTTGCTTTGGCAGACGGCACCATCGTTCTCGACGGAGGCAACGTCAAGAATGCAGAAGCTGCGTTGGACAGCGAATCAGCAGGCTATGCTGTAGAACTTGAATTCGACAGCGAAGGTTCCGACCTTTTCTACGATGCAACTACAGCTGCATACAACGGTACCGTGACATCAGCCATCGAAGGTGTGTCAAGCGATGCCATAATGATCATACTGGACGGACAGATAATTTCTGCTCCATCGGTCAATGAACCTATCAGCGGAGGCAGATGTTCCATAACCGGAGGTTTTTCACAGGAAGAAGCAACCAACCTGGCTGCATTGATAGAAGGCGGCGCGCTTCCACTGGAACTTCAGGAAGTCAATTCATCCGTACAGTCTGCGAAAATCGGATACAACGCTCTTGAGATGAGTGTGATCGCAGGCGTTATCGGTCTCATCCTGGTTATGTTGATCATGGTGATCGCGTACAGAGGAATGGGAATAGTTGCTGACCTGGCGCTGTTATTCTATGTTCTTATCGTTGTTAATATTATGGCATTCATGGGAAGTGTTCTGACACTGCCCGGCATCGCCGGCTTCATCCTTTCTGTAGGTATGGCTGTTGACGCCAACGTAGTTATCTTCTCCAGGATAAGGGAAGAAATCGTCGCAGGTAAGACCATCAGAGTTGCGGTGCAGCAAGGTTTCAAGAGGGCATTGAGTACAGTAATAGACTCACAGGTAACTACCCTCATTGCCGCAGTTATCCTGTATGAAATCGGAACCAGTGCAGTTAAAGGCTTTGCATGGACATTCATGATCGGTATCATCGTCAGCATCTTTACTGCAGTTGTTGTTACACAGCTGTATATCGGCCTGCTGGCAGGAAGCAGAAAGTTCGGCAAGAAGTCATTCTTTGGAATCAGAAAGGATGGAAAAGCTTCATTCAGTTTTGACAGAGAACTGCATTTCATGAAATATAAAAAGATATTCTATTCCATTTCCATCGTTATCATGGTCATTGGACTTGCCTTTGGTCTTGTAAGAGGACTTAACTACGGAATAGATTTCACAGGCGGAACTATGATCCAGATGGATATGGGACAGAAGGTTGAGATCTCCGATGTGGAAAAGGCAATCAAGGAATATGACCTTGATCCTGAGATCATTTACTCCGGAGCAGATAATGAACAGATAGTTATAAGAACTATAGAGGCTCTTGACAGTGATCAGAGAGCAGAAGTGATCAGCACGATCAACGAAGCCTTCGGAACTACCGATGAAAATGTCATTGCCGAAGAATTATTCGGGCCTTCAGTAGGTAAAGAGCTGAGAAACAATGCTATTTTGGCAATAATAATCGCATCGATATGTATGCTGATTTATATCAGATTCAGATTTTCACAGTGGAAATTCGGCGGAGCAGCACTTCTTGGCGTACTCCACGACGTACTGATAGTTATGGCTTTCTACGCTATTTTCAACATTACTGTGAACAATCCATTCATTGCAGGTATCCTCACCGTAGTCGGATACTCCATCAATGATACCATCGTAATCTTTGATAGAATACGTGAAAATATCAGATACATGAAGAAGGGCGGAACTGAAGAAATGATCGATACAAGTATTACCCAGACTTTGGGCAGATCATTGATGACTTCAGTTACTACTCTCATCGTAATGGTACCGCTGCTGATCATGGCAGGAGATTCCATCAGAGAGTTCGTTCTGCCGCTGATGGTCGGTATCATCGCCGGAGCTTATTCATCCATCTGCGTATGCAGCCCGCTTTACTTTGACTTTAGTAAGAAGAGCACTCTGTCAAAGTACGAGAAACAGGTGATGAAGAATAAGAAAAACAAGAAGAAAAAGTATCAGGGAATAGTAAAAGAAAAGAACGATAAAAAAGAAAAATAAAGAAACTGAAGACTGATAAGGAACATGAACACGTTATGAAGAAGAAAAGTGAGTTTTTAAATTCAATACTGGAGATCAATCCAAAATATGATATAGAGCTCATAGGCAAGGCTTATGATATTTCCGAGGAAATGCACAGAGGTCAGCTGCGAAAGTCAGGGGAACCGTATCTTATACATCCTCTCGCTGTTGCTGAAATACTGGCTGATCTTGGCATGGATGAAGAGACTATCGTGGCCGGCCTTCTTCATGATGTCGTTGAAGACACAGAATATACGAAAGAGGAGCTTATAAGAGATTTTGGTGCTGAAGTCGAGCTTTTGGTAGATGGAGTTACCAAACTGGGATCTCTGAAGTTTGAAAGCAAAGAAGAAAGACAGGCGGAAAACCTGAGAAAGATGTTCCTTGCCATGTCAAAGGATATCAGAGTCCTTATCATCAAGCTTTCCGACAGACTTCACAATCTCAGGACCATCAACTACATGACCCATGACAAGATCATAGAAAAATGCAGAGAGACACTGGATATATACGCACCTCTTGCTGCAAGACTTGGGATCTATGCCATGAAGATGGAGCTTGAAGATATAGCTCTTAAATTCCTCGAACCTGAAGCTTATTATGATCTTGCCGAACAGGTAAGTGAAAGAAAAGGACAGAGGGAAGACGCCATCAACGGCGTGGTTCAGGAAATCGAGAAAACCCTCAAAGAAATAGATATCAAACACGATATTTACGGAAGATCAAAGCATTTCTACAGTATTTACAAGAAAATGAAATATCAGCATAAGAATATCGATGAGATATTCGACCTGATGGCTGTAAGAATAATCGTTGAATCTGTAAAAGACTGTTATGCAGTCCTTGGCTTAGTGCATACGTTATGGAAGCCTATCCCCGGCAGATTCAAGGATTATATAGCGATGCCTAAGCCGAATATGTACCAGTCGCTTCATACCACTGTGATTGGCAACAGCGGCAAGCCGTTTGAGATCCAGATCAGAACTTATGAGATGCATAGGATCGCAGAATACGGTATCGCTGCCCATTGGAAGTACAAGGAAGGAATTGCTTCCGACAAAGAAGAAGTAAAACTTTCATGGCTCAGACAAGCTCTGGAATGGCAAAAAGATGTCAACGATCCTAAGGAATTCATGGAATCCCTTAAGATGGATCTGTTTTCAAGTCAGGTATTTGTTTTCACACCGCAAGGTGACGTTATCGAATTGCCGGCAGGTGCCACTCCCCTTGACTTCGCGTTCAAGATCCATTCGGATGTCGGATGCAAATGTGTAGGTGCCAAGGTAAACGGTAAGATGGTAACCATCGACCATACCCTTGAAAACGGTAATATAATTGAGATCGTAACATCTCCAAATGCAGCAGGACCTAGTATAGACTGGCTCAAGATAGCCAAGAGCAGTTCTGCCAGAAATAAAATAAGACAGTGGCTCAAGAAAGAAAATAAAACCGATACCATCGACAAGGGCAAGGACCAGATCGATAGGTATATCAGAAAAAAAGGATACGATCCTAGAGTTTTACTAAAAAATAATTATGTAAACAAAGCCGTCAAAGAGATGGGCTTTAAGAACAGTGATGAACTGTACAACCAGCTCAGTTATGGCGGCACTTTACAGACTAAACTGGTGAACCTGCTCCTCAGTTACGATGCTGATGCCAGAGCTGCCATCGAGGCTGAAAAGGAAAGAAGTCTTCTGGAAAACCTCAACGAGATCAGTGAAAAGGCTCAGAAGAGACAGCAAAACAAAAAGAAGCAGGAAGAAACTTCCGGTGTCATCGTTGAAGGCCTGGACAACCTTATGATCAGAATGGCAGGCTGCTGTAATCCGGTACCGGGTGATGATATCGTGGGATTCATCACAAAGGGAAGAGGTATATCTGTACACAGAAGAGATTGTGATAATCTCAAATCACTTCCTGAAAAAGAAAAAGCACGGTGCATCACAGTGACCTGGGATCCTGAACTTTTGGACAAGTCATTCAATGCAGAAATCAGCCTTGTGGCAAAGGATCAGAAGGGTATGCTTTCCAGCATTTCCAAGGTATGTGAGGATATGGACGTGAGCATTCTCGGCCTCAATGCGAGGGCGGACAAGCATGAAAATATCAATATCCATCTGACTCTTTCCATAAAGGACAAGTCTCAGATCGAGAAGATGTGCAGATCTTTCAAGAGTATTCCGGGGATCATGGAAGCTTACAGAACAAGGACTTAATGTAATGAGAGCAGTAGTACAAAGAGTAAAGAAGAGCAGTGTCACTGTAGATGAAAAAATCACAGGTAAAATCGATCAGGGGCTGATGGTGCTTATTGGTGTGGAAGACGGTGACAATGAAAAGGATGCTGAGTACATCGCAGATAAGATAACAGGTCTTAGGATTTTCGAAGACGGCGAAGGAAAGATGAATCTCAGCGTAGAAGATATAGGCGGTGAAGTTCTGGCAGTTTCCCAGTTCACTTTACTGGCAGATGCCAGAAAAGGTAGGAGACCAAGCTTTACCAAGGCTGCAGCACCTGACGAAGCCAACGCCCTATATAGAAAAGTAATAGAGAAGATATCATCAAAAGGTATCAATGTTGAAGAAGGTATATTTCAGGCAGAAATGATGGTTGAGATCCATAACGACGGTCCTGTAACTATACTCTTGGACAGCAATAAACTCTTTTGATGAAATAATACAGCAAGGAGAACTGACATGAAGATAATGAACCTTCCAAGCGGAGCGCTCCAGGTAAACACTTATCTGGTTTTTGATGAAGAAACCAACAAAGGCTTCATCGTGGATCCGGGCGGATATAATCCTGTGCTTTCCAAGAAAGTTCAGGAAGAAAACCTAGATATCGAATATATCATTTTGACCCATGGTCATTCAGATCATATCTGTGGCGCCAATGAACATAAGGCTGAATTCGAAGGATGCAAGATCGTAGCCTGCGCTGAAGAAAAGGAAATGCTCCATGATATTAGATGGAACTGCAGTGCAGATTTCGGTATGCCGTATACAGTTGATGCTGACATTTATGTCAATGACGGGGACGAACTTAAGGTTGGACCTTTTGAACTGAAGTTTTTCCATACACCGGGACATACGCCCGGCGGAATGTGTATCTATGCCGAAAAAGAACAGGTTCTTTTCAGCGGTGATACTTTGTTCAGACAATCCATCGGAAGAACAGATTTCAAGGGCGGATCATTTGCACAGATAAAGGATTCCATCCATAGAAAGTTGTTTGTGCTCCCTGATGAAACATATGTGCTTCCTGGCCATATGGGTCCTACGGAAATAGGATTTGAAAAGGGGAACAATCCATTTGTATAAATTCAGTATCAGAGGAATAGACAACACAAATCAATATGAAGAACTTATCAAGGTGTTCCTTACTCAGGAACAGTTTGAAATGATCGCGGAGGAAGAAATCACCTGTGATTCCATTGTATTCACATTTGACGGAGATAAGGACAAACTTAAGCGTGAAATATATGAGTTTCTTCAGAAAGAAACAGGCAAATCGCCCAAATGGGGGATACTTACGGGAATAAGACCTGTGAAACTGGCAGGTGAGCTTTATGATCAGATGGGTTCATATGATTTGGTCAAGAGAAAGTTTGGTGAGGAATATCTTCTTCATCCTGTGAAGAGTGAGTTGATAACAGATATCCTGAAGTACCAGCGAAGACTCCTTGGGAAACCTGCAAAGGACAGCCTTTCCATATATCTGGGGATACCATTTTGTCCCACAAGATGTCTTTACTGTTCTTTCACCTCAAACCAGGTGAAGAAGCCGGAGATAGATAGATATCTTGAAGCGCTCCATAAAGAGATAGAGTACTGTGGAGAAAAGATAAGAAAGCTTAGCCGGCCGCCGGAATCACTTTACATAGGAGGCGGAACGCCTACGACTCTTGATGAAGTCCAGCTGAAAGAACTTCTTGAAAAGATACACATATCTTTTGATGTCAACAACCTCAAGGAATTCACCGTTGAAGCCGGCAGACCTGACACCATCACCATGGAAAAACTGCAGGTCATGAAGGAATATGGTGTGGGAAGGATAAGCATAAATCCTCAGTCCATGAAACAGGAGACCTTGGATATTATCGGAAGAGCTCATACTACCGAAGAGACCCTTAAAGCTTTTGAGCTTGCCGGAGATGCTGATATACCTGTTATCAATGCAGATCTGATCGCGGGCCTTCCCGAAGAGGACATGGATGATTTCAAGAACAGCCTTGACACCATGGTGAATCTGGGAGCAGAGAACATCACTGTCCATACTTTGGCTGTCAAAAGGGCATCAAGGCTGAAGGAAATGGACTCAGAGTTCAATTATAAGCGAGAAGAGCTTCGTGAAGAAATGCTTTCATATGCCCATGAAGCTTTAAAGAGGAATGGATATAAACCTTACTATCTTTACAGACAGAAACACACATCGGGCAACACCGAAAATATCGGCTTCTGTAAGGATGATACCATTTCGGCTTACAATGTCAGGATAATGGAAGAAGCACAGTCCATACTGGCACTGGGAGCCGGAGGCATCAGCAAGGTATATTATCCTGAAGAAAACAGACTTGAACGAGTTGCTAACGTATCAAATTACGAAATATAGATAGACAGGATCGATGACATGAACAGAAGAAAAGAAAATAATTTTTGGAGGTAAAAATGTTAACTAACGCACCTAAAGGAACTAAAGACATGCTGCCTGAGCAGGCATATAAGTGGCACTACATCGAGAAGGCTTTTGATGAGATTTGCAGAAGATACGGATTCGAAGAAATCAGAACTCCCGTCTTCGAGCATACTGAACTTTTCCAGAGAGGCGTGGGTGATACTACTGACATCGTACAGAAGGAAATGTACACCTTCAAAGATTACGGTAACAGAAGCATCACACTGAAGCCTGAAGGAACTTCACCTGTAGTAAGAGCTTTCACTGAGCATAAACTCTATGCAGGTGTTCAGCCCAACAAGTTCTACTACAATATCCCTTGTTTCAGATATGAAAAGCCGCAGTCAGGAAGACTTAGAGAGTTCCACCAGTTCGGCATAGAAACATTCGGCACTATGGACATGATGGCAGATGCTGAAATAATAAGCCACGGATATGATTTTCTCCACGAAATGGGGATCACAGACATCGAGCTCAGGATCAACAGTGTTGGATGTCCTCACTGCAGAAAGAAGCACAGAGAAGCTCTGAGGGAATTCTTAAAGCCTAAGTATGATGAACTTTGCGATACTTGCAAGGACAGATATGAAAGAAATCCTATGAGAATAATCGACTGCAAATCACCTATCTGTCAGGAGCTGGTTGCAGGAGCACCTATGATGCTGGATTACCTCTGTGATGATTGTAAGGATGCCTTCGAACAGCTGAAGGCCAATCTGGATGCCATGGGCATCGAATACGTTGTGGACCCGGGAATCGTAAGAGGTCTGGACTATTACACAAAGACTGCCTTTGAGTTCGTTACAACTAAGATAGGTGCACAGGGTACTGTTTGCGGCGGCGGAAGATATGATGGTCTCGTTGAAGAAGTAGGAGGACCTTCAACTCCGGGCGTTGGCTACGGACTTGGTAAGGAAAGACTGCTGCTTACCATGGAAGCGTGCGGCGTAGAGATACCTAAGCCTGAAGGTACTGAAGTTTTCATCGCTGTAATGGGTGAAGAAGCAAAGGCTGCAGGTCTCAAGCTGATGAGACAGCTGAGAAATGCCGGTGTTGCCGTTCAGATGGACATCATGGGAAGAAACGTAAAGAATCAGTTCAAGTATGCCAACAGGATCAATGCCAAGAAGACAGTAGTTATCGGTGCAGACGAATTGGCCAACAACAGCTTTGCCATCAAAGATATGGCTACTTCCGAGCAGGTGAATGTACCTATGGAAGATATCGTCAGCGAACTGACAAAATAGATTTAATAAGATTTAGGAGAAACAAATGAGCATTTATAAGAGAACCCACATGTGCGGGGAATTGAGACAGGAAAACATCGGTGAAAATGTTGTTCTCAACGGCTGGATCCAGAAAAGAAGAAACCTTGGAGGCCTGATTTTCTGTGACGTAAGAGATAAGACCGGGATCACTCAGGTTGTTTTCAATGATCAGATCCCTCAGGAACTTTTTGAAAGAGCTGACAAGCTGAGAAGTGAGTACGTTGTAGGAATAAAGGGCAAGGTAATGGAAAGAGAATCCAAGAATGCCGATCTTCCTACCGGAGATATCGAAGTTTTTGCTGATGATCTTATTATATACTCGGAAGCTGATACACCACCGATCTACATCAAGGATGATGACAATGTAGATGATAACCTGAGACTCAAGTACAGATATCTTGACTTGAGAAAGAAGAAGATGCAGGACAACCTGACTTTCCGTCATAACCTGGCAAAGCTGACACGTGACTATTTTGCAGAAAACGGATTTACGGAAGTTGAAACACCTGTACTCATCAAGTCAACTCCTGAAGGAGCAAGAGACTATCTGGTACCAAGCAGAGTCAATCAGGGCAGATTCTATGCACTGCCGCAGTCACCGCAGATGTTCAAACAGCTGCTGATGGTGGGCGGAACAGACAGATACGTGCAGATAGTAAAGTGCTTCAGAGACGAAGACCTCAGAGCTGACAGACAGCCTGAGTTCACACAGATAGACCTTGAAATGTCATTCGTTGATGTCGATGATGTCATCGAGATCCAGGAAGGATATCTGAAGAGAGTATTCAAGGAAATGAAGGGCATAGACATCGAAACACCATTTCCTAGGATCCCTTATGATGAAGCCATGGACAGATACGGCAGTGACAAGCCTGATACAAGAGTGGGCTTTGAATTGAACGATATCACTGACATGGTAAAAGACTGTGGCTTCAAGGTGTTCACAGATGCTATCGAAGGAGGCGGAAGCGTACGTGGTATCTGTATCACCGGCGCAGCAGAAAGCTATACAAGAAAGAAGATAGACAAGCTGACTGAACAGGTAAAGAGCTATGGTGCTAAAGGCATGGTATGGATGAAAGTGGCTGACAACGAAGTGACTTCATCTGTGAATAAATTCTTCACGCCGGAAGAACTGAAGGCTATAGCTGACAGAATGGAAGCGAAGGCAGGAGACCTTATCCTGATCATTTCAGATAAGAACAAGGTGGTTTATGACAGCCTTGGATTCCTGAGAAGACATATTGCAGGAGAATTGGGACTTCTGGATGATGAACAGTACAACTTGCTGTGGGTAACTGACTTCCCTCTGTTTGAACATGATGAAGAAACCGATACTTATCATGCTATGCATCATCCGTTCACATCACCTAGAGAAGAAGACGCACAGCTGCTGAAAACCGAACCTACTAAGGCGAAGGCCAAGGCATATGATATCGTTCTCAATGGTGTTGAACTGGGCGGCGGAAGCATCAGGATCCATGACAGACATATGCAGGAAGACATGTTCAGAGCTCTTAACATGTCACAGGAAGAAATCGATGAAAAATTCGGCTTCCTGGTAGAAGCCTTCAAGTACGGAACTCCTCCGCACGGCGGACTGGCATACGGCCTTGACAGGCTGGTTATGCTGCTGACAGGGGAAAAGTCCATCAGAGAAGTTATCGCATTCCCTAAGAATCAGAATGCTCAGTGTATGGTAAGTGAGGCACCTGGAGTTGTTGAAGAACTGCAGCTGGAAGAACTGGGGATCGCTATCGAGAAGAAATAAAGTAAGATATATATATTTATTTTGATTAAAGAATAATACGAAGAAGGAAATTGATATCAAATGGAGATTTTTAAGAAATGGACTGAGATCAGTCTGGTAAAGAGAATTATAGTTGGTTTGATCGTTGGAATAATCCTTGGCGTAGTAGTTCCAAGCGCTGCTGTCATCGGCATCCTGGGCGATCTGTTCGTAGGTGCGCTGAAGGCCATCGCACCGCTGCTGGTATTCTTCCTGGTAATGCATGCGCTTTCAAATAAGCAGGATTCAAGCGAAAGCAATATGAAGACAGTTATTATCCTGTACCTTATCAGTACTTTCGCAGCCGCACTGATTGCAGTTGTTGCAAGCTTCCTGTTCCCGTCAACTCTGACACTGCCTGCAGGAGCTGAAGGAGCAGCACCGGAAGGCATAGCTGAAGTACTTAAGACACTGCTGATGAATGTGGTTGCCAACCCTGTATCAGCACTGATGAATGCCAATTATATCGGAGTTCTGGCTTGGGCAGTAGTTCTGGGTCTTGCTCTGAGAAATGCCGGTGAAACTACCATTGGAGTTTTAGGGAACATTGCTGACGCACTTTCCACTGTCATCAGATGGGTGATCAATCTGGCTCCTTTCGGTATCCTCGGATTGGTTTATACAACTGTTGCTACAACAGGAGTAAAATCCTTACTTGATTACGGACATATCATCCTGGTTCTTGTTGGATGTATGCTGGTTTCAGCATTTATCGTCAATCCACTGATCGTCTTCATAAACATCAGACAGAACCCTTATCCGCTGGTTTGGAAATGTATCAAGGACAGTGGTATCACGGCTTTCTTCACAAGAAGTTCAGCTGCCAATATTCCTGTAAACCTGCGTCTTTGTAAGGATCTGGGACTGGATGAAAAGCAGTACTCAGTATCCATTCCTCTGGGGGCTACCATTAACATGGCAGGTGCAGCCATCACTATTTCAGTTATGACACTGGCGGCAGTAAATACCCTTGGTATTGAAGTTGACTTCGCAACTGCACTGCTTCTCAGCGTGATCTCTGCCATCGGAGCATGCGGAGCATCCGGTGTTGCAGGCGGATCTCTGCTGCTTATCCCGCTGGCTTGCAGCTTGTTTGGTATTTCCAACGATATCGCAATGCAGGTGGTAGCTGTTGGATTCATCATCGGAGTTATCCAGGATTCATGTGAAACTGCACTGAACTCATCATCAGACGCACTCTTTACAGCTACTGCTGAATTCAGAAAGTGGAAGAAGGAAGGCCGCAAGATTGAGTGGTAAAATTGTTTTGTCCGACAATAAAATTAAAAAAATAGGTATTTTCGGCGGCTCATTTGACCCTGTACATCTTGGTCATACAGGGCTTGCCGAAGATGCCATGGCACTGGCAGACCTGGAAAAGGTGGTTTTTATACCGGCCAGGCTTCAACCTTTTAAACTTGATAAAAAACTTGCGACAGGTGCAGCCAGACTAGCAATGCTTGATTTGGCTGTAGGTAATAAAAAAGGATTTGAAGTATCTTCCTATGAGATAGATGAGGAGGGCATATCTTACTCCTACTTGACCATGCGAGCTATGCAGAAAAGATTTGGAGAAGATGTTAAGCTGTACTTCATAACAGGTACCGATGCATTCCTTAAAATAGATAAGTGGAAGAACGCGGAAGAATTATTGACGAAGTATGCTTTCATAATAGGAACAAGACCCGGATACAAACGGGAGGAACTTAAGCTTTGTATCAGCAAGATACATGATACCTACGGAACAGAGATAACCAATATAGATAATACACAGATAGATGTTTCATCTACTGAAATAAGAACTCGTTTGGAACAGGGATCCTCATGCGAAGGTCTCATCTCTGCAGAAGTGGAAAGGTATATTAAGGAAAATGGATTATACAGATAATAAAATAACAGAGTATCTTGAGAATAACCTCAGCGAAAGACGGCTCAAACATACATATTCTGTTGTGGATGAATCCGTGAAACTTGCAGAGCATTACGGAGAGAATGTTGAAAAAGCACGTACGGCAGCATTGTTTCACGATATGTTCAGAAGCACACCTGTATCGGTGCTGAATATGTACATCAGACAACTTGGTTTACCTAAAAATGTTATGGACAACCCTAATTTGTCCCATGGAAAAATAGCAGCCGTGATAATGAAGAGGGACTATGGCATAGAGGATGAAGATATCTTGAATGCCGTTTCCTTCCACACCACAGGAAGAGCGGGTATGTCTAAGCTGGAAAAAATCATTTTTCTGGCAGATGCCATTGAGCCGGGAAGAAAATATCCGACCGTTGAGGAAACGAGAGCTCTTGCTTATATAGATCTTGACAAGGCTTGTATCAGTTCCCTTGAGAGGACTGTTGAATATATCAGGAGTATAGGTGAATACCTGGATCCTGACACGATAAATGCAATCAATGATTTAAAGGAGAAATTGGATCTATGATGGAACCTAAAGAATTAGCACTTAAAATTGCGAAGATGCTTGACGATAAAAAAGCGCAGGATGTTCTGGTGATCGATATATCACAGAAGGCTTCCTTTGCTGACTATTTCGTAATGGCATCCGGCGGAAGTGAAAGACAGATGGGAGCATTGGTGGACAATGTGGAAGATATGCTGGAACCGCAAGGCATATTTCCCAAGAGCATTGAGGGAAAACGTGCTACCGGAGGTTGGACACTTATGGACTACGGCGATGTAGTCGTAAATGTTATGACTGTTGAAATGAGAGAACGATACAATCTCGAAAAAATATGGGGCGACTGCGAAACCCTGACTATCAACGCTTAATGGAGGATGAAGATGTTAGAAAAGTACAATTTCGGTGAAATCGAAGCAAAATGGCAAAAGAGATGGGAAGAAGAAAAGGCTTTCAAGGTAGTTGAAGATCCTGATAAGGAAAAATATTATGTACTTGAAATGTTCCCTTATCCTTCCGGAAAGCTCCACATGGGACACGTTAGAAACTATTCCATCGGTGACGTTATTGCCAGATTCAAGAAAATGAAGGGCTATAATGTTCTCCATCCGATGGGTTACGATGCTTTTGGTCTGCCTGCAGAAAATGCTGCTATCAAGAACAATGTTGAACCTGCAGAATGGACATGGAGCAATATCGAAGAAATGAACCGTCAGCTGAGAGAAATGGGTCTCTCTTATGACTGGGACAGGGAACTGGCAACAGCTCATCCTAGCTACTACAAGTGGATGCAGTGGATATTTATCCAGTTCTACAAGAAAGGACTCGCATATAAGAAAGAAAACCCTGTCAACTGGTGTCCAAGCTGCCAGACAGTTCTTGCCAATGAACAGGTAGTTGACGGCTGCTGTGAAAGATGCGGAACATCTGTAGGTAAAAAGAACCTGTCACAGTGGTACTTCAAGATCACTGATTATGCAGAAAGACTTCTCGACAACCTTGATACTCTGGATGGATGGCCTAACAAGGTAAAGATCATGCAGAGAAACTGGATCGGCAAGTCCCACGGTGCAGAAGTTGAGTTCAAAGTTCAGGACAGAGAAGAAACCCTTACTGTATTCACAACTCGTGTAGATACTATTTTCGGAACCACATTCATGGTTCTTGCTCCTGAGTATCCAGCGGTTTTAGATATGGTTGCAGGTACAGAATATGAAGAGCCGGTTAAGGAATACATCGACAGATGTGCTCATATGAATGAGATCGAAAGAACTTCAACAACCAATGAAAAGACAGGTGTGTTCATCGGTCAGTATGCCGTAAATCCATTCACCAACAAGCCTATGCCTATCTATATTTCAGACTATGTACTGATGGGATATGGTACCGGAGCAGTAATGGGTGTACCTGCGCATGACCAGAGAGACTTTGAATTCGCCAAGAAGTTCGATCTGGAAATCATTCCTGTTATCGATCCTGAAAACCCTGAAATCGATCTTAATAACCTGCAGGAAGCGTTCGCTGCTGAAGGTAAGGTCATCAATTCAGGAGAATTCAACGGTTTAGACAACGTAGATGCTATTCAGAAAGTTGCGGAAGCTGCTGAAGAAAGAGGCATCGGTAAGAAGACAATAAACTACAGGCTTCGTGACTGGCTGATCTCAAGACAGAGATACTGGGGAACACCTATACCTATGATCCACTGTGATACATGCGGATGGGTACCTGAAAAAGAAGAAAACCTGCCTGTAATGCTGCCTACAGACGTTGAATTTACAGGAAAGGGCGAATCTCCGCTGGCTACAAGCAAGACATTCATCGATACAGTTTGTCCTGTATGCGGCAAGCCTGCCAAGAGAGAGCTTGACACCATGGATACATTCCTTGATTCTTCATGGTACTTCCTCAGATATTGTGATGCCAGAAATGATGAAGAAGCATTTGCCAAGGACAAGGTTGACTACTGGATGAATGTCGATCAGTATATCGGCGGTGTTGAACATGCCATCCTGCATCTGATGTACGCCAGATTCTTCCAGATGGCTCTCTATGATCTGGGATACGTAAGTCAGGAAGAACCTTTCAAGAACCTGCTGACACAGGGTATGGTAATCAAAGATGGAGCTAAGATGAGTAAATCTCTCGGCAACGTAGTAAGCCCGGCTGAGATCATAGAAAAGTACGGCGCAGATACAGCAAGACTTTTCATTCTCTTCGCAGCACCTCCTGAAAGAGAACTTGACTGGTCAGATAAGGGCGTGGAAGGAAGCTTCAGATTCATCAACAGAGTATACAGAGCTGTATATGAATATAAAGAAAAATATGCAACAGCTGACACTGAGTATGAAATCAAGTCTGATGCTGACAAGAACATGGCTTACTGGATGAACTATGCCATAAAGAAAGTATCTGATGATATCGGCGAAAGATTTAACTTCAATACTGCCATCAGTACCATCATGGAAATGGTAAATGAAATGTACAGATATAAGGAAGGCGACGTGAATGAAGCCCTCTATGGCGCTGCCATCAGAAACTTGATCATCATGCTGGCACCATTCGTTCCTCACGTAACGGAAGAAATGTGGGAACACTTGGAATTAGAAGGTTCAGTGCACGAACAGCCATGGCCGACATATGATGAAAGCGCTCTCGTTAAGGATACAGTAGAGATCGTTGTTCAAATCAACGGCAAGATCAAAGAAAAAATCAACATCCCCGGTGATTTATCCAGAGAAGAAATGGAAAAAATCGCTATGGAAGACGAAAAAGTAAAAGGGCTTACAGAAGGCAAGAATGTTGTAAAGGTTATCGCGGTACCTAATAAACTGCTGAACATCGTAGTTAAATAGGCTGTCCGCCCGCCTTTATAGGGAAAGGAAAGAGAATATTAAATGAGCGAAAAAAAAGTGAATATGTCCACTAAACCGCGAAAGACTGGCAATCCGGGAAAGAAATACGGAAACAGCAATAACAGCGGCCGCAGCAGAGGAACGAAAACCAACAAGTCTGCCGGCGGTAAAAGGACACAGTCAGCCGGAAAGGGAGCAGGCAAAATGAAACCGCCTGCTCCAAAGGTAAATCCTAAAGTAAAGATCATACCTCTCGGCGGACTCCATGAAATAGGGAAGAATATGACTGCTATCGAATATGAAAACGAGATCTTACTCATCGACTGCGGTCTTTCATTCCCGGATGATGATATGTTTGGTATAGATAAAGTCATCCCGGACTTTTCATATCTCACCGAAAACAATAAAAAGATCAAGGGACTTTTGATCACCCATGGTCATGAAGACCATATCGGTGCCGTCCCTTATCTGATACGAGAACTCAATGTTCCCATTTACGGTACTCCGCTTCCTTTGGGACTTATCGATAATAAGCTCAAAGAACACGGACTCAAAGCAGTAATGTACACTGTACGTGCGGGACAGACATTCAAAGTGGGAAAGCATTTTTCAGTTGAAGCATTGAGAATAACCCATTCCATTGCTGACTCCATATGTCTTTCCATAAAAACTCCGGCAGGAGTCATTTTCCACACAGGTGACTTTAAGATCGACTATACGCCTGTTGATGGGGATCCAATCGATTTTGCAAGACTTGCGCAGATTGGAGCTGAAGGCGTTCTGTTGATGATGGCCGACAGCACGAATGTTTTAAGACAAGGATATACAACATCTGAACGAGTTGTAGGACGAACTCTGGAAGGCATATTCAGAAGTTCGGAAAAGAGGATAATAATAGCCACCTTCTCATCCAATGTCCATAGAATACAGAAGATAATAGACATAGCCGTCCTCTGTAACCGAAAGGTTGCCATTTCCGGCAGAAGCATGGTCAATGTAGTAGAGCTCGCTCAGGAACTTGGATATATCAATATTCCTGCCAATGTTCTGGTGGATCTCAATAAGACAAAGAATATACCGGATAAGGAACTTGTAGTCATCACTACCGGAAGTCAGGGAGAGCCCATGTCTGCTCTTGCCAGGATGGCATCATCGGAGCACAAGTCAATAAATATAAGAAAAGGCGATATGGTCATCTTATCTTCCACACCTGTTCCGGGCAACGAGCTGACAGTGGCCAATGTTGTAAACCGGCTGGTGGAGAAAGGTGCAGAAGTAATATATTCAGATATTGCAGAGATCCATGCTTCGGGTCATGCATGCAGAGAAGAACTGAAACTTATGCATTCATTGATAAAACCGAAGTATTTCATGCCTGTCCATGGTGAATACAGACATCTGCTTGCCCACGGTGAGCTGGCCAATACCATAGGAACTCCTATGGATAATATTTTCCTTTTGGAAAACGGCGACTGCTTGACCGTATCAGAGGATTCAGCCGTACAGACCAAGGCGGTGGCCCAGGCAGAAGGTATAATGGTAGATGGTCTTGGCGTGGGAGATGTGGGCAATATAGTATTGAGGGACAGAAGACTTCTCTCTGAATCAGGCCTTATCATTCTTGTTGCAGCCATCGAAAAGAATTCCAATACAATAGTTTCAGGTCCTGATATCATTTCAAGAGGTTTCGTTTATGTGAGAGAAAACGAAGATTTGATCGATGCAGCATGTGAGCTTGCCGAAAGTATTCTCATCGACTGCATGGCGAGAAATATGAAGGACTGGAATGGAATGAAGACTGCTGTCAGAGAAGGATTAAGAAAATATATTTACAGCAAAACAAAAAGAAATCCAATTATTTTACCAATATTTATGGAGGTATAATTATGAACGTATATGATCAGGCACATTCACTAGCCGCAGCTATCAAGGCTTCAGAAGAATTCAAACAGTATGATCAGAGCAGGAAGACCATCGAAGCAAATCCTGAACTGGATGCTGCCATCAAGGATTTTATGAATAAACAGTTTGAACTTCAGGCACAGCAGATGATGGGGCAGGAAATCGATGCCGAAAGCTTCGGCAAGCTTCAGCAGCTTTCAGCTATCCTTATGCAGGATCCGGCAGCTGCACAGTATCTTCAGAATCAGATGAGATTCTCAATGATGATGGCAGATGTATATAAAATCATCGCCGATGTAGCTGATTTTGGCGTAGGTCCTGCAGGAGCAGGCAACTAACTGTTTCACATTGAGGACTTGGCAATCATCACATAGTTTGATATAATGGAAGCACTTAAAACTTATAAATAATTATTATGGAAAGGTAGATAGATTATGATTTATGCAGGCGATTTCAGAAAAGGTATGACGTTTGAGATCAATGGAGAACCACATGTTGTAATTGACTTCCAGCATGTAAAGCCGGGAAAGGGAGCTGCGTTCGTAAGAACAAAGTACAAGAACATTTTATCGGGAGCTACCAGAGAAGAAGCGTTCAACCCGGACGACAAGTTCCCTAAGGCACACATTGAAACTAAAACAATGCAGTACCTTTACAACGATGGTGAACTTTACTACTTCATGGATCAGGAAACTTATGATCAGGTTCCAATCACTCAGGAACAGGTTGAAGAAGCTATAAAGTACCTGAGAGAAAACGACGAAGCTACTATCAAGTTCTATAAGGGAAATGCGTTCCTGGTTGAAGCTCCTAACTTCGTGGACCTTAAGGTTATTGAAACAGAACCGGGAGTAAAGGGAAATACAGCTACAAACGTAACTAAGGCAGCAGTTGTTGAAACTGGTGCTACTATACAGGTTCCTATCTTCATCGAAGAAGGCGAAGTTATCCAGATCGACACAAGATCAGGCGAATATCTGGGAAGATCTAAATAATATGGTTTTTATATAAAGGGACGCATTACCGTCCCTTTATTTGTAGTTTTTGATACAGGAGAAGTAACAGATGTCGAAGAAAAAAAAGAGCAATTTAAAAGTATTATTGATCATTGTGATCATACTGGTTGTTGCCTTAACGGGTGGATTACTTGTATATCTCAGTGGAATTGGCGCAGTGGATAGTGAGAACGATGAGCCTGTAACTGTTAATATACCCAATGGAAGCGGAGCTTCAGCGATAGTTGAGATCCTTGATGACAATGGTCTTATCAAGAATAAAACTTTTGCAAAGGTACACGCGAGAATAGGTGGGTATGATTCTCTTCAGGCCAACACTTATATTTTCAGCCAAGCCATGACTCTTCCTCAAATGATGGACGCCATCAATACAGGGGACTTTGAATATCTTTCCAAAGAAAAGCTTACTGTAAGGGAAGGCTTGACCATCCCGCAGGTGGCTGATGCCATTGCCGCAGAGCTTCCATACAGCAGGGAAGAGCTTCTGGGCAAGTGGTCAGATAAAAAGTACCTGAAGGAACTTATCAATGAATACTGGTTCCTTACAGACACCATCCTGGATGAGGACATCAAATATCCGCTGGAAGGCTATCTGTATCCTGAAACTTATTTCATTACCGAGGAAAACCCAACCATCGAAAGCATCACTGAAATGATGCTGGATATGATGGATCAGCAGCTCTCATCATTAAAAGGAGAAATCGAAAGCAGTGAATACAGCGTACATGAAATGCTGACCCTTGCATCTATCGTAGAGAAGGAATCCAGCAATGTCAGCGATGCCATGCCTGAAGTTGCAGGTGTATTTATCAACAGACTCAACAAAGGTATATCCCTCGGCAGTGATGTAACAGTAAACTACATCTTTGAAAAAGACGGTGTTGAGCTTACAGTGTCACAGCTGGATTCTGACAACAAATACAATACACGTAAATTCACGGGGCTTCCGCCGGGACCGATCTGTTCAGTCAATCTGAATGCCATGGATAGTGTATTGAATTACAAAGAAACAGATTATATGTTCTTCTATGCTACACCTGAAGGGGAGATCATATTCTCAAAGACCGTAGAAGAGCATAACAAGGCAGTGGAAGAGCATCCTTGGACATCAGAACAGGCAGAATAAATATGAACATTACGAACGATATTATAACTGCATATATAAATACTCTGTATTCCTCCAATAATCCTAAACTTCAGGAGCTGAGAGAGTTTGCCGAAGAAAAGAAAGTTCCTATAATCTTGAAGGATACCGAAGGTCTTTTGCTAAGTCTTTTAAAGATCAAGAGACCTGAAAGGCTCCTTGAAATAGGCGCAGCTGTGGGATACTCAGCATGCTGCTTTGCAGATGGATGCGGATGTCATGTCACTACCATAGAGGCAGATGAAGATGTGTATAAGACAGCCTTAAGCAATGTGCAAAATCTCGGATTTGCCGATAAAGTCAAGGTTTTACATGGAGATGCTAGAGTTGTGCTTGAATCCATGACTGAGAACATTTCCGAGGAAGATGGTTATGACGTTGTTTTCATCGATGCAGCCAAGAGCCATTATAAAGCTTTTTGGGATCTGGCTCTGCCCCTTTGCAAAGATGAAGCACTTATCATTTGTGACAACGTTCTGATGAAGGGCATGACTGCATCCGATGAATACGATCCCAACAAAAAATACAAGACCAGCATCAGGAAGATGCGTGAATTCATAAAGTACATCACAGGGCTGGATTATGCCGATACTTGTATATTGCCTGTGGGCGACGGCATATCCATAAGTGTGATCAACAAAAGACAGACTACGTAAAGAATATGAAAAAACTTGAATTACTTGCTCCTGCGGGAGATCTTGAAAAATTAAAAATCGCAGTGGATTACGGTGCTGATGCTGTATATTTCGGAGGTGAAATGTTCAGCTTAAGAGCCGGTGCCGGCAATCTGACCATAGATGAAATAGAGGAAGGCGTAGCTTATGCCCACGAAAGAGGTGTGAAATGTCACATGACATTCAATATCTTCGCTCATAACGAAGATATCGAGCCTCTGAGGGAATATTTGAAATCCATAAGCCATATTCCTGTAGATGCATTCATCGTATCCGATCCCGGTGTGATAACACTCATCAAAGAAATCATTCCGAACGCCGAACTTCATCTTTCGACTCAGGCCAACATGACAAATTATGTGACAGCTAACTTCTGGCACTCACAAGGTGTCAAGAGGCTGGTTTTGGCCAGAGAGCTTACTTTTGATGAAATCAAGGAAATCAAAAGCAGGATCCCTGAAACCATGGAACTGGAGTCATTTGTCCATGGTGCCATGTGCATATCGTATTCAGGAAGATGTCTTCTCAGCAACTTCATGATAGATAGAGATGCCAACAGAGGACAGTGCGCACATCCTTGCAGATGGAAATATAAGCTGGTGGAAGAGCAGAGGCCGGGTGAATATTATCCTGTGGAAGAAGACAGCAGAGGAACTTATATCCTCAATTCCAAGGACCTTTGTATGCTGGAAAATATTCCTGATATCATCAATGCAGGAATATCCTCCGCCAAGATCGAAGGCAGGATGAAAAGCGTGTTCTATGTGGCGACCATAGTAAGTGCCTACAGACGTGCGATAGATGCATATTATGCAGATCCTGAAAATTATGTGTTCGATCCCAAATGGATGACCGAACTCAAAAAGGTCAGCCGCCGTGAATTTACGACCGGCTTCTACTATGATAAGCCAACCAATGAAGATCAGAATTATCAAACCAGCGCCTATACACGAGACTACAGTTTTATAGGCATGGTGAAGAGTTATGATCCCGAAACTCAAATGGCGATCGTAGAGCAGCGAAACAAAATGGTGGTTGGGGATGAAATAGAGGTGTTCGGACCGGATAGAGAGTTCTTTACACAGAAACTTGAAATCCTTCTGAATGAAGAAGGGGAGCCCATCGAATCCGCGCCGCATCCTCAGCAGATACTTCAAATAAAAATGGATCATCCTGTGGCTGAAAAATATATCTTGAGAAAAAGAAAATAAACATTTACTTGATGTGAAAGGAGTAAAAAATGACATCTGATCCCGGGCCTTTAGGGGGACAATTGATTTTACTGGCTGTCCTTATATTGGTAAACGCCTACTTTGCAGCAGCAGAGATGGCTATCGTTTCTGTGAACAAGAACAGGATAAGGACTTTAGCACACGAAGGAAACAAGAAGGCAAAAGCTCTCAATGAACTCATAGAGGAACCCAACAAGTTTTTGTCTGCGATACAGGTAATAATCACTTTGGCAGGATTTCTTACCAGTGCCGAAGCTGCTGTTAGCTTCTCGGACGATGTGGGCAGCTGGCTTTCAGGATTCGGTATACCATATGGTCAGGAGATAGCTGTTATCGTAGTAACGCTGGTTTTATCATTCTTTACACTTGTCTTTGGGGAGTTGTTTCCCAAAAGACTTGCCATGCTCCATGCCGATGGTATAGCAATGGCAGTTGTGAAGCCGATATTGTTCATTTCGTCCGTTTTCAAACCTTTTGTCTGGCTCTTATCTATCACTGTAACGATCCTGCTTAAAATATGCAGGCAGAGAACTGATGTCACCAATGTTGAATATTCAGAGGACGATATCGTTTCTATGCTTGAAGTTGGTCAGGAAAGCGGAGAGCTGAAAGAAGAAGGCAAAAAGATGATAACAGGTATCTTTGCCTTTGACGACATGCTTGCTTACGAAGTAATGACACCGAGGACCGATGTGTTTTCCATAGACATCAATGAGCCCACTGAAGAATATATAGATGAGCTCATGGAACTGAGGTATTCCAGAATTCCCGTATACGAAGACGACAGTGATGATATAATCGGTATCCTGTACATCAAAGACTATCTCATCAAAGCCAGGGAAGATGGTTTCGAAAATGTTGATATCAGGCCTATTCTCAGAAAACCTTATTTCGTTCCGGAAACAAAGAATATAGACTCATTGTTCTTTGAGCTGCAGACAACAAAGCAGCATATCGCAATACTGATTGACGAGTACGGCGGTTTTTCAGGTATCGTTACAATGGAGGATATCATCGAAGAAGTAATGGGTGATATCGACGATGAATATGATGATGAAGAACCTGAGATCCAGAAGATTTCCGATGACACCTACGTTATGGATGGCAGTATGGATCTGGATGATATTGATGAAGAACTGGACATAAATCTTGAATCAGATAACAGTGAAACCATCGGAGGGCTCATCATCGACATACTTGGTGAGATCCCTGATGAAAACGATGTGGGCAAAGAAGTTATATTTGAAAATTATAAATTCAGGATAGATTCCATCAGAGACAGAAGGATCGAACAGATCACCATGACTATCCTTCCTGAAGACAGTGTGAACGAAGGGGAAGAAAAATCACCTGATGATGAATAAGGAGCATTCCAATGGATGACCGCATCAAAACTATAATATATAAAGTATTCAACGGTCTTGAATCAAACAATTTCGGCGTTCTTGGGAAACCCGATGAGCCCATGTGGGAAGAGCCCCTCGTTGGCATTGCCGCAGGAGACGATCCGTACTATGATTTTTTAAAGGAGCACATAGGAGAATTTCACTGGTCGCCTGCTGAAGCTTTTGCTAAAAAGTACGGTGATATGCCGGATCCATCAAAGCTTAGAGTGATTTCTCTCA
Organism: uncultured Oscillospiraceae bacterium; assembly: GCA_964441805.1. Lineage (GTDB taxonomy): Bacteria > Bacillota > Clostridia > Peptostreptococcales > Anaerovoracaceae > Lentihominibacter. The sequence continues at coordinate 5,548 of CAYTVH010000008.1, read as the reverse complement.
TTTTCCCGCAGACAGAGGAAACTAAAGCGCTGCAGAACAAAGAACGTTATTTCCCATGTGACAACTGGCTTGTTTCAAGGGGAGAGTGGGAAAATCTCATGAAAGAGTTTTCGGGCAAGGTTGAAAGCGAACTGGAAGCAATAGGTGTCCGGGCGGCATCCATAGATCTGATAAAGGACTTTTCGAGACAGCATTCCGAAAACCTTGGCATAGCTTCCAACTGGTCACACAGACACACTGCCTTTGCAGCAGGAATGGGTACTTTTGGCTTGAGCGACGGTTTTATTTCTGAGAAAGGCAAGGCGGTTAGGATGACTTCAATAGTAGTGGAAGCCGACCTTGAAATCACTCCAAGAGGTGACCGTGGTCATTATGACTGGTGTCTGTACTTCAAAAGCGGTATATGCGGTGCTTGTATAAGAAGATGTCCAATAAGAGCTATTACCGAAAAGGGACACGACAAAGATGCATGCCTTGGATATGAAGATGTGGCATGTGAAAAATACTGGCCTGAGCATATTGAAAGAGGTGACTATATTTTCGGATGCGGCCTTTGCCAGAGCAAGGTGCCTTGCAGAGATAAACGTCCTTAAACAACATAAATCATAACCACAGAGTCGATAAAGTTCGGCTCTGTTTTTTTATGTGCTGAATTTTATATGCATATCTTTTGGGACAAGGAATATCTTTGTATAAGAGAAAACACGATCTATGTTTTGAATCAAAAAAGGATGATACGATGGATCCCAATACAGAGAAAATCTTTTATAAATTACCTGATCAGTTAAAAGAAAGAATACTGCAGTTGCCAAGAACGATCACCGATGAGTTCGAAGAAATCAGGATAAAGTCAGGCTGCGATACGATAGTTATCAGCGGTAATAAAGAATATAAACTGAGAGACAGTAAGGAAATAACCCCTGATTTGCTGGAAGAAATTTTGAACAGACTGTTGGATTATTCCTATTACGCGTACGAAGAAGAACTTTCCAAAGGATATATAACCATTGAAGGCGGTCACCGGGTCGGGATATGCGGTAAGGTGACTCTGAATAATGGCTCAGTCCATCTGATAAAAGATGTTTCATCTCTAAATATCAGGAGGAGCCGAGAAATCAAAGGTGCGGCGAATTCCATTATAGATCATGTATTGGGTGAAGAAGCCATAAACAACACGCTCATCGTTTCTCCGCCCAAGTGCGGGAAAACCACCATGATAAGAGATATTGCCCGCATACTGAGTTCAAAAGGATTCCGGATAGGTATATGCGATGAAAGATCGGAAATCGCCGGTTGTTATAACGGTGTTCCCGGTTATGATCTTGGCATGCGTACAGATGTACTGGATGGATGCCCTAAAGCTCAAGGGATCATCATGCTCATAAGATCCATGTCGCCTGATGTGATCATAACAGATGAAATAGGGAAAAAAGAAGATGTGAAGGCAATAGAAGAAGCACTTTGTTCAGGAGTGAAGATCATCACTACCATACACGGCAACAGCTTTGAAGATGTGGCTTATTCAACGATGGGCACACTTATCAAAAACCATGTATTTGATACCCTGGTGTTTTTAACGGGAGCACCGAGGACAGGTACTGTACGAAAGGTCATGAAGCTTTCGTACTCGCAGAGAGGATGAGAAATGATAAAGATCATTGGATGCATGATACTGGTAATATCCAGTACGCTGATTGGGCATATCAAAGCTTCATCATATAAGCAAAGAACCATTGAGCTTGAGTATATCATAGAAATGATAAAGCTTATGGAAATGCAGATGACATATAAAAAGGATACACTGGCAAAAGTACTCCATGGCGTATCTGAAACGAAAGCTTGCTGGACTTCAAAAGCATTTGAAAAATGCAGCAGTAACCTTGATGGCCGGATCTCCTTAAAAGATGCGTGGATGGAAGCCTTGCTTGAAGAAGAGGACAGCTGTCCTTTGGAAAAACATGACGTGGATATATTGAACGACCTTACCGAAGCTTTGGGAAAAAGCGATACTGACGGACAAAAGAAAATAATAGAGTCCGCAATGATAAGGTTTCAAGCAGCTTTGAAGGATTCCCGTGACGCAGAACACAGGATGGGTCGTATGTACAAAGCCTTAGGTACTGCAGCAGGGATAGTAGCAGTCATAATGGTTATTTGAAGGAGAGAAATATGGAAATAGACATTATTTTTAAAATAGCAGCAATAGGTATTGCTATCGCCGTTCTCAATCAGGTGCTGATCAAGGCAGGAAGAGAAGAGCAAGCAATGATGACAACATTGGCCGGGGTGATAATAGTTCTCATGCTCATAATCCAAATGATAGCTGAATTCTTTGATACAGTGCGTACTTTTCTTGAATTTTAGAGGCATCTATGGAAATCTTGAAAATAGTGGCGCTGGCCATGACCGGTGTTCTTACTGCATCTCTGGTCAAAAACATCAATAAAGATATTTCCATATACATAATACTTGCTACAGTTATCATCATACTGATCAATATCATTGATCGATTGGCAGAGATATTTATATTTCTTGAGGACACGTATGCTGACATCACCTACGGCCGGGAATTCTTTCCCGTAATAATCAAAATACTTGCTGTGGCATATACTACTGATTTCACCGCGCAGCTGTGCAGAGATGCAGGGGAATCAGCCGTTGGATCCAAAGTGGAACTTGCAGGAAAAGTAATTATCTTTTATGTGGCCATACCGATATTGTCAGCCATACTGGAACTTATCGGTACATTGCTTAGTTGATTGAGGTCTGTTATGGATTATGAGGCGATCATACAGGAACAGCTTGACTCGATGGAATTATCAGAGCTGGAAGATATCATGGACGAGTCGATGACTGAAGATTTGATGATGGACGACATAACTGTGGAAGGAGTCCTGAATGATTTGATAAACGGCCGGCCCATATTCGATTCGGACAGGATGATAGAGAACCTGCTGGAACTGTTTTTAAGTGAAATAAGAACTTCCATCGTGCTGGGCTGTGAGATCATAGTGGTTTGCATATTGATAGGTCTTCTTACCAACATGTCCAATTCTTTTGGAGATAAAACAGTATCTTCACTTGGAACGATGATCTGCAGTTTTGTTGTAATAGGACTTTGCGTAGGCAACTTTTATCAAACATATGAAAGCTGCAGTCAGACCATGGATACCATGACAACGGCAATGGAAATATTGCTGCCCATATTGATCCCATTGCTCATTTCCATGGGCGGCATATCTTCCGGAAGCATAATGGACCCGGTAATAGCCGGAGCCGTCACCGGATTCAATTTTATAATGCAGCACGTGGTGCTTCCACTGGTATTTTTATCTGCAGTATTCATTCTTATCAACAGCATCACAGAAAAAGATTATGTCAAAAAGCTCTCTGTTTTCATGCGCAAAAGTGCACTTTTCATTACGGGTCTGGTAATTACCATATTCACAGGTCTTTCGGCGATACAAGGGCTCGTTACAAAATCGGCAGACGGACTCCTTATGAATACAGCTCGATTTTCCATAGATAAATTTGTTCCAATAATAGGCGGATTTGCGGCTGATTCGCTGGATATGGTGATCAGCTGTATGGGATTGATAAAGAATGCAGTTGGATTGGTGGGCATAATAATCATCATTTCCCTAATCGTTTTACCGGTCATTAAGATACTTGCCATTGCAGTGATATACAAGGTTACAGCAATTGCAGCCGAACCCATCGCCAACAAGAATATATCTGACAGTCTCAATGAGATCGGTACGGCCGCCATCACCATGACTGTTGTACTGGCTGCAGGAGCCTTCATGTTCCTGATTTTCATAACTGTAATAATGGGCATGGGAGGCGGCAGTCTATGGAATTGATCAAGACATGGGTTAATGATTTGTTTATCATGATATTGACCATATCATTTATCGAAATACTGCTTCCTGACAGTTCCATAAGCAAATATGTGCGTTTTATTTTTTCTCTGATCATCATGGCTGTTATTATCTATCCGTTGTTTCGATTGGCGTGGGCATAATAGAGCAGTAAATTAATATATTAAAAAGGAGGCATCCCAAGTGCTCAATAGAATAATGAAAGATCCTGCATTGAAAGAAAAAGCACTGAAAGGGCTTGCATTGCTGATCGCCATAGCAGTTATCATCCTTTCTTTCGATGTTTTCACCCAAAGTAAAGACGGAAGGAAACAAATCGTAGATGAAGACGGAGGTATAGAAGCGGAGCTTTGTTCCATATTGTCAGATATAAACGGTGTGGGAGAAGTAGATGTAATGCTTCAATACGATGATAAAGAACAGATCACAGGTGCTATTGTCACTGCAGACGGAGCAGGAGATCCTGTGGTGAAAAACAATGTTATCAATGCCGTGAAGGCTCTGTTCAATATATCTGCAGCCAATGTGGAAGTTTTTGAAAAGAAGTCATCGGGCGACAATGAGGAGGTAATTGATGAAGAAAGGTAAAAACATCATAAAGATGATCAAAGACAACAAGAAGAAATCAACTGTACTGATGGCGCTGATTTTATGCCTCTGTACATATGTCATCTCAGGAGGACTTTTAACTGAAAAAGCGAACAGCGACGATATACCTCTCCATGATGGAGATGTTTTGGTTGATAATTCGGCAGTCGTCACATCTGATAACGTGTCGGAATCTGAAAATACAGACTCCTATTTCAGCGAGCTGAGAGCCAATCTGGAGATGGACAGAAACAAGATAATATCAATGCTTTCCGAGGAAGAAAAAGCGAGGCTTTTGAATCATATGGAACAGGAGAAAACCATAGAAACCCTGATCAAAAACAAGGGTTTGCCTGACTCCTTCGTCGTAATAACGGACAGCGGCATAAATGTCACTGTAAACACCGAAGATCTGGACCAGGAAACCGTCACCAAAATTTGTGAGATAATCATAAGGCAAACAGGCTGTGAAGCCAGTGAAATAGTAGTTCAGGATGCTTCATAGATAGATTGAATTTCAGGATGTATTTTGATATAATATCATACAAGAATGAATATGATGGGTGAGGAGTTTCATATGAGCATTTCAAGAACATCCGGAGAAGACAAATTAAAGATTTCAGATGAGGTCATCGCAGTTTGTGCAGTAAATGCAACTTTGAAAACCGAAGGTGTATCAAGGCTTTCCGGAGGACTTTCCAACACATTATCAAAGAATATTCTGGGTAAGGAATTGATGTCAAAAGGTGTTAAGGTCAACCGTACCGATGAAGGCCTTGAAATAGATATTCACATAATCGTCAACTATCATGTCAAAATACCTGCTGTCGCATGGGACATTCAGGAAAACGTTAAGAACGAGATACAGTCAATGACCGAACTGCCTGTGAAAGCAGTTAATATACACGTAGAAGGTGTCGAAATACCATCGGAAGGAAATGATGAAGATGACTAGAAATGAAGCAAGAGAGATCCTCATGCAGATAATGTATGAGATGGATGCAGCAATGAATATGAATAGTGAAGCAGCAGTTCTTCTTACGGAAGAGAGGCTTGCAGGTAATCATATCGAAAGGGGC
>CAYTVH010000007.1:0-37394 GCA_964441805.1 uncultured Oscillospiraceae bacterium | reverse complement strand
TGTGGTTCTACTTCGCTATCGACGGCGCTGCTATGAACGCTGAAGAAATGAAGGATCCTAGAGACATCCCTAAGGGATACATCCCTGCAGTTGCTACACTGTTCATCACATCACTGATCGCTATCATCCTGCCTGCAGGTATTGCAGACTATAATGCTATCGCATCAGTTGACTATCCACTGGCAATCGCTCTGGAAACTCCTTATGGAGCAGATGCTATTTGGCCTAAGCTGATCGCTGCAGTAGCTCTGTTCGCTATGGTAGCATCATTCTCAGCTATCATCCTGTCATTCTCAAGACAGACATACGCTATGGGCAGAACCGGTTACCTGCCTGCAATCTTCGCTAAGACAAACAGCAAGGGATGCCCTACAGTTGGTCTGATCGTACCTGGAACAATCGCTCTGATCGTAACAGTTCTGACTAACGACACTGGCCTGATGGTAACAATCTCAGTATTCGCAGCACTGATCATGTACACTATCGCGATCGTTTCAACTTTCGTAATGAGAAAGAAAGAGCCAAACCTGGAAAGACCATTCTCAGCTGGTAAAGTTATGCCTGTACTGGCACTGATCTTCGTAATCGTACTGTTCGTATGCGTACTGTGGGCTAACATTTCAGTTCTGATCTGGGTAATCGCAGTTTACGCTGTAGCAGTAATCTACTACTTCGCATACGGAAAGAAGAACATCAGACCTATCGAAGAAGAATTCAACATGGACTAATCGTCCCGACCGAATATATAAGGAGGTTCAATTATGGCTAAATTAGATGCCGTAAAGGATTATCCGGTTTATGAAAAACATCCTGAACTGATCAAGACTCCAACAGGAAAAGCAGTTGATGAAATCACTATTGAAGCTATCCTGAAGGGTGAAGTTACAGCTGATGACTGTAAGATCACTCCTGAAACTCTGGAGCTGCAGGCTCAGATCCAGGAATCATTCGGAAATCCGCAGGTTGCAGCAAACTTCAGAAGAGCTGCAGAAATGACAAGAATTCCTGACGAAAGAATTCTTGAAATCTACAACTGCATGAGACCGCACGTTTCCACTAAGGAAGAACTGATGGCCATCGCAGATGAACTTGAAGAAAAATATGATGCAAAAATCAATGCAGCACTCGTTAAAGAAGCTGCAGAGGTTTATGAAAACCGCGGAATGCTGAAGAAGTTCTAAGAAACTTTATAAGCAAAAGCGCACTTTGCACAAAAATATCGACCTCGCCTCTTGAGTAAAGCAGGCGAGGTCTTTATACTATTATTAGCAAACTATTTCAAGAAAGAAGGACCTATCATGAGACAGTATATTGCCGGAGTAGACATAGGAAATGCGACAACTGAAACAGCCCTCGGACTTATCGAAGACGGTCAGCTTAAAAGATGCGTCAGCGGTATCAATGCGACGACAGGGATCAAGGGAACCAACGACAATATCAAAGGTATAATCAAATCGCTGAAGGATGCGGCGAAGAAGATGGAGATCGAGATAAACGAGATAGATCTTATCAGAATAAATGAAGCCACACCTGTTATCGGTGACTTTGCCATGGAAACCATCACGGAGACCATCATCACAGAGTCAACTCTCATAGGTCACAACCCGGATACGCCGGGAGGTCTTGGCCTTGGCATAGGTGAGACCATAAAGATCGAAGATCTTGATAAAGCAGAAAAAGACAAGGCATATATCGTCGTAGTACCGGCAGATGTAGACTTCATCGATGCTGCAAAGATGATAAATGAAGCCCTTGATAATGATATAGATATAGCAGGCGCCATCCTCAAAAAAGATGACGGCGTCCTGGTAAACAACAGAATAAACAAGGTCATCCCGATACTTGACGAAGTCGCTGCCATCGACAGAGTGCCTATCGGCATGCCGTGCGCAGTGGAAGTTTCACAGCCGGGCTCATGCATCGAATTTCTGTCAAATCCATACGGGATAGCTACAGTATTCGGCCTTACAGCTGCTGAAACCAAGCAGATCGTGCATATCGCCAAAGCCCTCATAGGAAACCGTTCCGCAGTAGTTATCAAGACGCCTGAAGGCGAAGTCAAAGAGCGTCGTATCCCTGCGGGAGAGATAATCATCGACAGCGGCAGCAGGAAATATACGGCGCCTGTAGATCGCGGCTCCCGTGAAATCATGGAGACGGTGAGAAAAGCAAAAAACATCGAAGACGTGACGGGAACTAAGGGAACCAACGTTGGCGGAATGCTGGAAAAAGTAAGAAAAGAAATGGCCGAGCTTACAGAGCAGGACTACAACAATGTATTCATCAAAGACATCATGGCTGTAGACACTATCGTTCCTAAGGAAGTGCGCGGTAACCTGGCCAACGAGTTCGCCATGGAAAAGGCGGTCGGCATCGCTGCCATGGTAAAGACGGAAAAGCTCCATATGGAAAGGCTTGCAGAAGCAGTTTCTGAAGAGATCGGCGTAAAAGTCGAGATCGGAGGAGTAGAAGGAAGCATGGCTGTTAGAGGAGCTCTTACCACACCGGGAACAGAGAAGCCTTTACTCGTAGTGGATATAGGCGCAGGCTCCACGGACGCGTGCCTTTTGGATAGCGAAAACAAGGCAAGACCTGTGCACCTGGCAGGGGCAGGCAACATGGTGACCATGCTGATCAATGCAGAGCTGGGGCTTGACGATTTCAAGCTGGCGGAAGAGATCAAGAAATATCCGCTTGCCAAGGTGGAATCTCTCTATCATATCAGACATGAAGACGGAACGGCACAGTTCTTTGAAGAGGCTATAGACAGCAAGATGTTTGCAAGGACAGTAGTGCTGAAGCCTACAGGATGGAAGCCTGTAAAGACTAAACAGAACCTTGAAAAGATACGTGCGGTGAGACGAGAAGCTAAAGAAAAAGTCCTCATCACCAATATCATAAGAGCCCTCGAAAAAGTATCCAGAACAGGCAACATCACTGAGTTCGAGCACGTTGTCCTCGTAGGAGGATCATCACTTGACTTCGAGCTTGGTAATATGGTGACAGATGCTCTCACATATTACGGTATCATCAGCGGAAAGGCCAATGTCAGAGAGACTGAAGGACCAAGAAACGCGGTAGCCACAGGATTGCTGCTGTCATACCTGGAGGAGGTCTCCAATGGAAATTAAGAGAAAAGGTGATATAGAAGCAGGCAAGGTGGAGTACACCGGAATGAGCCTGCGACATGAGCATGTTGCTAATGAAAGCCTTCCTAAGATAAACATTTTTTTTTCGGAAGGCTGTGAAACTCTGGCACATGAGATATCATACGGCATCGAAGAAGAAGGACTTCCAAGATGCGGATTTGAGACCGATGAGCCTTTTGCCGACGCTCTTGAAGACACCGTTAAAAAAGGACTTGGCGTAGCCATCGGAGTAGACAAAGACAAGGCTCAGATCTTCTGCGTGCAGTTCAAAAAGAACGAGCCGTTCATGAGCTACGATATGTGCGGTGAAGAAGATTCGGCATGTTTCGATGATGCAGCAAGCGAACGCCTGAGAGTCGTAGGCAAGAACGCAGCGAGAATACTCAAACATAAACCATTTATTATGGAGGACTAATAATGAAACTCACATCAAAAGCAGTAATAAACGGATATATGGATCCGGAATACGGCATCAAGACTACAGATGAAAATCAGATAAAATACGGCATCCCCCAGAGATCTTTTCCTATCGAGTGGGACGAAGTTCCTGAAGGAACAGAAAGCTTTGCCATCATCTGCATGGACTACGATAACGTAGAAGATGAAGGTGTGCCGTGGGTACACTGGCTGGTTTCCGACATAGATAAGGACAGAAGAAGCCTTGAGGACAACGAAGCTGCAAAGGGCACTCTTATCCAGGGCATGACAAGCTGGGCACTGCCTTACGGACCTTATGAAGGAATCCCGACAGAATATATCGCCAATTACGGCGGACCTGCTCCGGGAAGACCTCACGAATACGAAGTTGAGATCTATGCGCTGGATATAAAGCCAAATCTTGAATCCGGATTTTACTTCAATAAGATCAGAAAGATCGCTCAGGAACATGCTATCGATAAGGCCGTTCTGAAATTTATATACGAGGGATAAAATATGAAAAAAAGACTTCTTGTTATAACTACAGGCGGCACCATCGCTTCCGTGAAAGATGAGGCGGGACTCATTCCGGCATTGTCATCTGAAGAGCTTCTTTCCTATCTTCCTGAGATCGGTGAAGATGTGCTTCTCACAACTAAAGCACTGTACAGCCTGGACAGTACGGACATAACTCCCGGACACTGGCTGGGACTTGCACAGACCATAAAAGAAAACTACTGCAAATACGATGGCTTCGTTATTTGCCACGGCACCGACACCATGGCATACACGGCGGCTGCGCTTTCATATCTCATCCAGGGATCCGGCAAGCCCATCGTGCTGACGGGTGCCCAGAAGCCTATAGGTTTTGAGATAACAGATGCCAAGGCGAACCTTAGAGACAGCATCATATATGCTGCCGACGATGAATCCATGGGCGTTCAGATCGTTTTCAACGGCGAAGTCATAACAGGAACGAGAGCCAAGAAAACCAAATCTCTCAGTTACGCGGCGTTTTCCAGCATCAACTATCCGCTGCTGGCTTCAATAAACGAAGGCAGGATCATAAGATACATGAAACAGAAAAAGCCTGAAACTGCTCCTGTGTTCTACGACAAGCTCAATGATAAAGTGTTCCTGCTGAAGCTGACACCGGGGATATCTCCTGTGCTTCTGCCTGAGATCTTCAAAAACTACGACGCCATAATAATCGAAAGTTTCGGCGTGGGCGGGATCCCGGAAAGTCTCGAGCAGATGCTCTTTGCGGAACTGAAAAAGTATAAGCCCGAAGAAAAGGTCATAGTGATGACCACCCAGGTTACTTATGAAGGCAGCCATATGGAAACTTACGAAGTGGGCAAAAAGCTCAGCGACAATTTCAGCATACTGGAAGCAAGAGACATGACTCTTGAGGCGGTAGTGACTAAGCTGATGTGGGTGCTTGCTGATGACTGTCTTGACTGGGAAGGCATCTGCGGCAAATTCTACTTGCCTGTAGCGGCAGATACATTGTATTAACACTATAAGTATTAGCACTAATCTTCAATTTGTGGTACAATAAAAAAAATATATATACTACGATGATCGACAGCGGCCCGACCGCAAGGAGGCGATGATATGGAAAACAAAAAGAACATAATAACCATAAGCAGAGAATTTGGAAGCGGCGGAAGACTGATCGGCAGAAGACTTGCCGAAAAACTGGGTGTTCCTTATTATGATAAGGAGCTTTTGGATCGTATCGCTGAAGAGTCCGGATTTTGCAGAGAGATGATGGAAGATGCTGAAAAGAGAGCAAAGAACAGCTTCCTTTACAGCCTGGCATCTGCACTTGGTACAGGCGAAGCCGGTCCTGAAAGCCTTTCTCTCAACGAAAGATTTTTCCTGGCCCAGTTCGACACCATCAGAAAGATCGCTGAAGAAGGTTCGTGTGTCATTGTAGGAAGATGTGCAGACTATATTTTAAGAGGCATGCCTGAAGCTACAAACGTATTCATCTATGCTGAAGAAGCTGACAAGATCAAGAGGGCAGTTCAGGAATACGGCGTTCCCGAAGATTCTGTAAAGAAAATGATGAAGGATACTGACAAGGCGAGAGCCAATTACTATGCTTACCATACAGGAAGAAAATGGGGTGAGCATGTGAATTACCATCTGGCAATGGACAGCGGATACCTTGAGATCGAAGACATAGTTGATCTGATCATCAAATACACAGAAGTGAAGCTGGACAGACTGGCATCATTCAACTGGTAAAGGCTGCTCAGGAGGCTGATGAAAATGAAAATCAGAGCCATGTATTTCACGGGCACAGGGACAACAGCAAGGATCACAACAACCATCGCTTACAGCATGTGGAGCGAGATGAAAAGTGCAGGCTTTGAAAAAGAAGCAGATATCAATTTCTCGCCGAAGGCAGCAAGGGAAAAAGTTTATGCTTTTGATGAAAATGACATCGTAGTTTTCGGAGTTCCTGTGATCGCAGGAAGAGTTCCCAATGTGCTGCTCCCATTCCTTGATACCCTCGAGGGTGGCGGTGCCATGGCGATCCCTGTAGTTCTCTATGGCAACAGGAATTTTGACGATGCACTGATAGAGCTGAGAAATATCCTTGAGGACAAGGGCTTCAACACTGTAGCTGCAGCGGCATTCATCGGGGAACATTCTTTTTCCAAGACCCTTGGGGCAGGAAGACCTGATGCGGCGGATATGAAAGAGGCAACGCAGTTCGCCAAGGATGCGGCGGACAAGATCCTTTGGATCATGAGGGACAGCCGGGAACACGAAAGAGAGCTTTTTGCAGTGCTGGAAGAAGTATGTCCCGTGGAAGTGGAAGGCTGCGAACCCATAAGACCGTACTATAAGCCTAGAGACAGGCACGGCGAGCATATAAATATATTAAAAGTAAAGCCTAAGCTTTATGAAGATAAATGTATCAAATGTGGCTTGTGTGCGAGCATTTGTCCGATGGGATCCATAAGCAAGGAAAATCCCGGGGTCGTTGACGGCATATGCATCAAGTGCTGCGGATGTGTCAAGAAGTGCCCGCAGGAAGCGCTGTACTACGATGACGCCGGATACATATATCACAAGGAAGAGTTGGAAGCAATGTATGGGGATGAGCGCAAATCTCCGTCGTTGTTCATATAAACCGGTCACTCATCCGTGACGGGAAGAAAAACCGTATCTCATTCGATACGGATACGAAAGGAAGAATTATAAAATGGCAAACAAAGGTACTTATTACATCACAACACCGATCTACTACCCAAGTTCAAACCTTCACATCGGACATACTTACTGTACAGTAATGGCCGATGCCATGGCTAGATTCAAGAGACTTTCAGGATACGACGTAAGATTTCTGACAGGTACTGATGAACACGGACAGAAGATCCAGACTATAGCTGAAGAAAAAGGAGTAACCCCACAGGCTTACGTTGATGAAGTGGTTGCAGGCATCAAAGATCTGTGGAAGACCATGGAGATCTCATACGATGATTTCATCAGAACTACAGAAGACAGACACATCAAGAGAGTACAGGCTCTTTTCATGAAGATGTATGAAAAGGGAGATATATACAAGGGTGAATATGAAGGTTTATACTGTACACCGTGTGAATCTTTCTGGACAGAAAGCCAGCTGGTGGACGGTAAATGTCCTGACTGCGGAAGACCTGTACAGAAGGCTCAGGAAGAAGCGTACTTCTTCAAACTGTCAAAGTATGAAGACGCGCTGCTTGACCTTTTCGAAAACACTCCGGAGTTCCTCGAACCTGAATCAAGAAGAAATGAAATGATCGCTTTCGTTAAGCAGGGACTTGAAGACCTTTGCATCTCCAGATCCACATTTGACTGGGGTATCCCTGTGCCTATCAACGAAAAGCACGTTATGTACGTTTGGCTTGATGCCCTTTCAAACTATATCACAGCACTGGGATGGCCTGATGAACCTGAACTTTATGATAAGTACTGGCCTGTAAACGTGCATCTGGTAGGTAAGGAAATCGTAAGATTCCATACTATCATCTGGCCTGCTATGCTGATGAGTGCTGAACTGCCTCTGCCTAAGCAGGTTCTGGGACATGGCTGGCTGCTCCTGGAAGGCGGCAAGATGTCCAAGTCAAAGGGCAATGTTGTTGACCCTGTCAAGCTGATCGAAAGATACGGCATCGACGCTCTCAAGTATTTCCTGCTGAGAGAATATACTTTCGGACAGGACGGCATCTTCACCAACGAAGTAATGCTCAAGAGAATGAACTACGACCTGGCAAACGACCTGGGAAATCTGGTTTCAAGAACAGTATCCATGATCGAAAAATACAACGGCGGATTCGTTCCGGATCTGACAGATGCAGTGGAAGCTGTTGACGAAGACCTGAAGAACATCGCTGTAGGCGCGGCTGCCAAGGTTGAAGCCAACATGGATGAATTCAAGTTCAACATGGCACTGGAAGAAATATGGGTTCTCGTAAGAAGAGCCAACAAATACATCGATGAAACTATGCCGTGGGTACTGGCTAAGGATGAAGCCACTAAGGCCAGACTGGATAACGTACTCCACAATCTGGCAGAAGCCATCAGGATCATTTCCGTACTGATATATCCATTCATGCACACTACTTCTGACAAGATCAGAAAGCAGCTGGGTCTGTGGTATGCAGATGTTGCGTGGGAAGACGCGCTTACATTCGAAATGATGAGCGGTGAACAGGTGAAGAAGGGCGCAGCTATCTTCCCTAGACTGGACATCGAAAAAGAACTGGAAGAACTGGAAGCAATGCAGGGCGGAAACAAGGAAGATGAAAACATCCCTCTGGAACTGAAGGAAGAAATCGAATACGATACATTCGACAAGATCGACTTCAGAGTAGGAACTATCCTCCAGGCTGAAAAGCACCCTAAGGCTGACAAGCTGCTGGTATTCCAGGTGAAGATGGGAACAGAAAAGCGCCAGATCATCTCAGGCGTGGCTGAACACTTCAAACCTGAAGAATGCGTAGGCAGAAAAGTTCTCGTGGTTGCCAACCTGAAGCCAAGAAAGCTGAGAGGACTCGAATCAAAGGGTATGATCATGTTTGCTGACGACGTGGTTGACGGCAAAGAAACTCTCAAATTCGTAACTCCTGAAGCAGAGGACGGAAATCCTGTAGCATAAGACGAAAAATAAAATATAATTTTTAAGATGAAGCGGATAGTGGGAACATTATCCGCTTTTTTGACGCTATAAATGTAATATATTGGTGATGATGCGCCGGTTGGAGTAACATCGGTGTATTTTAAGGTCGATGTTACAAACACTATGTCGAAACAATAGTTTCGCATGTCCGGCGCCTATTTTATCCCATAAAACCTCATGGCATTGGCCTTGGTTATGGCAGCAACATCCTCATAGGACATGCCTTTTATCTCGGCGACCTTGCGGGCGGTGTATTCCACCAGCGCAGGGTTGTTTTTTTTGCCGCGGAAAGGTTCAGGGGTCAAATAAGGAGAGTCGGTCTCCACAAGAAGGAAGTCGATGGGGACCTCTTCCACAACGCCGATGGTCTTTTTGTTGTTTTTGTATGTTACAGGGCCTGCGATGGAAAGGGTCGCACCCAGCTTAACGTATTGACGGCCCAATTCAGAGCTTCCTGAGTAGCAGTGGAGCAGCACGCGGGCATCATCGATGAGACTGTCGGCGCCGCCGGAGCCGTTGCCTTTAACATATCCTGTAGGGTCCGGTCTTTTAGGGAACCAAGATTTTCTTTCATCAGAAAAAGCACCCTCTTCTTTGAGGATATCCATTACTTCCTGATCCGCTTCACGGGAGTGGATAACTATAGGCATCTTCAGTTCGTTGGCAAGGCGGATCTGCTTACGAAAAGCTTCTCGCTGGATGTCGCGTGGTGAACGGTCGTAGTGAAAATCAAGACCGATCTCACCGATGGCCATGACTTTGTTTTTCTTAGCAAGAGCCCGTATCATGACGAGATCCATATCATCCATGTTTTGAGCATCGTGGGGATGGAAGCCTGCGGCAGCGTAGCACCAAGGGTATTTGGCAGCGTGATCTGCAGCCAACTTGGAGCTTGCCAGATCGAAACCGATATCCATAACGTAATCCAGGTCTGAGCCCTCGATGGCAGCAACCATGGCGGCTCTGTCCTTGTCGGACATTTTATTGTTCAGATGTGCATGTGAGTCAAATAACATAACGTGCTCCTTTCATGTATCGTATTATATCAGAAAAAAATATTTTCATCCACAGCCGTTACGACAAATTTTGATATGGACAGGCTGTATAATACTGCCGTATCGGGATTGGAGTAAATGTTATGGAGAATACAAAAACGGCGGGAATGCTTGACCTGCCAAGGACAAAAATATTACAGGCGGCAGCCCTTGTTTTGACGGCCTTTGTTATTTGCCGCGGACCGCTGCTTGAAGACAGCTTCGTGATAGGCATATCGTTTATCGCCTATATGCTTTCTAAAAACACCATCAACCTATATCTGATAATTCCTGCAGCAGCAGGCATCTTGCTGTACATACCAAAAGGCTACGACCCGTGGGGATATATCATCGCAATGGTTTTCTGCGGCCTTGTTTTTGTGGCAGCAAGAAGGGTCAAAATCAAACTTTGGCAAAGGGGTCTCATCGCGGCCTCAGCAGCCATCATAAGCATCAGCATATACAGCCTTGCAGCGGGGGCAGTGTACAAAATCGGGATATCTGAACTTCTTACGGACTCAGTTCTTATAATGGCTCTGTTATACATATTCGATGCGTTTTACCAAGTCACATCGAATGGACTGTCATCCACATCATCCCGCAGCCTGCCTCAAGAGAGGAAGCCGTCAAAGGAGCTTTCCCTTATATCATTTACAGTTTTTTGTCTTATGGGACTCAACGGTCTGGGGTTGTCATTTCTGATATGGATGGGGATCATATTCATCGCCCTTTGGGTGTTGACCACAATGGACTCAGGCCTTGCTCTCACGGTAACAGCCGCAGGGGGAGCAGCAGCCTTTTTGATGGGTGAAGGTCAGTGGGGCATAATGGCCACGGTGATGCTGGGGATCGCAGCGGCAGGATGTGCAAAGGGGCACGGATCTTTGATCCGTACGGTAGTCTTCGCCGCAGTATGCATCCTCGCAGGCCGGGTGGAAAGTGGCGTTGTGCTGGGAATGGATAAGTCCTGCCTCATACTGCCGGTCGTACTGTTCATCACGCTAAATTGGAAGTTCAGCTGCGGCATGAGACGGATCATGTATACTGTAGCGGGAGAAACCCATACTGCGGAAGAGACTTTTGATAAAAATGCAGATGCCATCCTAAAGGAAAAAGCATCCCAAATGAGCGATCTTACGGAGCTTTACTCCACATATCTGGACAGCAGGTCGATGCTTTCAAACCAGTTCAACATAACGAGACAGATAATTGAAGATATCCGCTGGCAGCTAAGCAGACCGGGAAGAAAGGCGGCCAGAAAAGAAAACGAAAAATTTCAAGTGAACATTGCCATTTCCCAGTGTGCTGCAGCCGGGGCCATAAACGGTGACTGCTGCGGATGGCAGGACATAGGCGGCGGAAGGATAGCCATGGTAGTCAGCGACGGAATGGGCAAAGGCAAGAAGGCGGCGGCCGAAAGCCTGATGGTGACCAAGACCATAATGTCCCTTCTCAAATCGGGAGTAACCACAGATCTGGCTCTCAAGATGATAAATACCATAATGCTCATGAAAGAAGATGAGGACTCCTATGCGACACTGGACATGGTCACCATAGACAAAAAGACCGGCAAGGCGAAATTTTATAAAATAGGTGCTGCGCCCACCCTTATCAGGCGCAAGTCCAACGTTGAAGAAGTGAAACTTTCGGCCGTGCCTTTGGGAATAGTCAACGGCCTCAAAGTGCGGTACGTTGAAACCACCCTCAAGAAAGACGACTGGATAATAATGATGTCCGATGGAGTAAGCGACGGCGGTGACGGAAGGAAGGGAACAAAGGTCAGAGACGGCAGGGGATTCCTTCACAATATCAAAGAGACAGCCGCCAGCGTCAGATCTCAAGACCCGCAGACCATGAGTGACCTGATCCTCAACCAGGCGGCAGACAGCTATATTGGCAGAGAACGGGATGACCTTACTGTTATGGTGGCACGCATCCTTTAAATGTGATACAATCAAAATGTTACGATGTATCAAATATCAACATCTGGAGAGGATGCACATGTTACCGGACATCACCAAAAGAACTGAAGATAAAATCAGAAAAACAATAGAAGAAAACGGGCTCATCGCCCCAAACCAGCACATTGTTATCGGCCTTTCGGGAGGTCCCGATTCAGTGTGCCTTTTTAATGCTCTGCTGGCCCTGAAAGATGAAATGGATCTGACCATACATCCTGTACATCTCAATCATAAATTCAGGCCGGGAGCAGCAGAACGTGATCAGAAATACGTGGAAGATCTTTGCGAAAGCAAAGGCCTCAAATGCAGCTCTTTCGTCGTGGACTGCAATGCGCTGGCGGCAGAAACCGGCACTACCGGTGAAGAAGCAGGCAGAAACGCTCGCTACGATGCCTTTTATACGGTGGCAGAGGAAGTGGCTGCCGAAGGAATCGATAAAGCAGATATCAAGATAGCAGTTGCTCAGAATGCCAACGACCAGGCAGAGACAGTGCTGTTCAGATTTCTTAGAGGGACAGGCACCGATGGCCTAGCCGGCATCGCATACGAAAGAGAGGAACGCGGCTACAAGGTAGTACGCCCATTGCTGGATGTTTACAGGGATGAGATCGAAGAGTACTGCAGCCATAACGACTTGAATCCCGTGATCGACCATACCAACGAAGATACGGTCTATACCAGAAACAAGATAAGGCATCAGCTGCTGCCGTACCTGGAAAAGGAGCATAACGCCAACATGAAGGAAAGCCTGGTGCGCCTTTCAAGGATCGCTGCCGCAGATAAGGATTATATGTGGGAGCAGGCAGAAAAGGCATACAAAGAGCTGGCAAAGATCCGCCGGCCGGAAGAGATCAACGGTGCCGGCGCTGCAGAAGTATCCTTTGAAAGAGAAGCCCTTGCAAAGCTTCACGTGTCAATCCGCCACAGAGTCATCTTCAAAGCATTGGCAGCCATCGGTCTTGACAGTGACGTTTCAGAGGAAAGGATAAAAGCAGCAGATTTTATCATAGAGAAAAAACAGGCACCTAAAACGGTGCAGTTCCCCAGAGGATATGCGCTGACGGTAGCCAAAGGTATAGTGACCGTCAAAAAGGGCTGAGAAATGTGAAAAAGTTGTGAAATAACAACAAAAGCAATCGGCTGCTATTGAATAAAATTGGTTTTCGTGATAAAATAATTCAATTAATTTGGTTTATAACAACAAAAAATAAACTAGCTAAAAGGAGTAATCAGGAGGAACGAAGTTTTGAGAAAAGGTAAAGCCAAAAATATATGGATATACGTGATAATATTCGGCCTTGTCTTTGCCATGGCATGGTTCTACAGCGCAGACACACCGGAGGAACAGAGTGAAATCAAGACCTCTGCGATGGTGAAGCATCTGAAGCAGGATGAAGTCAAAGAAATAAACGTGACTGAAACCAAGCTGACTGCAGAATTGAAATCAGGGGAGACAGTGTACGCATATGTGAACAGTGTGGTAGATCTGAACTATATCTACGACCAATACATCATACCTAAGGTGGATGAAGGAACCCTCAAGCTGTCCAGCGACGAGCCTAAGAAGGAATCGGTATTCCTTAGTCTGCTGCCAACCATCATAATGATAGGAATAATGATATTCTTCTTCATTATGATCATGAACCAGAGCGGAGGCGGCGGCAAAGCTATGCAGTTCGGCAAGAGCAGAGCCAAGCTGCAGAAGGATGGCGGTCAGAAGAAGATCACATTCAAGGATGTTGCAGGCCTTAAGGAAGAAAAGGAAGAACTGGAAGAAATCGTTGACTTCCTCAAGCACCCTGTTAAATACAACAGCTTGGGCGCAAGGATCCCTAAGGGCATCCTGCTGGTTGGTCCTCCGGGAACAGGTAAGACATACATCTCAAGGGCAACTGCAGGAGAAGCAGGAGTACCGTTCTTTACGATCTCAGGTTCCGACTTCGTGGAAATGTTCGTAGGTGTAGGTGCTTCAAGAGTAAGAGACTTGTTTGAGCAGGCCAAGAAGAATGCTCCTTGTATAGTATTCATAGATGAAATCGATGCGGTAGGTCGTAAGAGAGGCGCAGGCCTTGGCGGCGGACATGACGAAAGAGAACAGACCCTCAACCAGCTGCTGGTTGAAATGGATGGATTCGCAGAAAACGCAGGGATCATCATCCTAGCTGCCACCAACAGACCTGACGTACTTGACCCTGCACTGCTAAGACCGGGAAGATTCGATAGACAGATCGTCATCGGCATCCCTGATATCGTGGGCAGAGAAGAGATATTCAGAGTACATTCGAGAAACAAGCCTCTCGATGAAGGAGTGGATCCTAAGGTGCTGGCCAGAAGAACACCGGGCTTCTCACCTGCAGACATCGAAAACATGCTCAATGAGGCAGCCCTTCTCACAGCAAGAAGAAACGGCATGAAGATCAGGATGGAAGAGATAGAAGAAGCCATCACCAAAGTCATCGCAGGACCTGAGAAGAAGAGCAGAGTCATCAGCGAAGAAGAAAGAAAGCTCACTGCATACCACGAAGCGGGACATGCAGTTGTGGCACACGCACTTCCTAAGACAGACCCTGTACATCAGATAACTATAATCCCTAGAGGAAGAGCCGGCGGATTCACCATGATCCTGCCGAAGGAAGATAAATACTACGGCACTAAGGAGTCCATGAGAGAGCAGATCATCCATCTGCTGGGCGGCCGAGTTGCAGAGCAGCTGACACTGGACGATATCAGTACAGGCGCCAGCAACGATATCCAGAGAGCTACCGACATAGCCAAAGAAATGGTTACCAAGTACGGATTCAGCGAAAAGCTGGGTCCTGTAAACTACAGCTCGTCAGATGAAGTGTTCCTGGGCAAGGATTTCACATCGAAGCAGAGCTATTCAGAAGGTACTGCCGCTCAGATAGACGCAGAAGTAAAGGCTATCGTGGAAGACGCTTACGAAGCAGCCAAGAAGATCCTTTCAGAACACATGGAACAGCTGACGGCAGTTGCAGAAGGTCTGCTTGAAGTTGAAACTTTGGATCACGACCAGTTCGTACAGCTCTACGAGGGAACAAAGACTCCGAAGGAGCTGGCCGAAGACCTGAAGGAGCAGATGGAAAAGAAAAAAGCTCTCGACGAAGAAGAAGCGGCAGAATTTGAAAAGCTCAGAAAGCGCGAAGAACGCCTTGCCAAGAAGCGTGCCATGGAAGAAGCTGCCAAGGCAGTGCAGGACAAGGAAGGCGACGGCAAGTTTAAGCCCAGACTGATGACATACAACGAAGTCACTAAAACGCCTGAACCGTTCGATCCGGACAAACTGGCCAAGGAACTGACGGAAGACGAAGATATCCTCGATGATGACATGCCAACTGAAGAAGAACTGGCTGTCTATGATACAGACTACCTCAATGACGATGATGAAGAGTACGAAGAAGATGCTGAGGAGCAAGATGATGAAGACGCATCAGATGATGCTGAAGAAAGGAAATAACCATGAGAGTCACAGTTGCTGAATGTCTCAGCCTCGATGCCTTCAAAGGAGCTGAGGTTCTGGCAGGAAAACTGAATCTGACCAACGATGTAAAAGCTATCTCCGTCATGGATGCATGCGATGCAGATGATATCGCGCTGCGAAAAGGAGATACGGCAGAGATACTGCTCACAGGATTCCTCGGAGCAAGGGATGATGTGGAAAAGCAGTGTAGTATAGTTGTCGCGGCAGCAAAAAGCGGATGTGCGGCATTGGTGGTGTACTATGTGGGCAAGGTCATCAAGGCCATAGACCCTAAGGTGATAGAAGCTGCACAAAAAGTAATGCTTCCTCTGATAGTAATGCCAAAGGAAGCTGAGTATTCACAGGCCATCACGGAAGTGATGGACAAAGTCCTCTACGGGGACAACTTCAGCAACAGCCTCATCAGCAACACGGTATTTCACCTGCTGAATTTCGAAAAGCACAGCAATTTCCAGTCAGCAGTAAGAGAGGCAGCTATCAATAATGATTTCCAGCTTATAATCCTCAGCGAAGATTTCAATCCCATCCTCACGGTGGAGACCAGATACAAGGCTACCATTGCAGATGCCATCAAGCTGGGCAAGGAAAGAAACGTAGAGAGCAATTCCAAAGTATATACCATGATCGACGTCAACGGAGTCCTGACATACTGGGGACCTGTGACCATCAACAACGATAAATACTACATGTTCATCGTTGATAATGAAGATTCATATACTGCCGGGGAGATCACCAAGCTTGCAGAGATCATACAGCTGGCCATGGGAATGTGGAAATATACACCTGAACGTGATGCCAAAGCCGAGTTCATCAAAGCACTGATGAGAGGAAACAAGAGTCTCGCATATACCTTGAAGGACGAAGCCAAGATCACCGGCGATGACATCCTCAGCGTATTCTTTTCCAAAGGGATCGGTCAGGAAGTGGAAAGCCAGATCTTTGCGGAATTCGAAAAGGAAGAAGATCTCAACATCATGAAGATCACCGAGGGCGATGAGACTTACGGAATGATACTCACCTACGATGAAGAAGGTGCCAGCCCGGCTTTGAGAAGCAGCTGTGTGCAGCTTTTCAATAAACTCAAGGGAAACAAGAAAGCGCGCATTTTCCATGTGACAGGACTCAACGGCATAGAAGGCGCAGGAGATGCATACAGATTGATAAGCGAAAGCTGGTCATTCGTACAGAGCGTTTTCCCTTATAAGAGAGTGTTCACCAAGTATGAACTGACCCTTGTGAGCAACTGCATCAATATCCAGATCCAGGGCGGTTTCGTCAAGAAGAACTATATCGAGCTTCTTGAGCCTTTCAAAGAGGCAGGAGAAAACAAGGGAAGACAGCTTCTTGAAACCCTGGAGACTTTTGTGCTCGATGCGGGAATGAACAGCGGCAAGACTGCCGAATTCATGGGAATACACACCAACACAGTACAGTACCGACTGAAGAAGATAAACGAAATGCTGGGAGTTGAGATCACCGGCAACAGAGTTATTCCGGGACTGACAATGGCACTGGCTCTCAAGAGACTTGAAAGAGTAGTCAGCTGATAACAATACAGAAAAAACATCATATGAGGAGATGATCAAAATGTACTTTAACTATCTGGAGAAAGCCGATCCCGATGTAACAGCGGCCATCAAGAGAGAAATAGGAAGACAAGAATCAAAGATAGAAATGATCGCGTCAGAAAACTTCGTTGATTATGCAGTTATGGAAGCTGCGGGAAGCGCGCTGACCAATAAATATGCAGAAGGGTATCCGGGAAAGAGATATTACGGCGGATGTGAACACGTTGATGAAGTGGAAACACTGGCCATCGAACGTGCCAAGGCGATCTTTGGCGCCGATCATGCCAACGTTCAGCCCCATTCAGGAGCCAACGCCAATACGGCAGTATACCAGGCGCTGCTCAATTACGGCGACACAGTGCTGGGTATGGATCTTAGTAACGGCGGACACCTGACACACGGATCCCCTGTCAACTACTCGGGAATATCATACAACTTCGTTCCATACGGACTTGATCCGGAAACTGAAACGATCAATTTCGATAACGTTAGAGAGCTGGCTCTCAAACATAAGCCTAAGCTGATCGTTGCGGGAGCATCTGCATATCCAAGAACTATCCATACAGATAAGTTCAGAGAGATCGCAGACGAAGTGGGTGCGCTGCTGATGGTGGATATGGCCCATATCGCAGGTCTTGTTGCAGTAGGGCTCCATCCAAATCCCATGGAACATGCACATATCGTTACAAGTACTACCCACAAGACACTGAGAGGACCAAGAGGCGGCCTGATCCTTTGCAAGGAAGAATTCGCAAAGGCCATTGACAAGGCCATATTCCCGGGAACGCAGGGAGGTCCTTTGATGCATATAATCGCAGCTAAGGCAGTATGCTTCAAACAGGCAATGGATCCTGAGTTCAAGGATTATCAGCTTCAGGTTCTCAACAATGCAAAGGCACTGGCAGGTGCCCTGACAGAAAAGGGCTTCGAGCTGGTATCGGGAGGTACAGACAATCACCTCATGCTGGTCAAGCTGATAAATAAAGACATCACAGGCAAGGCTGCAGAAAACTTGCTTGACGAAGCTAATATCACAACAAACAAGAACACTATACCTAACGATCCGCAGAGCCCATTCGTGACAAGCGGACTCAGACTTGGAACACCTGCCATGACCAGCAGAGGCTTCAAGGAAGAGGATGTCAAACAGGTTGCGGAGGCCATCGCCCTGGTCATCGACAGCAAGGGAGAGGCGGCAGCTATGGATAAGGCCAGAGCCATCGTTAAATCACTGACGGACAAATATCCTCTTCACAGCGATTTCAAGGGTTAAAGCGCTGCAGAATGAATAATGTATACAAACAAAAACAAGATTGCAAATTGACATTATTTGCAGTATAGTGAGATTGGTATTTTAGTACGCATATACTGATATCCGAATAATCAAGTACTTTAAGGAGGAAGCGCAGATGAACAAGCTTGAACAGCTCCGTGAAAAAAAAGAAAAACTGTTACTGGGCGGCGGTGAAAAAAGGATCGAAGCTCAGCATGCAAAGGGCAAGCTTACGGCCAGAGAAAGATTAGATATTCTTTTTGACAAAGACAGCTTTGTTGAAATGGATGTTTTCGTAAAGCACAGATGCAATAACTTCGGCATGGACGAAAAAGAAATGCCAAGTGACGGCGTAGTTACAGGATATGGTCAGGTAGAAGGCAGACTTGTATTTGCTTTCGCCCAGGACTTCACTGTAAGCGGCGGATCCCTTGGTGAATACCATGCAGAAAAAATAGTAAAGATACAGAACATGGCTCTTAAGATGGGAGCTCCTGTTGTTGGACTTCAGGATTCAGGCGGTGCAAGAGTTGAAGAAGGCGTTGCCGCACTTTCAGGATTCGGCAAGATATTCTACAACAACACCATATCTTCAGGGGTTATCCCGCAGATCTCAGTTATCATGGGACCTTGCGCAGGTGGCGCGGTTTACTCACCTGCCATCACAGACTATGTGTTCATGGTAGATAAGACCAGCCAGATGTTCATCACAGGTCCTGAAGTAATCAAGACAGTTACAGGCGAAGTAGTTACAGCTGAACAGCTGGGCGGAGCCATGACTCACAACACTATCAGCGGAGTTGCCCACTTCATCGGCAAAGATGATGCTGAAACACTGATGATGGTAAGAGAGCTCTTGAGCTATATGCCTTCAAACAATATGGAAACAGCTCCGATCTATGCATGCACCGATGATGTCAACAGAATGATCCCTGAACTCAACGAAATCATTCCTGACAATCCTAACAAAGCATACGACATGTACCAAGTGATCGCTAAGATCGCAGATGACGGCAAGTACTTCGACGTAATGCCTCATTTCGCCAAGAACATGATCACTTGCTTCATCAGAATGGACGGCGCTACAGTGGGTGTTATCGCCAACCAGCCTAAGGTTGGAGCAGGATGCCTCGATATCGACGCATCAGATAAGGCAGCAAGATTCATCAGAAGATGTGATGCATTCAACATTCCTCTGCTGACACTGGAAGACGTTCCGGGATTCCTTCCGGGAACAGGCCAGGAATACGGCGGTATCATAAGACACGGTGCCAAGATGCTGTACGCATACTGCGAAGCAACAGTGCCTAAGGTGACCGTTATCCTGAGAAAGGCATACGGCGGCGCATACATAGGAATGTGCAACAAAGAACTGGGCGCAGACATGGTAATGGCATGGCCAACTGCACAGATCGCAGTAATGGGCGCTTCCGGAGCAGTAAACATCATTTCTTCGGTTAAGAAGGAAATCAAGGAAGCGGAAGATCCTGATGCTCTGAGAGCAGAAAAGATCGCAGAATACGAAGAAAAGTTCAATAATCCGTACGTTGCAGCAGGACTGGGATATGTAGACGATGTTATCGAGCCTGCTACTACAAGACAGAGAATCATAAGTGCTCTGGATATGCTGAGCACTAAGAGAGAATCATTACCGGCCAAGAAACACGGTAATATTCCACTTTAGGAGGTGACACTATGGGTTTAATGGATAAGTTTGCAGATCCTGCTCTGATCGAATCTCTAAGCTTTGGAGAGAAGATGGCAGGTTCAGCTGTAACTATGCTCATGGGTATGGGTATCACATTCATTGTACTTTGTCTTCTGTGGGGTTTTGTAGCCATCATGGGAAGAGCTATGGGAGCGGTATCGAAAGGAGATAAGGCGTCAGCTAAGACAGAAGCCGCCGCCACGCCCTCAGAAGCCGCAGCACCAGTAGCAGCAAAGGCAGATGATGAAATCATCGCAGCGGTGATTGCGGCGGCCATCGCGGCATATCAGGGAAGTGGCGGAACAGGAAACCTGGTGGTAAGAAAGATCAGCAGGATCTCCGGAGAAACTACCCTTTGGACAAATGCAGCCAGAGAAGACTGCATAGCCAGCAGAAAATTTTAACCGATGTCAACGGCAAATATATTATCGAAAGGAAAGCAAAACAATGAAGAGATATAATATCACTGTTAACGGAACAGTTTATGCAGTTGAAGTGGAAGAAGTTGGCGGAGCAGCTCCGGCAGCACCTGCAGCTCCGGCACCTGCACCGGCAGCACCTGCACCTGCAGCTGCACCTGCAGCAGCACCTGCAGCAGGCGGCGCAAATACAGTAACATCACCAATGCCCGGAACTATCCTGGATGTTAAGGTAACACCTGGACAGTCGGTAAACCAGGGCGATGTACTGATCATTCTGGAAGCCATGAAGATGGAAAACGAAATCATGGCCCCTACAGCAGGAACAGTAGATACTATCCCTGCATCCAAGGGAGCATCCGTAAACGCAGGAGACGTTCTCGTTACTCTTAAATAACATATCAGCTAACATAAACACTTCAGACAGAGCAAAAGGAGAGAACCATGCTACTGGCATTTGATGTAGGAAACACTAATATCGTACTGGGCGTATTCAAGGATGATCAGATGATTGCCAATTGGAGAATGGAGACTGACAACAAGAAGAGCGCCGATGAATACGGTATGATAATAAGCCAGCTGTTCCAGTATGAAGGACTCAAGGTGGAAAACGTCAAAGACGTTATAATTTCCACAGTAGTACCATCAGTGCTTTACACGCTGCAGCACCTTTCTATGAAATATTTCAACAGAAAGGCAATGGTAATAGGACCGGGGATCAAGACCGGACTTATAGTTAAATACGATAACCCGAAGCAGGTCGGTGCCGACAGAATAGTAAATGCTGTTGCTGCCCACGCCAAATACGGCGGGCCGCTCATCATTATCGATTTTGGTACTGCCACTACTTTCTGTGCAGTATCGGAAAAAGCTGAATATATCGGCGGAACCATTGCTCCGGGTCTCAAGATATCTTCCGAAGCCCTCTTTGAGAAGACCTCCAAACTTCCTAAGGTAGAGCTGGAAGAACCCGGACACGTGATATGCAGGAACACCATCAACAGCATGCAGTCCGGACTTGTATACGGACACATGGGGATGGTGGACTACATCGTCAAGAAAATGAAAAAAGAACTTCTTGAGTACAGCCACGACGACAGTAAGGAAGTCAAAGTGATCGCCACAGGCGGCCTTGCAACTCTCATCGATGCGGGAATAGACTGCATCGACCATGTCGATAAGATGCTTACTCTTGAAGGCCTTCAGCTCATCTACGAAAAGAACAAGAAGGTTAGAAAGCCTGAGCTGAAAGGCGATAAGGAAAGGCTCGAGTGTGATTATGAAGAAGCAAACTCTTAAGATAGGAGAACTTCAACTTGATACGCCTTTCGTCCTTGCCCCTCTGGCGGGGATAACGGATAAAGCAATGAGAAGCCTCTGCTGCAAGCAAGGGGCTTCTTTGGTGTATACGGAAATGGTCAGCGGCAAAGGCCTCTGGTACGGAGACAGAAAGAGCCGTGACCTTTTGAAGATCGGCGATGAGGAGGGCCTTGTGGCTTATCAGCTATTTGGCAGCGATCCCGAGGTCATGACATACGCGGTGAAGAACCTGAAGGATGAAAAGAATCCCATAATAGATCTCAACGTGGGATGTCCTGTACCGAAGATCGTAAAAAACGGTGAAGGATCGGCACTCCTTAAAAAGCTGGATCTGCTTCATGATGTGGTGGAAGCCATGGTGAAAAACGCCGGCAAGCCTGTAACTGCCAAGATAAGGATGGGCTTCGAAAGGAACCAGAATACGGCTGTAGAAACAGCTAAAGTTCTCCAGTCGGCAGGAGTGGCAGCAGTGACGGTCCACGGCAGGACAAGGGAACAGTATTACGAAGGCAAAGCGGACTGGCAGGTGATAGCCGATGTGAAAAAAGCAGTCAGCGTGCCTGTAATAGGTAACGGCGACGTGATGACCGGACAAGACGCCATCGACATGATGGCTCGGACCGGATGCGACGGAGTCATGATAGCCCGCGGCGCTTTGGGAAATCCATGGATTTTCAGAGATGCTGCAGCCCTTTGGAAAGGAGAAGAACTGCCGGAGGCACCGACAGATGAGGAAAGACTCAAGATGCTCATAAAACATCTTGAAATGGTCATCGAAGATAAAGGCGAGCGTATAGCTGTGCGTGAGATAAGAAAGCATGTGGGCTGGTATATCAAAGGCATGCACGGAGCGGCAGCATTCAGAAGACAGGTCAATCAAATCGATGATGCCGAGCAGATGAAGGTTGCCATAAGCAGCTTGATGTAATATACTATTCAAGGAATAAAACACGGAGGACGATCGAAGTTATGATATATCAGAACATACTGGAAGCAATGGGGAATACGCCTGTAATAAAATTGAATCACATGGTTCCTGAAAACTCGGCTGAGATTTTAGTGAAATTTGAAGGACTCAATGTGGGCGGTTCCATCAAGACAAGAACTGCTTACAACATGATACTCGATGCCGAAGAGAAAGGTCTTATCAACGACGATACTGTTATTGTTGAGCCTACAAGCGGGAATCAAGGTATCGGTCTGGCTCTGGTGGGGGCTGTAAGAGGCTACAAAGTTAGGATCATCATGCCTGACTCAGTAAGTGAAGAAAGAAGAAAGATAATGAAGCATTACGGAGCAGAAGTGGTTCTGATCCATGATGATGACAATATAGGTGAATGTATCGAGGAATGTCTCAACACTGCACTGCGCATGGCTGAAGAAGACCCTAACGTATTCGTGCCGCAGCAGTTCACAAACCCTGCCAATCCTGAGGCTCACAGAAACGGAACAGCCCTTGAGATCCTTGAGCAGGTAGACAGACCTATCCACGGATTTTGTTCGGGAATAGGCACAGGCGGAACCATCACAGGAATCGGAGAAACACTGATGGCAAAGAATCCTGACATCGAGATCTGGGCAGTAGAACCTGAACATGCAGCCATCCTTTCAGGCGGCTCCATCGGTTCCCATATCCAGATGGGTATAGGTGACGGAGTTATCCCTGACATCCTCAATCAGGACATATTCGACGGCATACATATCATCAAGGATGAAGAAGCTCTGCAGGCAGCTAAAGACCTGGCAGCCAAGGAAGGTATCCTTTGCGGTATCTCCAGCGGGACCAATGTGGCAGCTGCTATCCAGCTGGCCAAGAAACTGGGCCCCGGCAAGACTGTAGTTACAGTGCTTCCTGATACTGCAGAAAGATACTTCTCAACACCGCTGTTTGAGGAATAAGAGTTTTATAGACATAAAAAGTGCGCAGAATATTCTGCGCACTTTATGGTTTTTTGGTAAATAAGCGTTGTTGGTCGCCAATCGTCGGGAGAGGTTAACTCCATAATTCCTCATCACTCGGCACGTAGTTATCCGGCATGTATCTTGCGATCCTTGATACGTTCATCAGGTGCTTGTAGTCCAGATTTTCCGAGATGCTGTTGTGTCCCCAGCTGCCGCAGCCCAGTGTGTTTGTTGGTGCCAGGCCGTTGTAGAAGCTTCCGCCTGCGCTGCTTGCGCACACCTGATTGATGACGAATCTTGATACGCACAGTTCTTTACCCACGTATTCGATATGCTCTTCTGAATCGGAGTGGAATGATACGCTGTGACCTTTGCCCTCTTTTTCAAGGTTTTCTCTTGCGATGTTGACCCCTTCTTCCAGAGTCTTATATTTATAAGCTGTGATTACAGGTGCCATCTTTTCACCGCCCAGAGGATCCACATCAGCTGTAGCTTCTGCAGTTGCTACGATGATCTTAGTTCCTTCAGGGATCTGGATGCCTGCCAGTTTAGCGATGCTTTCCGGAGACTGGCCTACTGAATGTCTGTTAGGCTTGCCGTCTTCAAAGAGCGCTCCTCTGATGGCTTCCAGTTCAGCTTCATCTCTTACTATGTATCCGCCGCCGGCTTCGAATTCAGCCATGATGTTTTCAAAATCGTTTTCGTGGCAGATCACTGACTGTTCACCTGAGCAGATGATACCGTAGTCGAATGTTCTGCCGGTGATGATCTTAGGAACGGCCTCTTTATAATCATAGCCTTCGTCGATGATGCACTGTACGTTTCCTGCACCTACTCCGAGGGCCGGTCTTCCTGAGCTGTAAGCTGCATTTACCATGCCGGCTCCGCCTGTGGCAACTACCACGTCGGCAGCAGAAATCAGGTTTCTTGTGTTTTCCCTTGACTGAACGTCCAGGATCTGGATCAGGTTTTCAGGCATTCCGATCTTTCTCAGCTCTGCATTCATCATTTCTACAGCCTTGGTGCTGCATTTGATGGCCTTGTGGTGCGGAGTTATGATGATGGCATTGCCGCATTTGAGAGCGAACATGGAGTTGCTCATGGGAGTTACGATAGGATTTGTGCAAGGTGTGATGGCTGCGACAACGCCTACAGGCTTAGCGATCCTTGTGATACCTGTAGTTTCATCAGTGTCCAGGATGCCGCGGGATTTTTTGCCCTTCAGGTTGTTCCAGATGATCTTGGATTTCTGCTTGTTCTTGGCGATCTTATCAGGGACGTTTCCCATGGCAGTTTCTTCAACTGCGATCTCAGCCAGGAATTCGGCATTGTCGTATACGACTTTACCGATAACCTTAACGGCTTCGTCCACCTGTTCCTGACTCATTTTTTCAAAAGCTTCCTGAGCCACTCTGGCTCTTGCGATATACTCATCGATATAAGCCTTGCTGTCAAATTCCATAATCAACCTCCGTTAAAATGCAGTATCTGCACAGTAGTTTCTTTTTCCAATACATTATATAATGCCGAATCGACCCTTTCAAGGCGTCAAACCGCCAAATCTCCGCCCAAATCGCACTAAAATTGTACTTTACACACTTGCAGCCGCGTTGGTAGAATATAGGAAATCATGGAGGGACATGAAATGACAGTTATCATCATAAAAGCAGCGGCCGGTATCATACTGGGGACCCTGGCCGGATTTTCAATAATATACATATTCAACAAGATGCCTGCAAGCTGGCTTTGCGACTACGGTGAAAAGCCTTCGGAGGAACTTTCGGATCCCTATACCCAGCGCATCAAAGGTTATCCTTGGAGGTGGATTTATGCAGCCGGCTTTTCATGCTTGCTGGTGCGCCTTTTGTTTTTTGATGTGCAGTTTGCGGCGGCGGCTTTGTTCGCCTGCTGGGCGCTTCTTATCATCGGACTGGCTGATTTGAAATACATGATCATTCCGGACCAGTTCGTCATAATGCTGGCCCTTACAGCCTTCGGTTTCATACCGTTCCAAACAAGTCTTTGGCAGCCTGCAGCCGGTGCAGCCATAGGCGGCGGAGTCATGCTGATCACATCGCTGCTGGGCGGAGCCGTATTCAAAAAAGAAGTGATGGGTTTTGGAGACGTGAAGCTTTTCGCTTCCCTTGGGCTTGCTCTTGGTGCAAAGGGCACGATCATCGTTCTTATCGGGGCCTCCCTTTGCAGCGGCATAGCCGCCGGCTTAGGCCTTGCTTCGGGCAAGTATAAAAAGGATGATGTGAAGCCTTTGGGTCCGTACATCTGCGGATGGGGAATATTATATATATTTGTGCTGTTCCCGCTTATGTGTTAAAATATATTATTATGGAAAAGAATATCTTGCTGACAATAGCATATGACGGTTCCACGTTTTCAGGCTGGCAAAGACAGCCGGACAAAGCTACCGTGCAGGGACATCTGGAGAAGACCCTTTCTTCACTTTTCAAAAGAGAGATATCCTTAAGCGGCTGCAGCAGGACCGACACGGGAGTCCATGCCCTTGGTGCGAAGGCATCTTTCAGGACGGACATAGGAATACCTGTGGAGAAGATCCCCTTGGTGGTCAACAACGCCCTTTGCGGAAGAGAAAAAGGACCCTTTGCCATTTCTCCTGTGAGGATACTTGCGGCAGAGGAAAAACCTTGGGACTTCCATGCCAGATTCGACTGCAAAGGAAAGAAGTACGTCTACAAAATAATGAATTCCCGTGCAGTGGATATCTTCGAAAGAAACTATATCTACCATGTGGACAGGCCTCTGGATGTGAAAAAGATGCAGCAGGCCGCAGCGTACCTTGCGGGGACCCATGACTTCAAGTCCTTTGAAAGTTCCGGCGGAAACCCCAGGGAAACTACGGTGAGGACCATATTCGACATAAATGTCGATGTGACAAAACCGGCAAAGGCAGAAGAATTTCGTGAAGGAATGGCGGGAGAAATCGAAATCAGCGTCAGCGGAGACGGATTCCTCTACAACATGGTAAGGATAATAACCGGTACGCTGGTAGACATAGGGATGGGCAAAACAGAGCCCGATCAAATGAAAAGAATAATAGCGGCGGCTGACAGGACGCAAGCAGGACATACGGCGCCGCCTTACGGCCTTTATTTAGCAGAAGTGTATTATGATGATTTTGAAAGGAGATAGTTATGGACAACAGGCCAAGCTGGGATGAATATTTCATGGATATGGCAGCGCTTACTGCCAGAAGATCCACATGCCTCAGAAGACAGGTGGGTGCAGTAATAGTAAAGGACAAGCATATAGTTGCCACAGGATATAACGGAGCCCCCAGAGGTCTTGACCACTGCGGAGAGAGAGAAGGCGGATGCCTGAGACAGCAGCTGGGCGTGCCATCAGGTGAGAAGCATGAGCTTTGCAGAGCTTTGCATGCTGAACAGAACGCCATCATCCAGGCGGCAACACTGGGTCAGAGCATCGAAGGAGCGACTATCTATATAACTCATCAGCCTTGTGTTATCTGTGCCAAGATGATAATCAACGCAGGCATCAGAAGAATAGTTGTTAAGGAAGGGTATCCGGACGAACTGTCTGTGGAGATCCTCAGAGAAGCCGGTCTTAGAATAGTAATGTTAGGAGAATAATCGTGACAGCAACAAGTATGGATCTGTGGGGTCCGTTTTTACTGGCCGTAGTGGTGGCACTGGCAGTGACTCCCCTTGCCATAAAATTGGCGCCAAAAATAGGTGCGATGGACATCCCGAAGGATGATAGGAGGATGCACAGCAAAGCGATGCCGCGATTTGGCGGCATGGCCATATTTGCAGGTATAGTAGTATCCCTTACAGTTTACGGCCATCATGATAAGGAAATCGTGAGCATTTTGATATGCTGTGTGATCATATATGTCGTAGGTGTGATAGATGACCTGAAGAATATGAAGCCGATGGTAAAGCTGGCAGGTCAGGTCGTCTGCGGAGCGGCTCTTTATTTTCAGGGAATAAGGATCGAGTTCGTTACCAATTATTTCGGTGACGGCAATATGATCTTCGGGGACGTGGCATGTTTCCTCGTAACGGTGCTCTGGGTAGTGGCCATCACCAATGCGGTGAATCTGATAGACGGTCTTGACGGTCTGGCTGCAGGGATATCAGCCATATCCGCACTGTGCATCGGATATGTGGCGTATATCCATGGTCAGTACATGACTACAATGGCAATGATGGTGATCGCGGGGGCATCCCTTGGCTTCCTGCCGTTCAACTTCCATCCTGCCAAGACATTCATGGGTGACAGCGGTTCACAGCTGCTGGGATTTGCTCTGGCGGCATTTTCCATAATCGGAGCCGTTAAGAGCTCCACGATTATCGTGGTGATAATACCTGCGCTGGTTATGGGACTTCCTATATTCGATACTCTCATGGCCATCATAAGGAGAACCATGAGACATCAGTCCTTTGCCACTGCCGATAAAGAACATTTTCATCACAGGATAATGAAGGCAGGATACGGTCAGAAAAGATCTGTTATGCTCATGTATTGTGTCAGCGCTATTATGGGGATAGTGGCAGTTCTTTACAGCAGAGGATATACCATAGAGTATCTTGGATTGCTGGCCGTAGAAGCCATGCTGATATATGTGCTTCTTTCTGATACGAGCAATAGAAGTGTCAACGCCAGAGGTGTCAAGATACCGAGCGAGAAAAAAGAGTTGAAGGAAAAGAAATAAAGATAATGACATCATCAGAGAATCTCAATACTATCAAAAATAGAGATCTGCTGAGAATGGTGGGAAAAGTGGCTCTGCCCATTGCTGCGCAGAGCCTTATTGCATCAAGTCTCAGTTTGATAGACAACCTTATGGTTGGAAGCCTGGGAGAACTGGAACTTAACGCGGTGGGCGTTTCGGTACAGTTCTTTTTCGTGAACTGGATGCTTTTGTTTGGTTTTACCAGCGGGACGGCAACGTTCATTTCACAGTTTTATGGTGTTGGTGATCTCAAAAATATCAAGAGGACGACAGGGTTCGGACTCACCATAGCGGCCATCATAGGATTAACGTTCTTCAGCATAGGGATGCTGCTGCCTGAATATGTGCTTAGGATATTCACAAAGTATCCGGAAGTTATAGAACTGGGAGTTGTCTATATCAGAGCAGGCTCACCTTGCTTCCTGTTTTTGGCCGTGACGCAGCCGTTTACTGTTGCGCTCAGGGCGACTCAGCAGACAAGACTGCCGCTCTACGCCAGCGTGACGGCACTGGCCACCAACACGTTCTTAAACTATGTTTTGATCTTCGGCAAGTTCGGAGCTCCGGCTCTCGGAGTACAGGGTGCTGCCCTTGCCACGTCCATAGCAAGATTCATAGAAATGTCCATAATACTGTATATCGTGTTCCGACGAAAGAATATAGTAGCAGGGCATATCGCTGAGTATTTCAGCTACAGCAGGGAACTTGCGGGCAGAATAATAAGGAATGCCCTTCCGACGACCATACAGGAAACCATGTGGGGATTCGGTACATCCCTTTATGTTGCGGCATTTGCCAGAATAGGTATTACTGCAGGAGCGGCGATACAGGCATGCAATACCATAAACAATATGTTCTCCCTCGCCGCATTCAGCATAGGAGATGCAGTGCTTATTCTGGTGGGGCAGAAACTGGGAGAAGGCAATACTGAGCTGGCATACGAAATGTCAAAGAAACTGACTGCCATAGGACTGATCCTTGGCGTTGTTGCAGGTATAGGGGTCATCCTCGCCGGTGAGCCGCTGCTGTCGATGTTTGAGTTCACAGAAGAAGGTGCCGACGCTGCCATGAAGATACTCATAGTATACGGAGCGACCATGTGGCTCAACCTGTATAACGGCCTGCATGTCAGCGGAACACTTCGCTGCGGCGGCGATACGAAGTTTGCCATGATCGCAGAGACTTGTACGGTATGGCTCATAGGTGTACCGATGGCATTCATAACATCCCTTTATTTCGGATGGCCTGTATACTTCGCATTGCTGGCTGTTAAAAGCGAAGAGCTGGTAAAAGGAATAATACTTACAAAGCGCTATCTTAGCAAAAAATGGTTGAATAATGTGATAAAGGATATATCTTAGGGTATATCCTTTATAATATATTAAATTTTCGTAAAATTGTTTCACTTTTACAGCAAATGGGTGTATAATTTGAATGATAGGCGAGAGGAGAAGACGGGACATGACATACGTTATCGGTGCCATTGCAGGCCTCATATTCGGAGGGGTCGTCGGCGCGCTTAAAAATCGTTTTATATGGGGAAGCTACTTGCGAAGAGACGGCGATGAAACCGGATACGGCGAAGCAGGAGCACTGTACAGCAGGATGCTCATAAGCAACATGGTTAACCTGGTTACTCTTCTGGTCGTATTTTTTGTCAGGAATCTTGTGCCTTTCGACGGCATAGCGTTACTTATAGGAACGGCTGTGGCACTTACTGTAATGAATAGAGTTCTGTCGATGGGGCAAAAGAAGAATAGAAGTATGTGAAAGGAGGCATGAATGAAATGATAGAGGCTTTGAATTCCATAGGCATAACCAATGGAATGATCACCAGCCTGGGCATTACCGTCCTGCTTTGCGGCATATCCATTTATGCCGGCAGAAGGATGCAGACCGTGCCTACGGGGCTGCAGAATTTCATTGAATGGGCAGTTGGAAGTTTGAATAATTTCTTTACGGATATCATGGGCGAAA
This sequence comes from uncultured Oscillospiraceae bacterium, assembly GCA_964441805.1. Taxonomy (GTDB): domain Bacteria; phylum Bacillota; class Clostridia; order Peptostreptococcales; family Anaerovoracaceae; genus Lentihominibacter. The sequence continues at coordinate 7,259 of CAYTVH010000007.1, read as the reverse complement.
AGGCTTGCAAAAGGTACTTCCCGCTTATAGCAACTTTGTTCATATACATCCTGCTCTGTAATTATTCGGGTCTGCTTCCGGGATCGGGGCATTTACCGGGACTTGAAGCTCCCACAGGCTCTATAAACTGTACCATGGCAATGGCTGTGATCGTTTTCGTAATGATGTTTTATGTGGGGATCAAAGAGCACAAAGGTATTGGATATTTCAAACATTACTTTAAACCTTTCGCATTCTTGTTCCCGCTGATGGTGCTTGAGGATCTGGTAAAACCTGTTTCACTCACCCTGAGACTTTATGGGAATATTTTTGGAGAACATACTGTTACCCAGTCATTCTTCGATCTTATCCCGATAGGACTTCCTGTAGTCATGCAGGCACTGAGCGTGCTTATGGGACTGATACAGGCATTGGTATTTTCACTTTTGGCGGCCATATATATCAAAGAGGCAATGCCGGAGGAAGAAGAACACTTATAACGTAGGAAATATCGCTATGCGGTATTGACATATTTCAAAATGAAAGGAGAACAAACATGGAAGGATTAATCGCATTAGGAGCAGGTTTAGCAATAGGTTTAGCAGCTATAGGCCCTGGGATCGGTCAGGGTATCGCAGCAGGTAAAGCTCTTGAAGGTATGGCAAGACAGCCGGAGGCAGCAGGTATGCTCCGTACTAATATGATACTTTCATTCGCTTTCATGGAATCATTGAGTATTTATGGTCTGCTGGTTGCATTCCTGCTGTTTGCAAAAATCTAGCAGAGGTCTTTTTACGCAGAACTTCAATGGAAGGAAGGCTAAATTATGGTAGAAGCATTAGGAATCAGCTTAACAGAATTCATATTTTACCTGATCAACTTTCTCATTTTAGTCGGCGTGCTGGGGAAGTTCCTTTATAAACCATTTATCCGGTTTATGAACAACAGGACCCAGTCCATCAAAGACGCTCTCGATAATGCAGAAATGACCAACAGAAGAGCCGATGAGAAGATGGAGAACTACAACAAGCGTATTGCTAAGGTTGAAGAAGAAGGTCGTGAGATCATCAGACAGGCCAAGCAAAAGGCTGATGAGCAGGCCGGCGATATAATCGAAGATGCCCATAAGAAAGCATCTGAAATCATCGCTAAAGCGGAGATCGCCATAGAACGCGAGAAAGAAAAAGCTATGGAAGACATGCGCCAGGAAATAGCGGTGATAGCGATGATGGCGGCAGAAAAAATCGTAGAGCATGAGATCCAGCGCGTGGGACAGGAAGCTATCGTTGATGAAGTTATCAAACAGGCAAGGAGTACGGGATGGCAGAATTAACTATCGATCTGACATACGGGACTGCGCTGTTTGAAGCTGCGCAGGAAGCAGGCAAGGCAGAAAGGATCATGGAAGAGGCAACAGAGGTTCTTGGCATATTGCAGCAGGAGCCGGATTTGTATGCCTTTATAAATTATCCTGCCATTTCAGCTGCAGAAAAAAAGGCAGCAGTTGAAAAAATCTTTGGCGGTAAGATCTGCGATGAGCTTCTCAACTTTATATTTGTGCTCATAGATAAGCGCCGTACCATGCATTTTGAGAAAATGATCAAGGTATATAAAAAACTTATGGATAAAAAAGAAGGCTTTTCATACGGAACGGTATATTCGGTGGAACCGCTTGAAGAACATCGTATCAGGGAGCTGGAGGGAGATCTCTCCAAGCTGCTTTCGGCAAATGTGAAGCTGGAAAACGAAACAGATCCCAAGCTGATGGGCGGCGTCAAGATCCTGATAGACGGCAAGATCATTGACGTGTCTGTCAGAAAGAAATTGAACGATCTGAAGGGTCAGATCAGATTTGATCAGGGAGGAACGAGATGAACTTAAGACCGGAAGAAATAAGTGCTGTTATAAAAGAACAGATAAAAAACTACAAAAATAAAATAGATATATCCGATTTCGGTACGGTCATTCAGGTAGGCGATGGTATTGCCAGAGTGTATGGTCTTGAAAACTGCATGGCATCTGAACTTTTGGAGTTCCCGGGAGAAGTATACGGTATGGCCATGAATCTGGAAGAAGATAATGTCGGTGCTGTAATACTGGGTTCCGACAAGGAGATCCGTGAAGGCGACGTGGTAAAACCTACGGGAACAGTAGTTGAAGTTCCTGTTGGTGAAGCTATGCTTGGGCGTGTAGTAAATGCCCTTGGTCAGCCCATAGACGGTAAGGGGCCTATAAAAGCCGAAGGCAGAAGACCTATAGAATACCCGGCACCGGGAGTTTTGCAGAGAAAATCTGTACATCAGCCTCTGCAGACAGGAATCAAGGCCATCGACTCCATGATACCTATCGGAAGAGGACAGAGAGAGCTAATAATCGGCGACAGGCAGACAGGTAAAACTGCCATTGCCGTTGACACCATATTGAATCAGAAAGAAGAAGACGTTATCTGTATCTATGTTGCCATAGGACAGAAGGCCTCTACAGTAGCACAGCTGATGCAGACCCTTGAAAACAAGGGCGCCATGGAATATACCATCATAGTATCGGCAACTGCATCTGATGTGGCACCGCTTCAGTACATCGCGCCGTACGCAGGGTGTGCCATAGCGGAACATTTCATGTATCAAGGAAAAGATGTGCTGATAATATACGACGATCTTTCAAAGCATGCGGTGGCATACAGAGCCATGTCTCTGCTGCTGAGAAGACCGCCCGGAAGAGAAGCTTATCCGGGAGATGTTTTCTATCTCCATTCAAGACTTCTTGAAAGAGCAGCCAAGCTCTCAGATGAGCTGGGCGGCGGATCCATAACTGCTCTGCCTATCATCGAGACCCAGGCAGGAGACGTATCGGCGTATATCCCTACAAATGTTATTTCCATCACTGACGGACAGATATTCCTGGAATCCGAACTGTTCTTCACAGGACAGAGACCTGCGGTAAACTCCGGTATATCCGTTTCCCGTGTAGGTGGGAATGCACAGATCAAGGCTATGAAAAAAGTTTCCAGCTCAGTTAAGCTGGAACTGGCTCAGTATACAGAACTGGCCAGCTTCTCCCAGTTCGGATCCGATCTGGATGCCGAAACCAAGGCGAGACTGGAGCACGGGGAAGTGCTGCTTGAGATCCTGAAGCAGCCGCAGTATCAGCCTGTACCGGTAGAACATCAGGTAATGATCATCTACGCAGCCATCAATAAGTATCTTGCAGATATCGGCGTTGAAAACGTTAAGGCTTTTGAAAAAGGTCTCTACGATTTCATCGATACCCATTATCCTGAAGTGGGCAAGACCATCAAGGCAACAGGCCAGATGGATGAAAAAGCTGAAGCACAGCTGAAAGAAGGCCTTGAGATCTACAAGAAAGAATTCGCTAAGAACCTTTAAAAGGGGGGATCTTTATGGCAGTAGACAGCATCCAAGATATAAAACGACGAATCAGAAGCGTAACCAGCACTGAGCACATTACCAGTGCCATGAAGCTGGTATCAGCAGGAAAGCTGAGAAAAGCCAAAGCCATATTTGAAAAAACCAATGAAAATTCGCACTACATCACCCATACAATAGCAGAAATCTTCAACAGCAGTCCTGAAGATATCCCTCAGGAATACCTCCTTGGGAACAGAGAGATCAAGACTACCTGTTATATAGTCGTTACCAGCTGCAGAGGACTGTGCGGAGGATTCAACACAAATGTCCTCAAAGAAGCACAGAAGGACATCGATGCCGACTGGGAAGAACCTGTTATCCTGGCCATAGGAAGCAAAGGCAAGGAGTATTTTGAAAAGCGAGGATATAAGGTTTATGACGATTACCTGGCCCCTCCTGAAAACATTTCCTTCCTTGAAACCAGAGAGATGAGCAGACCTATCATAGAGATGTATAATAAGGGGGAAATCGATGAAGTGGTGCTGATATATACATCATTCATCAGTTCCATGGAGCAGGAAGTGAAGAACGTGACCCTGCTGCCGTTCGAAATAGAGCATGACCCTGAAATCATGAAACACAGTAAACCTGTGGAATATGAACCATCCGTGGAAGCCGTATTCAACTACCTGGTTCCCAAGTATGTTGAGATGATGATACATGCTGCAGTGGTTGAATCTGCCACATGTGAACATGCAGCAAGAAGAATGGCAATGGAAAATGCCACGGATAATGCCAGAGAGATGCTGGAAGTCCTTTCTCTCAATTACAACAGAGCTCGTCAGTCGGCCATAACCGACGAAATCATAGAGATAGTTGCCGGATCAGAGGCACTAAAATAGGAGGCTAAAATGAACAAGGGAATAATCCATCAGATAATAGGCCCTGTCATCGATATAAAATTCAAAGAAGACGAAATGCCGGAACTTCTCAACGCAGTTGAGATAAAACACGAAGACCGCATCATCGTTACTGAAGTTGCTCAGCATATCGGTGATGATGTGGCAAGATGCATTGCCCTTTCCTCGACAGATGGACTTAAAAGGGGGATGGAAGCTTTTGATACAGGAACAGGAATCAGCGTTCCCGTGGGAAAAGAAGTTCTCGGAAGAATGTTCAACGTAATAGGTGAAGCTATAGACGAGAAAGGTCCTGTGGAATCAGAACTTAAGGAAGTCATCCACAGAGCGGCACCGTCATTCGAAGAACAGGACACTTCAGCGCAGATCTTCGAAACAGGGATAAAGGTAATCGACCTTATCGCACCTTATACAAGAGGCGGCAAGGTAGGTCTCTTCGGAGGTGCAGGAGTAGGTAAGACAGTACTGATCCAGGAACTTATCAATAACATTGCGAAAGAGCATGGCGGTATCTCCGTATTCGCAGGAGTAGGCGAAAGAACAAGAGAAGGTAACGACCTGTATTACGAAATGATAGAATCGGGCGTTATCGACAAGACTGCCATGGTGTTCGGACAGATGAATGAGCCGCCGGGAGCAAGAATGAGAGTTGCCCTGACAGGTCTTACCATGGCCGAATATTTCAGAGACAAGGAAGGACAGGACGTGCTTCTGTTCATCGACAACATATTCAGATTTACCCAGGCGGGCTCAGAAGTATCAGCTCTGCTGGGACGTATGCCTTCGGCTGTAGGATATCAGCCTACCCTGGCAACGGAAATGGGCGCTTTGCAGGAAAGGATCACTTCCACAAAGAAGGGCTCCATCACATCGGTACAGGCGGTATACGTTCCTGCCGATGACCTTACTGACCCGGCACCTGCAACAACATTCGCTCACCTTGATGCTACCACCGTACTTTCCAGAGCCATTTCATCTCTGGGTATTTACCCTGCGGTAGATCCTCTTGAATCCACATCGAGAATAATGGATCCGCTGATCCTGGGCGAAGAACATTACAATACTGCCAGAGGCGTACAGGAAGTGCTCCAGAGATACAAAGACCTGCAGGATATCATCGCCATCCTGGGTATGGATGAACTTTCTGATTCCGACAAGCTCATCGTAGCCAGAGCCAGAAAGATCCAGAGATTCCTTTCCCAGCCATTCAGCGTAGCGTCACAGTTCACCGGAATGGAGGGCAAGTATCTGCCGCTTAAGGAAACCATCAAAGGATTCAGAGAGATCCTTGAAGGAAGACATGACGAGATCCCTGAGCAGATGTTCCTGATGGCAGGGGGCATCGATGAGGTCGTTGAGAAGTTTGAAAAGAGCAGAAGATAATTAGAAGGAGAATGTTATGGCAAACAGCGTAAAATTGGAAATAATAACTCCTTCCAAGCTGTTCTATCGTGGATCCGTGGAGCTGGTGATAGCCACTACCCTGGAGGGTGACGAGGGCTTCATGTACGGACATTCATGGGCATGCAAGCTTCTTGATATAGGGGAGCTTTGGATCCAGGAAGAGGGGGCAGACAAGGACACGTTTCGTGTGGCTGCCATCGCCGGCGGCTTCATAGATGTGAAGGACAGTATCATCATATATACGGATGCTGTTGAATGGTCTGAGGACATAGATATGGAAAGGGTGCTCAGCGAAAAGGCTAAGGCCGAGGACTGGCTGGTCAAGAATGAGGAGACTGCCGATCCAAATGACGTCCTCAAGGCCAAGATAGCCATTTCAAAATCGATCATCAGATCCAATGTTGCAGAAGGCGGTCACAGACATAAGCATTAAACAGGCCGGCATGATTGATGTAAGGAGTAAGTATGAACAAAGAGACGAGAACGGCTCTTATCGGAATAATCGTTGAGAACGAGGCATCGGTTGAGAAACTGAATGCCTTGCTTCATGATTACAGAAAGTATATAATAGGGCGTATGGGCGTGCCTCATCCAAGCAAGGAGCTGTCCATAATCAGCATCGCACTGGAGGCTGAGCAGAACACCATCAGTGCCCTTTCCGGAAAACTGGGAGCACTGGAAGGCGTGAGCACTAAAACGATTTATTCGAAGAACTAGGAGAACCGATGGGAACACTTGATATTATCATAGCCCTGGCAAAGATTTTCATAATAATGCTGCCGGGATACATAATGAAAAAAATGGGAATATTGACAAAGCAGCATGCCGAAGGCATGTCATCGCTTATTACCAATGTAACATTTCCTTGTCTTATCATAGTATCCATGCAGATGGAGTTCTCAATGGAGATACTCAATAACTGCAAATATGCCATAATCATATTCTCCTGCATCATAGCGGTGACCATGGTGCTGGCAAGGCTGGCAAGCAAGAAGGCCAATTTGCCTCCGACCCAGTCAGGAATATTCACATTCATGCTGATGTTCGGGAATACAGGTTTCATCGGATTCCCTGTACTCAGCGGTCTGTTCGGTCAGGAAGCTGTGCTCTACGGGGCTCTTTGCGATGCGGTTTACAACTTGTTCATGTTCACCATCGGTATAGTGTTGATCAAGCCAACGAAAGAAAAGATCGACAAGAAGGCTATGATAAGGCAGACCATCAAAGAAAGTCTCAATCCGTGCTTTTTCGGTCTGATAATAGGGCTGGCACTGTTTATCGGACGAGTGACTCTGCCCGATATAATCAATGGCCCGCTGACATCCATCGGCAACATCACAAGTCCGCTGGCAATGATCGTTATCGGTTCTCATCTTGCAGACATAGATTTTCGCGAACTGTTCAGGGCAAAGCATGCATATATCGTTTGCCTGCTGAAGCTGATCATCACACCGCTCATAGGTCTGGTGTTCGTCAAGCTGATAATCGGCACAGGAAGCCTGCTGGCATCTGCCATAGTTATCGAAGCAGCTATGCCTGTAGCCATGTGCTCAGTAATATTCTCAGAACAGTATAAGGCAGATGTCAA